>DAIPIS010000262.1:0-2767 GCA_036770665.1 Meridianimarinicoccus sp.
CGTCGCGCCATGGTGCCGTGCGCCCGCGGGGCGACCGGCCGCGCCCGCTTTGCGGTCCTGCACACGTCCATGCCCGATCCGGAGCCCTGCGGATCCCGCACCGACCGGCGGCGACCGGCGGCGGCTGGGAGCGACGGGCGGAGACTGGAGGCGACCGGCGTCGACCGGCGGCGACCGGCGACGGCATGGGACGACCGGCGGCGACTGGCGTCGACGGGCGGCGACCGGCGGCGTGCAGCCGACCGTATCCCGGCACGGCCCCCCCGGCCTCTTGGCATCGCGCCCACCGCATGCGAAGCACCGCCCAACGTCGCGCGACGCCAGCGAAAGGACCCCGGCCCATGATCCTCTATCCCGCCATCGACCTGAAGGACGGCCAGTGCGTGCGCCTGCTGCGGGGCGACATGGACAAGGCCACGGTGTTCGGCAACGACCCCGCGGCACAGGCCCGCGCGTTCCAGGACGCGGGCTGCGGTTGGCTGCATCTGGTGGATCTCAACGGGGCCTTCGCGGGCGCGCCGGTGAACGGGGCGGCGGTGGAGGCGATCCTGCACGCCACCGACATCCCCGCGCAACTGGGCGGCGGCATCCGCGACATGGCCACGATCGAGACATGGCTCGCCAAAGGCATCGCGCGCGTGATTCTCGGCACCGTGGCCGTGGAGGACCCGGATCTGGTGCGCGCGGCGGCCCGGGCCTTTCCGGGACAGGTCGCGGTCGGGATGGACGCGCGCGGCGGGCGCATCGCCACCCGCGGCTGGGCCGAGGAGACGCACCTGACCGTCACCGATCTTGCCCGGCGGTTCGAGGACGCAGGCATCGCCGCGATCATCTACACCGACATCGACCGCGACGGGGCGATGGGCGGCCCGAACATCGCGGCAACGGCGGCGCTGGCGCGGGCGGTGACGGTGCCCGTGATCGCGTCGGGCGGCGTGGCGTCGCTGGACGACCTCGTCGCGCTCAAGGCCACGGGCGTGGTCGCGGGGGCGATATCGGGCCGGGCGCTTTATGATGGCGCGCTCGACTTGCGCGCCGCACTTGCGGCCTTGGCCTGATCGATGGGCAACCGCCACGCGTGTGGCCGCGCTCCGCGCTGGCCTGACCGCGTCACCGCCGCGCGCTGACCCCGCCCGGTGACCGCGCCCCGGCATGCCGGCCACGCTGCGTTTCCTCTGCACGCCCTCAGCGTTGCCCATGGGGCCGGACCCCCACGCCCCGGTCGGGGTGTCGGTCGCGCGGGGCCTGCGCGGCAGGACAACGCGTGGGTGCGCCGCACAGCCACATCCGGCGCCGCGCAGTCAGGCACCGTCCCCGCGCGGCGCAGCGGGCCGCCCCAGTCACGTCAAGGCTGCACCGCGTCCACCGCCGCCGCGGACAGCCGCATCAAGGCCGCGCGCATCTGTTCCATATAGGGGGCTTCGGGGCTCACATCGAAGCCGCCCAGAAAGGCCGAAGGGTCTTCGTGGGCCAGCCGCGTGATCCCGTCGTCGCCTTCGTAGACCAGCACCCGCAACGGCAGCGCGAGCCCGGTCAGAAGATCGTCCTGCATGACCTGCGTGCCAAGCGCGGGATTGCCGAAGATCACCACCTGAGCGCCGTTGAGCGCCTGCCCGACCGACGCGGCCCCGGCCCCGTGGTCGATGACCGCGAACACCGTCGCCCCCGCGCCTTCTATGGCGGCCACCAGCGCGCGGGTGGTCGTGGCGACGTCGGCGGGGCTTTCCATCACGACGAACTCGCGGTCGCTGAACCCATGTGCTTGACCCGGGGCGGACGCCACGATCATCGCGGCCATCGCCAATGTCAGGGTGGCCATCGCCAATGTCAGGGTGGCGGCAAGACCGCGCGACCGCAGGATAATGAAACGTGGCATCGGACCCTCCGGCAAGATCAACATGGCCGGAGCGTGCGGTGCGAGGCCTGCCGGCGCAAGCCGCAGCGCGCAAGGTTCACGCAGCCGTGTTCGCGGCCATGTGCCCGGACGGGCTGTCGGCGGTCAGGCGTTGAACAGGAAATGGAGAACGTCGCCGTCCTTGACGGTATAGGTCTTGCCCTCGACCCGCATTTTCCCCGCGTCCTTCGCCCCGGTCTCGCCGTTGCAGGCGATGAAATCGTCGTAGGCGATGGTTTCGGCCCGGATGAAGCCGCGCTCGAAGTCGCCGTGGATCACGCCCGCCGCCTGCGGGGCCAGCGTGCCGTGCCGGATGGTCCAGGCGCGGGCTTCCTTGGGCCCCACGGTGAAATAGGTCTCCAACTGCAACAGCGCGTAGCCAGCCTTGATCAGCCGGTCGAGCCCCGCTTCCGCGAGCCCCAGGTCCGACAGGAACGCCGCCGCTTCCTCCGCGTCGAGCTGGCTGATCTCCTCCTCGATCGCGGCCGAGATCACGACCGACGCCGCCCCCTGCGCCGCCGCCATCGCGGCCACGCGCGCCGACTGGGCGTTGCCGGTGGCCGACGCCGCTTCCTCCACGTTGCACACGTAAAGGATCGGCTTCGTGGTCAGAAGCTGCAGCATCCGCCACGCCTTGGCGTCGTCGGCATCGACCGGCACGCTGCGCGCGGGCTGGCCCGCTTCCAGCGCGCTCAGGGCCGCGCGCAACAGCCGTTCCTGCTGCACCGCGTCCTTGTCGCCGCCGCGCACCTTTCGCAACAGGTTCGCCAGCCGCCGTTCGATGCTTTCGATGTCCGCAAGCATCAGTTCGGTCTCGATGGTTTCCGCATCGGCGACCGGATCGACGCGCCCGTCCACATGGGTGATGTCGTC
>DAIPIS010000263.1:0-2747 GCA_036770665.1 Meridianimarinicoccus sp.
CCCTTGCGCAAGGCCGGGTGCGCCCGCCGAAATCCCAGCATCGCCCGGTAGAACTGCAGCATGCTGTCCGGGTCGCGCTCCTGTTCCGACACCGCACGCGACAGGTGCTCCCGCGCCACCGGAAGCCACGGATGCCCTTCGGTGAACCCGCCCTGGGCCGCGTCCGCCGACCACGGCATCGGCGTGCGACACCCGTCGCGGCCCTTGAACTTGGGCCAGAACCGCTTGCCGTAAGGGTCCTGCAGGTCCTCATAGGCGACATAGGCCTCCGACAGGCCCAGCTCTTCCCCCTGATACAGGCACACGGACCCGCGCACCGACATCAACAGCGCCGCATAAGCCCTTGATGCAGCCTCATCCATGCCCCAACGGGTCGGATGGCGCACCACGTCGTGGTTGGAATAGGCCCAGCAGGCCCAGCCTTCGGTCACGATCCGCATGTAGCGTTCCAGCACGCGCGCCACCTGCCCGCCCGTAGGATAGACGTTCGACAGGAAGTCGAAGTCGTAACACATGTGCAGCAGGTCATCGCCCGCCGTGTAGTCCGCCTGCACCTGCGTGCCGCGCTGGCTTTCGCCGACCTCGCCCACGCTGGTCGTGCCGGGATAATCGTCCATCACCGCCCGCAACCGGCGCAGGAAATCCAGGTTCTCGGGCTGGGTCTTGTCATAAAGGTGATCCTGGAAGTTGTAGGGGTTCACCGCCGGCGCCGTGTTTTCGTTGCGGTCCTCGGGCGCGAGCGGCGGGTTGTCCCGCAACTGCCGGTCGTGGAAATAGAAATTCACCGTATCCAGCCGGAACCCGTCCACCCCGCGATCCAGCCAGTAGCGCGCGGTGTCCAGCATCTCCGCCTGAACGGCGTCGCAGTGGAAGTTCAGGTCGGGCTGCTGGGTCAGGAAATTGTGCAGGTAATACTGCATCCGCTCCCCGTCCCATTCCCAGGCAGAGCCGCCGAAGATCGACAGCCAGTTGTTGGGCGGGCTGCCATCGGGCTTGGGGTCGGCCCAGACATACCAGTCGGCCCGCGCGTTGTCCCGGCTCGACCGGCTTTCCTTGAACCACGGGTGCTGGTCGCTCGTATGGCTCATCACCAGATCGATCAGCACCTTCAATCCCAACCCGTGCGCCCGGTCGATCAGCGCATCGAAATCGCCAAGGCTGCCGAACATCGGGTCCACGTCCCGGTAATCGGCCACGTCATAGCCGAAATCCAGCATGGGCGACCGGAAGAACGGCGAAATCCAGATCGCGTCCACGCCCAGCTTCGCCACATGTTCCAGACGGTTGATGATGCCCGCCAGATCGCCGATGCCGTCGTTGTTGCTGTCCTGAAAGGACCGCGGATAGATCTGATAGATCGCGGCCCCCCGCCACCAGTCGGGATCGACCGGCCCGGCAGACCGCTGCGGGGCGGGACGCGGCTCAAGATGCACCATGAAAAGTCACTCCGTTCACTTGACAGACCCGGCCAGAAGGCCACGGACCAGAAACCGCTGCATGGTGAAGAACACCACCAGCGGCACCGCGATCGACACGAAGGCCGCTGTCGCAAGGATCCCCCAGTCGCCGCCGCGCGATCCCAGCAGGTCATCCGCGATCTTGACCGTCATCACCTTGCTCGCGTCGTCGGACGGCAGGAACACCTTGGCCACCAGCAGGTCGTTCCACGTCCACAGGAACTGAAAGATCGAAAACGCGGCCAGGGCCGGCAGGCTCAGGGGCAGCACGATCCGGGTGAAGACCTGGAAATCCGTCGCCCCGTCCACCTTGGCACTTTCGATGATGTCGCGCGGCAGGCCGACCATGTAGTTGCGCAAGAGATACACCGCGAGCGGCATGCCGAACGCCGTGTGCGCGAACCAGATCCCCAGAAAACTCTGCCCGACCCCGATCGAGTTATGGAAATTCAGCATCGGCACCAGCGCCAGTTGCAACGGCACGACCAGCAGCCCCACCACCGCCGCGATCAGCCAGCCGCGCCCCGGAAAATCCATCCACGCCAGCGCATAGGCCGCGAAGGCCGCGATCAGGATCGGGATGATCGTCGCGGGGATCGTCACCGTCATCGTGTTGATGAAGGCCCGGTCCATGTTGTCGGCGGTCAGAACCTGTCGGTAATTGCCCAGCGTGAACTGCGGCGGTGTCTTGGCGGCGAAATAGATCCGCTGCGTGCCGCCCGGTTCCTCCGCGCTCACCAGCCGAAAGGTGCCGTCCGGGTTCACGGTCAGCCGCGCGCCGTCGCGCGTCTCGATCTCGGTGCCTGCCACCGCCGACCGCGGATCGAAGGCCGACACGCTGAACGCCGTGACTTGCCCCGCACCACTGGCGAAACTGCCCTGCAACGCCGGGTCGTCGAAGATGTTGCCGGTCAGCACCCAGGTGTCGCCCTCCTGCACCGCGCCATCGCTGCCTGCCGCCGTGCGAAAGGTCAACTCCACCGAAAACGGCGCCTGCCACCAGCCCGAGGCCGAGATCTGGTCCCGGTCCCGGAACGACGACACCAGCAGCCCCACCGTGGGCACCAGCCAGATCAGCACCAGAAACAGCACCGCAAGATGCGTGGCGATGGAAAGGCCCGATTTCTGTCCCGCAATTCCGTCCATACTGTCCCCCTCAGCGCAATTCGCGGCGCGCTTGCACGATGTTCCAGACCATCACCGGCAGCACCACGACCATGATGACAAAGGCCACAGCCGTCGCGCGCCCGTCGTCGCGGAACATGAAGCTCATCATGTAACTGGGCAGGA
>DAIPIS010000264.1:0-2681 GCA_036770665.1 Meridianimarinicoccus sp.
ATGGCATGCGCGCGCGGGGGGCGTGTTCCCTGATCGGGGCGGACCGGTCGTCCGTGCGGTATCGGCTCAGGCGCCCGAACGACAGCGCGCTGCGCAAGGTGCTGCGCCGATCCGCCGAGACGACGCCCGCGCCCGCCGAGGGCCAAAGGGGCCCAAGCGCCCAAGCGCCCAAGACCTGCCCTCAGTTCCCATGCACCGCCAGCGCGGCGATCCGGGTGTCGATCTCGGCCAGCATCGCGGCATAGGCGGCACTGTCCACGCTGCCGAACTGCGCCGTGAACTGCGCCTCGGTCAGACCAGCGGGCAGACCGTCGATGGGCGGCGCGATGGCGCTTTCTCCGGTCATCCGCGCCAGCAGGGCGGGCAGATCGGCCGGTGCCGTGGCCATCGCCGTGTCGAACAACCGGATGCCCGCACGATCGAAGGCCAGATCGTCGAAGGAATAGCCGGACCCGCCGCTGCGCCCGGCGTCAAGCAATTCCTTGACCTCGCCCATCCCGAAGGACATGCCGCCACCGCCCGTCGCCGCCAGGGCCGCCGACAGGGTGAAGTGCTGGCGCAGGTCCCTGCGTCCGCCCAGCGTCGTGCCCGCGCAGGCCGAGGGGCCGCCCGGCGCGTCCATCCGACCGGCGATGGTTTCGGTCGCGCGCCGGTCGCCGCAATGGGCTCCGAGGGCGGTAAAGGCGGCGCGCAGGTCGTCCCGCGCCGCACCGGGCGTGTCGTGCCCGGCCGCGACCACCTCCGCCAGTGCGAAGCGGACCCACGGAAGGGCCGACCCGCTGGATGGCAACTTGCCCTGTGCGGCGGCGTCGTGCATCGCTCTGTAGTGGCGGCTCACCGCCGCGGTGTCGCCCACGCCTGCGAGACCGCGTAGCGCGCCGGTCACCTGTGACAGCATGGACGGCCCGCCGTCCGGCCCGGTGGCCACGATCAGTTCCGCCTTGCCCGGCAGCGTCGCCAAGCCCGCGACCGACCCCAGCAACAGACTGCCCGCGTCGTCCGGGCTCCCAAGATCCAGCAGGGATCGCAGCGCGGCTACGGTCAGACCCGGTGGCAGGTCCATCCGCCCCAGCCGCACCGCCACGACATCGAGACCCGTTTCGGACGGCGCGACCTGCGCCGTGAGGTTGATCCAGCCCAGATCCGGCAGGCCCGGCACCTGCCCGGACAGCGCGATCCGCACGCCCGTCCCGTCGATCCGCGTCTGGCCGCGCAGCGGGCGCACCAAGCGGCCCGCCGCGGCCAGCGCGCTGTTCAGTTCGGTTTCGGTCGCAGGGATGCGCACCGTTCCGTCCGCCCCGGCGGGACCGTCCAGCGCGGCGCGCAACCGCACCGCAAGCGCCCGCGCCTGAACCGTCATCCGCGGATCCAGCGTCGCGGTCTCGGGAAGAACCGGCGCGCGTTCGAGCGCGGCAAACACGAAAGCGACCGGCCCGACGATCAGCGACAGGAGCAGCAGGCGAAATACAAGGCGCAGCATCGGTAATTCTCCAGTCCGGTACAATCGGCACACGTCGGGTGTATCGCGCCAAGACAAGACCCACCACACCACATTTACCCTGTGCCCGGATACCGCTCGGCAGATGCGCAGGCGGCGCGGTATACCACCATGGCGCGAGCAGCCGACGACGGATCGCGCGACCACCAGTGTTCAAGGGGTATGTCGATGCGGAATTTTTTGACGATATCCGG
The DNA here is from genome assembly GCA_036770665.1 of Meridianimarinicoccus sp. GTDB lineage: Bacteria > Pseudomonadota > Alphaproteobacteria > Rhodobacterales > Rhodobacteraceae > Meridianimarinicoccus. The sequence goes on from DAIPIS010000264.1 coordinate 1,693, forward strand.
GATGACCGTGGCGTTCGGGCTGGTCACCGCCATGGTGCAGGCGGCCAGCCTGCCTGCGACGACAATCACGGCCTATGACCGGGCGGCGTTCGATGGCATGGTCGCCGCATTGTCGACAACCATCGTCGAGGATTTCGAAGCCTTCACGATCGGCGAAAGATCCGGCGGGCTGACGACGGCGGTGGGTGTGTTCGACACACTTGGGGCGACGGGCAGCGGCGGTACGGTGACGGGCACGACAGGGAACACCGGCAAGAGCGTGTTCGTGCGTGATCGCGGCGTCTATGGGCGGAGCAACACCACAGCCGGGGGAAAAACCTATCTCGACAGCAACGATACCTTCGGTCTGAGCTGGACCATCGCCGGGCTGGGCCTGTTCGATCATGTGTTCTTCACCATGAGCGATATCGCAGACAGCGGGGCGACCTTTACACTGTCGGCGGACGACATGCAGGTCGGCCCGTCGATCAGCAAACAGCGCAACGGTGCAGTAAACATGGTCATGCTCAGCTTCGGAACGACCATTGACAGCCTGACGCTGAACCTGCGCCACAGCAAGCTGAACGACGGCTTTTCGATCGATGATGCCGGGATCGGGCTGAGCCGGGTCGCCGCACCGCCGCCGTCAGCCGTGCCGCTGCCGCCTGCCGCAGCGCTGCTGGCGGCTGGCTTGGCAGCACTGGTAGTGTTCCGGCGCCGACGGACCTGAAAACTGTGCGCTTTGTCCCGGTCTATTCAGACCGGGGCAACCGCAGGGTCTGTCCGATTTCAGTGCGCGGCGTCAGGGCCTGTTCGGCCAGTATGTCTTCATCCGGTTGGCGGGTGAAGCCTTCGAGCGGACCGATGGCGGACCGGTCGCGGGGGATCTCCACCTCGGACAGGCCGTAGCAGGTCAGCAGTTCCGCCAGTGACCGCAGCGCGTGCATGTGGATGCGTTCATACCCGTGGCTTGCATCCACCCCGAACGTGGCCAGCGCCGTGCGCACATC
>DAIPIS010000265.1:0-2662 GCA_036770665.1 Meridianimarinicoccus sp.
CTAGGTCGGGCCATGTCGGAACGAGACCTGCTGCTGCACATGCGCGGCATCGCAGACCGCAACATCGTGCTGACATCGCTCATCGGGATGGGCTATCACGACACGATCACGCCGCCCGCGATCCTGCGCAACGTGTTCGAAAACCCCGCGTGGTACACGGCCTATACCCCCTATCAGCCGGAGATCAGCCAGGGTCGGCTGGAAGCGCTTCTGAACTTCCAGACCATGGTCTGCGACCTCACGGGGCTCGACATCGCCAATGCGTCGCTGCTGGACGAAGCCACGGCCTGCGCCGAGGCGATGACCATGGCGCAGCGCGTGGCCAAGTCGAAGGCGACGGCGTTCTTCGTCGACGAGAACTGCCACCCGCAGAACATCGCCGTCATGCGCACCCGTGCCGCGCCACTGGGGATCGACCTGATCGTGGGCGCACCCGAAAGCCTTGATCCCGCGACAGTGTTCGGTGCGATCTTCCAGTATCCGGGCACCTACGGCGACCTGCACGACTTCACCGCGCCCATCGCGGCGCTGCACGCGCACAATGCCGTCGCGGTGATGGCCGCCGATCCCATGGCGCTGACCTTGCTGAAGGAACCCGGTGCCATGGGCGCGGACATCGCCGTCGGCTCCATGCAGCGCTTCGGCGTGCCGCTCGGCTTCGGGGGGCCGCACGCGGCCTATCTCGCGTGCCGCGACGCCTTCAAGCGGTCGATCCCCGGTCGCATCGTCGGCGTGTCGGTGGACAGCCGGGGCAACGCCGCGTACCGGCTGTCGCTGCAGACCCGCGAACAGCATATCCGCCGGGAGAAGGCCACCAGCAACGTCTGCACCGCGCAGGCGCTGCTGGCGGTCATGGCATCGTTCTACGGCGTGTTCCACGGCCCCAAGGGCCTGCGCGCCATCGCACAGCGCATCCACCGGAAAACCGTGCGGCTCGCGCGCGGGCTCGAAGACGCGGGCTTCACCGTCGCCCCCGACGCGGTGTTCGACACGATCACCGTCAAGGTCGGCCCGATGCAGGGCGTGATCCTGAAATCCGCGCGCGCCGAAGGCATCAACCTGCGCGCCGTGGGCACCGACCGCGTCGGCATCACGCTGGACGAATGCACCCGGTCCGAAACCATCGAAGCCGTCTGGCGCGCTTTCGGCATCACCCGCCGCGACGACGACATCGATCCCGTCTATCGGATGCCCGAGGCGCTGATCCGCACCAGCGATTTCATGACCCACCCGGTGTTCCACATGAACCGGGCGGAAACCGAAATGATGCGCTACATGCGGCGGCTGTCGGACCGGGACCTGGCGCTTGACCGGGCGATGATCCCGCTCGGGTCCTGCACCATGAAGCTGAACTCGGCGGCGGAAATGATGCCGGTGAGCTGGCCCGAGTTCGCCCGCATCCATCCCTTCGCCCCCGCCGATCAGGTGCAGGGCTACCGGCAGATGATTTCCGACCTCGCGGACATGCTGTGCAAGGTGACGGGCTATGACGCCATGTCGATGCAGCCGAACTCCGGCGCGCAGGGCGAATACGCGGGGCTTCTGACCATCGCGGCCTATCACCGGGCGCGCGGCGACGACCAGCGCAAGATCTGCCTGATCCCGGTCAATGCCCACGGCACCAACCCGGCGTCGGCCCAGATGTGCGGGATGCAGGTGGTGGTTGTGGACTGCACGGCGCGCGGCGATATCGACGTCGCCGATTTCCGCGCCAAGGCGGATGCGGCGGGCGACCGGCTGGCGGCCTGCATGATCACCTATCCCTCCACCCATGGCGTTTTCGAGCGCACCATCCGCGAGGTCTGCGCGATCACCCATGCCCATGGCGGGCAGGTCTATCTGGACGGCGCGAACCTGAACGCGATGGTCGGCCTGTCCCAGCCCGGCCAGATCGGCGCGGACGTCAGCCACCTGAATTTGCACAAGACGTTCTGCATCCCGCATGGCGGCGGTGGACCCGGCATGGGGCCGATCGGGGTCAAGGCGCACCTGGCACCCTATCTGCCCGGTCACCCGTTCACGGGCGGCAGCGAAGGGCCTGTCAGCGGTGCGCCCTATGGCTCGCCGTCGATCCTGCCGATTTCCTATGCCTATTGCATGATGATGGGCGGGGATGGGCTGACGCAGGCGACCAAGGTCGCAATCCTTGCGGCGAACTATATCGCCAAGCGGCTGGAAGGGGCATTTCCCGTTCTCTACAAGGGGGATAACGGGCGGGTGGCGCATGAGTGCATCCTCGACACCCGGCCCTTCGCGGAGCATGGGATCACTGTGGACGATGTCGCAAAGCGACTGATCGACCACGGCTTCCACGCGCCCACCATGAGCTGGCCGGTGTCGGGCACGCTGATGGTGGAACCGACCGAGTCCGAAACCAAGGCGGAACTGGACCGGTTCTGCAACGCCATGCTGGCCATCCGGGACGAGATCGACGCCGTGGCGCGGGGCGAAATCGACAAGGACAACAACGCCTTGAAGAATGCGCCGCACACCACCGAGGACCTGATCGCCGACTGGGACCGCCCCTATAGCCGGGAGGCCGCGTGCTTTCCGGCGGGCGCGTTCCGGGTGGACAAGTACTGGCCGCCGGTGGGCCGGGTGGACAACGTGCACGGCGACCGGCACCTCGTGTGCACCTGCCCGCCGCTCGACGCCTACAAGG
>DAIPIS010000266.1:0-2643 GCA_036770665.1 Meridianimarinicoccus sp.
TCCAGGCGGGGGCGCGTTTTTCGATGAAGGCCTGGATGCCCTCTGCGGTGTCGTCGTCCAGCATGTTGCGCACCATCGCGTCGCGTGTCAGGGCATAGGCCCCGGCCAGATCGCGTTCCACCTGATCGTAAAAGGCGCGCTTGCCGATCCGCACGGCGCTGCCCAGCTTGCCCGCGACCTGCTGCGCCAGCGCCATCGTTTCGGCCTCCAGCGCGTCGGGCGGAACCACGCGGTTCACAAGACCCAGATCGCGGGCGCGATGGGCGTCGATGAAATCGCCGGTCGTCAGCATCTCGAACGCCTGCTTGCGCGGGATGTTGCGCGACAGCGCCACCATGGGCGTGGAGCAGAACAATCCGATGTTCACCCCGTTCACGCCAAACCGTGTGCCTGTCGCCGCCACCGCCATGTCGCAACTGGCCACAAGCTGGCATCCCGCCGCCGTGGCGATGCCGTGGACCTGCGCGATCACCGGCTGCGGCTGGCGCGGGATCGCCTGCATCAACTGTCCGCAACGGTCGAAGAGGTCGGTGAAATATGCCGCCCCGCCATCCGGGGCGGCGCGCGCGGCGGTCATTTCCTTCAGGTCGTGCCCGGCACAGAACGCCTTGCCCGTGCCGCGCAGCACGATCACCCGAATGGCGGGATCGGCGGCGAGAGCCGACAGCGCGCCGGTCAGCGCAGCCAGCATCCGGTCGGACAGCGCGTTCAGCGCATGCGGCGCGTTCAGCGTCAGGCAGGCGACGGCACCGTGATCGGTGCGGACCAGCGGGCCTGTCGTGACGTCCTGCGCGGTCATCGTGTCGGGCATCTTGAACCTCCTCGTGTTTCGCGGAACCCTAGCGGTTCATGTGTCGGGGGAAAAGTGATGCGCGAACTGAAAATGGACCTGTCCGCGCTGCGCGACTTCCTCGATGCCACGTTTCCCCAGGTCGCCGATACGCTCGACCTGCGTGCGCTGACACCGGGCCACCTGACACTCGCACTGCGGGTGGACGACCGGCATCTGCGGCCCGGCGGGACGGTGTCCGGCCCATCCATGTTCATGCTGGCCGATGTGGGCGTTTACCTTGCCATCCTGTCGCTGATCGGGCGCGAACCGCTGGCCGTGACCACGAACTGCACGATGGATTTCCTGCGAAAGCCAAGCGCCGACAGTGAATTGCTGGCGGATGTCGAGATCCTGAAGCTCGGTCGGCGGCTTGCGGTCGGGGATGTGCGCCTGCGGTCTGGCCCATCGGGGACCTGTCTGGTGGCACGGGCGGGCTTAACCTACTTCATTCCTTAGGGTTGTGCCCCCCGTGTCGCGGGGCGTATGGACGGGCAGGGGTCGTTCTGGCGAGCCCGCGTCGGTGTCACGCTGTTCCTGAACTTTCGTATAGGCACGCTGAACCGATGCGCATTCGCGCATGTCTGGCGGCTCCGGTAATGTCCTTGGAAGTCGGGAATGGTCTCGATCGGGATGAGGGATCGTGAACCATGAAACCGCAGCGCAACAATCAGCAACGGGTCTGCGTGATCGCAGCCGGCATGCTGTGCGCGATCATGGCAATTCCCACGCTGGCCCATGCCGACGCCTTCGGGGCCGCCGGGGTTGGGCCGTCCGATGACATCATCCAGGGTGCCCCTTCTGTCACCGGCTTCGTGAACGACGGGGACGAGACCGTCGTGGACACCGTTCTGCTCTACATGAACGGATGCCCGCTTGTCAGTATCACGCCCCCTGACGGCGGGCGCGGGATGCCGGTGGTCACGTCCATCGAACAGTCCGGCGACTGCGTGGCCGGTCGCGGCACCGAGGCTGGCACCCTGATCGAGGCGCGCGGTGACCGTGGGATGCATGTCCAGTTGTGGACCGATCCCGATGCCGAGGATCTTGCGTCGCTCGTGATCGAGGTGTCGAGCCTGTATCCGGATGCGCTCCCCGAGACGATGGAAACCATGGCGGTCGGCATGGCACCGTCGTTCTTCATTCCGGGCGTTTTCGGGGATCCGTCGGGCGATCTGACGCTGGCGTCTGGTGGCGGTGGTGGTGGTGGCAACGTCTGGGGTGGTGGCGGCACGACCCCCGGCTGGCCCGGCGGTGGCAGCGGCGGTGGCAGCGGCGGTGGCGGCAGTGGCGGCGGGAACGTGCCCGGCGGCGGCTTCCTGAACACCACGCCGGGCGGCCCCCCCCCGCCGGCCCCGCCGCCCATCGCCGCCGTGCCGCTGCCTGCGACGCTGCTGCTGCTGCTCTGGGCGCTGCAACTTCTGCGCAGCTACGTGCGCCGCACCTGACCAGAGCCGCTGCAGCCTTGCCAGCGCCCGCGCCCAACCGGCGCGGGCGTTGGACGTTGCGAAGACGGGTCAAGGACTGGGCCCGTGCATTGCCCGGACCGGGGCCGCTCAAATTAGGTATCATGATACCTAATTTTCAAACACATGAAATCACATAGATAATTCGGCCATTGCGGTCTTGACTGCGCGCGCAAAACCCGTAGAACCCCGCAATCCCGGTTCGCGGCACCGCCGCGCCCGAACCGTCCGCCATATCCGCCGTTTCCTACCAAAGGTCGCGACCATGAAAACCTATACAGCCAAACCGGCTGATATCGAGAAGAAGTGGATCCTGATCGACGCCGAAGGTGTCGTTCTGGGTCGTCT
>DAIPIS010000267.1:0-2619 GCA_036770665.1 Meridianimarinicoccus sp.
GGTTCGCGATCACCATGCGCCCGTCCTCGTCATGGATGCGGCGCAGCGCGTCCATCACGATCTGGGCGTTCATCGGGTCAAGGCTGGCGATGGGTTCGTCCGCCAGGATGATCTTCGGGTCCTGCATCAGCGCGCGGGCGATGGCGACGCGCTGCTGCTGGCCGCCCGACAGCGCCTCGGCCCGCTTGGGGGCCTGTTCGGCGATGCCCAGCCGGTCGAGGATCTCGATCGCGCGGTGAATGTCCGATGTCGGGTAGAGGTTGAACAGCGTCGCCAGCGTGGACCGTCGGTTCAGCGTGCCATGCAGCACGTTGCTCACCACGTCCATGCGCGGCACAAGGTTGAACTGCTGGAAGATCATGGCGCATTGCGACTGCCATGCGCGCTTTTCCGCACCCCGCAGGTGGGTCACGTCGCGGCCTTCGAACACGATCGACCCGTCGCTCGAATCCGTCAGCCGGTTGATCATCCGCAACAACGTGGACTTGCCCGCGCCGGACGCGCCGATGATGCCGATCATGCCCGGTTTGGGGAAGGTCAGCGACACGGTATCGACGGCGGTGCTCGGGCCGAAACGCTTTGTCAGGCGGTCGAATGTCAGCATGGGTGCCTCGTTAATTACTCGTGCCAGTTATCCGGTTGCGCCTACCTTTTTGTGTCACTGATGTAACAGTTTGATGAAACCGGGCGGCGCGGCGCAAGCCCGCGGGACGGTCCGCCCGAACCGCCCGCGAAACAGGCGCAGGCCCGATGCCGCAACCGGGTCCGGGACCCCCGGGCGCGGATCAGCCCGCCGCCGCCAGAAGCCGCGCGTTGCCGCCCGCCGCCGTGGTGTCGATGCACACGTGCCGTTCCACGACGCAGCGGTCGGCCATGTCGCCTTCGGCCATCAGCGGCAGGATCGCACCATCGCGGGCAGCCAGCGCCCGGCGCACCGCGCGCAGGTCGTCCTCCGCCGCCCAGAGCGCGACACCGTCGAAGCCCGACAACCGGGTCAGCGCGGCGCGATCGAGCACGCCGTCCACCGCCAGCGGCCCCACCGCGCCCGGTGCGACGATCACCGCGCGGCACCCCTGACCTTGGGCGATGCGCGCCTGCTCCTGCGCCGCCGCCAGCGTGGGGCCAAGACACAGGATCACGCCGCGCCCGAACACCGACAGCCGGTTGCTTTCGCCCGTGGGCCCCGGCAGCGTCTGCGCCGAAATCGCCCCCGGCTGCGCGCCCCCCGCGCGCGCCAGCCCCGCCTGCACCGCCGCCTCGTCCGCCGCGGGCCCCGGCAGCGCCGCGAGCCTGCGCGCCGCAGCCTTCGTGAAGCGTGCCACGTAATTCGGCCCGCCCGCCTTGGGCCCGGTGCCCGACAGCCCTTCGCCGCCGAACGGCTGGCTGCCGACGATGGCCCCGATCTGGTTGCGGTTGACATAGATGTTGCCGACCCGCAGCGCCGCCGTCACCGCCTCCACCCGGTCGTCGATCCGGCTGTGCATGCCAAAGGTCAGCCCGTAGCCCGACGCGTTGATGTCCGCGATCACCCGGTCGAGCTCGCGCGCCTTGAACCGTGCCACGTGCAGCACGGGCCCGAAGACCTCCCGCGCCAACGCGCCGATCCCGTCCACCGCGATCACGGCGGGGGCGGCGAAACTGCCCGCCACCGGCACGGCCAGTTCCTTCAGCACCCGGCCTTCGGCGCGCGCCTGCGCCACGTGGGCCGCGATGTCGTCGCGGGCGGCGGCCGTGATGACCGGCCCCAGATCGGTGGACAGGTCCCACGGGTCGCCTGCCCGCAGCGCGTCCATCGCGCCGTAAAGCATCTCCAGCACCGCGTCCGCCACGTCTTCCTGAACGTAAAGGCACCGCAGCGCCGAACACCGCTGGCCCGCCGACTGAAAGGCACTCGCCAGGATATCGCGCACCGCCTGTTCCGGCAACGCGGTGCTGTCCACGATCATCGCGTTCAAGCCCCCGGTTTCCGCCACCAGCGGCGCCGTGGGCGCCAGATGCTCCGCCATCGTCCGGTTGATCCGCTGCGCCGTCGCGGTCGATCCGGTGAAGCACACGCCCGCCACGCGCGGATCCCCCGTCAGCGCGGCCCCCACCACAGCCCCCGTCCCCGGCAGCAGGTGCAGCACATGGCGCGGCACGCCCGCATCATGCAGGCAGGCCACCGCGATCCCGGCGGTCAGCGCGGTCGTCTCGGCGGGTTTGGCCAGCACGCCGTTGCCCGCCGCCAGACACGCCGCCACCTGCCCGGTGAAGATCGCGAGCGGAAAGTTCCACGGGCTGATGCAGGCCATCACGCCGCGCGCGGGCGCATCCAGTTCCCGCCCCCGCGCCGCGTAATACCGCAGGAAATCCACCGCCTCGCGCAATTCGCCCACCGCATCGAACAGGGTCTTGCCCGCCTCCCGCGCCAGCACCGCGAAAATCTCGCCGAAGCGGTCCTCCATCAGGTCGGCGGCCCGATTCAGGACCGCGGCCCGCTCCGCCGCCGGCACCGCCCAGACGGTCGCGGCAGAAAGTGCCGCCTCCACGTCCGCCGGGCTCGCGTCGCGCACATGGCCCACCACGTCGCCGGGACGCGCGGGGTTCACCACCGGTTGCCCTTCGCCACCCGCCACATCC
>DAIPIS010000064.1:0-11653 GCA_036770665.1 Meridianimarinicoccus sp.
GCGACGATCAAGCTGGTCAGCTCCGAACTGGCCAGCGAACTGGACGATCCCGACCAGCGCGAGGATGCCTGCCTGATCCGCGATCAGGCGGACCGATGCCGGGACATTCTGCGCTCCATGGGGCGCGCGGGCAAGGACGACAAGCACATGCAGTTCGCCCCGCTCGACACCGTCATCCGCGAAGCTGCGGAACCGCACAGCATGCGCGGCAAGGACATTCATTATCGCGTGGCCCCCGGGCGCGGCGGCGAGACCGAACAGCCGATCATCAAGCGTCAGCCCGAGGTGATCCACGGCCTGCGCAACCTTGTGCAGAACGGCGTCGATTTTGCCGAAGGCAACCTGTGGATCGATGCCGAATGGACCCGACAGGCCATCATCATCACCATCGCCGATGACGGGCCGGGGTATCCGCCGCAGGTGATCGGTCGGCTGGGCGATCCGTTCCTGCGCCGCCGTCGTAGCGCCGAGGACACCGCAAAGCGCCCGGAATACGAAGGGATGGGTCTGGGTCTGTTCATCGCCAAGACCCTTCTGGAACGTTCGGGCGCTGCCGTGCGCTTTGCGAACGGCACCGACCCGTTCCTGACGGTCGAGGAACGGCCGGCCCGATCGGGTGCCGTCGTGAAGGTCACGTGGCCGCGGGAGACGATTTCGCCGGGCGCGGCGGGTCGCCCGGGCGCGCTTGGGGAAAACCAGCGCATCATGACCTGATGCCAACGGATGTCCCGCGCGCGACATTCACCGGATGTTCATGGCTTTTAAGCAAGTGTTAATCCTGTTGTGTCAGGTGTGCCGCTGACGGATAACTGATCAAATCGGCAACGAGGTCGCCATGCTGGGTTTCTGGACGGTCATCGTGGTGGGACTGGTCAGCAGCCTTGTGACGGGGCTGTCTTTCGTGCTGCTGACCGCGCCGCGGCCCGGTGGGGCGGATACCGGTCGTCCGGATGTCGTGCCCGGCCAGCGGGATGAAGACATCGTGTTCCTGTTCAGCGGCGGGATTCTGGTCGATGCCACGTCGGCGGCGCGCAGCCAGTTGCCCGTCGAACCGGCCCATGCCGACGATCTCGCCCGTTTCGTGATCGCCTATTGCCAGCGGTTCGAAGGCCTGTCGGACCGTTTGGAACGGTTCGGTCCCGGCGACCGGTTCGAAATCGCCGAAGTCCCCGATGACCCCGACAGCCTGCGCCTGACGGCGGAAAACCGCGCGGGCCAGATCCGCATCTGCGTTACCGATCCGTTGCGCGACACGCGGTCGGAAATGGTGGCGCATTACAGTCTTGCCGCGATGCGGGCCGAACTGTTCACCCTGCGCTCCATCGCGGAACGCTCGCCCATTCCGACGTGGAAACGCCGCCATGACGGGACGATCATCTGGGCCAATTCAACCTACATGCGGCTGGCCGTCGATCTGGCGGGGGAGGACGCGCTGATTGGCTGGCCGCCGCCCGACCTGTTCGCGGGGCTGATGGAGGAACCGGACCCCGACATGCCGCCGCCACAGCGGCGCGTGTCGCTTGCGCCCGCCACGCCCCACGGCCGCACCCTGTGGTTCGATCTCATCGCGCTGCCCGGCGAAATCGAGACGCTCTATTTCGCGCTGCCCATCGACAATCTGGTGCGGGCCGAGAACGCGCTGACGGAATTCGTGCAGACCCTGACCAAGACATTCGCCCATCTGCGCATCGGGCTGGCGATCTTCGACCAGAAACGGCGACTTGCGCTCTTCAACCCCGCGCTGGTGGATCTGACCGGGCTGCCCGCGGCGCAACTCAGCGCGCGTCCGACACTGCATGCGTTCCTCGATGCTCTGCGCGACACCCAGAAGATCCCCGAGCCGAAGGACTACAAAAGCTGGCGCATGCAGATCGCACAGCTGGAAACCGGTGCCGCCGACGGCACCTACGAAGACACATGGCACTTGTCCAACGGCCAGACCTTTCGCGTCAGCGGGCGGCCGCACCCGGACGGCGCCGTCGCCTATCTGTTCGAGGACATCTCGTCCGAGGTGTCCATGACCCGATCCTTCCGGTCCGAGATCGAACTGAGCCAGTCGGTCGTAGACAGTCTCGACACGGCCATCGCCGCATTCGCGCCCAACGGCCACTGCACCTTGTCCAACCGGGCCTATGGCCGGTTGTGGGACCTGTCCCCCGGCCAGCCGGAGGACATCATGATGGCCTGTGCGCGCTGGAAGACCGCGTGCCAGCCGGGCACCGACTGGCAGGGTCTGTGCAACCGCGTGCTCGTGACCGGCCAGCGGCTGCCATGGACCGGACCCGTGCATCTGCGCGATGGACGCGTTCTGCGCTGCGACACGCGGCCCATTGCCGGGGGGGCCACGCTGGTGACTTTCGCCCGGCAGGAGGGCAGCGCCGCAACGGCGGCCCCGGCACTGCCCATCGGGCTTTCCGTCCGCGACGATCCAGCCGACGGGCTGTGCACCGCTCTCGCTGCGCCGACCGAACATGCCGACCAGCCCACGGGCCGCGCCGTCGGGCTTTGATCCAACCGGTCCCGGTTCGCCGACAGACGGGCGCGCCGGGTCGCATGTGCGGCGTATCCACGTTACCATGCCTTCTGGAAATGCAGTCGCAGGAGGGATCGCGCCGCCATGCAGCACCAGATCAAGACCGCCTATCGTTTCGCCATGGGCCTGAAAAGCCGGACAGATCGGGCGAACCTGTCGCTCGTGGCGGCCGGCGGGGCGTTCTTCGCGATGCTTTCGCTGTTTCCGGGTCTTGCGGCGGTGATCGCCCTCATGGGCTTTCTGGCCGCGCCCGAAGTGGTCGATGAACAACTGGTGCTGCTGCAGGATTTCATGCCCGATGATGCCTTTGCGCTGATCCAGGGACAGGTGCGGCGACTGGTCGGGACCTCGAGTTCGACACTGGGCTGGGCCACCGTGATTTCGACGCTGGCGGCACTGTGGTCGGCCCGACGCGGCACCGACGCGGTGATCCGCGCCGTCAACACCGTTTACGACGCGCCCATGCGGGGCGGCATGCGGGCGATGGCCGTGGCGTTGCTGATCACCTTCGCGCTGACGCTTGTGGTGGTCGTGGCGATCCTGACCATGCTTGTGCTGCCCGTTGTGATGGCCTTCCTGCCGCTGGGGCCCTATGCCGGTCTGGCCTTGCAGGTGGCACGATGGGCGCTGGCGGTCGCGGTGGTCGTGTCTGGCATCTGGGTGCTCTATCGCTTCGCGCCCAACACGCGGGGTGCGCGGGTGCGCTGGCTCAGCCCGGGCGCGGTGCTCGCGGTGCTGGTCTGGGGCGTCGGATCCTGGGCGTTTTCGTACTATCTGGCCAATTTCGGGAACTACAACCAGGTTTACGGGTCGATCGGTGCCGTGATCGCGCTTCTGATGTTCCTTTACATCACGATCTTCGTCGTGCTCCTGGGGGCGAGCCTGAACGCCGAGATCCACGCCAAGGCAACCGCGCAGGCGGAGGCCGCGCCGCCACCGGATCCGCCGCCCGCCGTCGCGGCTACGGCGGCCGCGCTGCCTGCCGACGACCTTCGTCGCGACATGCCCGACACGGCTGAAACCTGACGAAGGATTACGTGACCCCGCGGACCCTTGCGCCCGTTGCGATGCCGCTTAAAAGACGGACGACGGCAAGGGGCAGGCGTGCGATGGCAGATCAGACAGCGGTTATCCTGCTTGCAGCAGGCAGGGGTACCCGGATGCAGTCGGACCGACCCAAGGTGCTGCATGACATCGGCGGGCTTTCGTTGTTGGGGCATGCCCTGCGCGTGGCGGCGGTGCTCGATCCCGCGCGGGTCGTGGTGGTGGCCGGACATGGGGCCGATGCGGTGGAGTCCGCACTGGCTGCGCTGGCGCCCGGTGCGGTGGCGGTGCGGCAGGATGTTCAACTGGGCACGGCCCATGCTGTGGCGCAGGCCGCGCCGGCGCTGGCCGGTTTCGGGGGCGATGCGATCGTTCTCTATGGCGACACACCCTTCATCGCCCATGAGACGCTTGCGCGGATGGCCAGCGCGCGCGCGGGCGGCGCGGATGTGGTCGTGCTGGGCTTTCACGCCGCCGATCCGGGGCGCTATGGGCGGCTGATTCTCGAAGGCGACCGGCTGGTGCGGATCGTCGAATTCAAGGATGCCACGCAAGCAGAGCGCGCCGTGACACTGTGCAACTCCGGCGTGGTGATGGCCGACGCGCGGCTGCTGTTCGATCTTGTCGGCGCGGTCGGCAATGCGAACGCCGCGGGCGAATATTACCTGACCGATATCGTCGGACTGGCGTGTGACCGGGGCTTGCGCTGCGCCGTCGTCACCTGCCCCGAGGCGGAAACGCTGGGCATCAACACCCGCGCCGAGCTGGCGGCGGCGGAGGCCGTGTTCCAGGCCCGACGCCGGGCCGAGGTCATGGCGGAAGGCACCACGCTTGTCGCCCCCGACACCGTCTTCCTGAGCGCCGATACCGTTCTGGGCCGCGACGTGGTGGTCGAGCCGAACGTGGTCTTCGGTCCCGGTGTGACGGTGGCGGAGGGCGCGCAGATCCGCGCGTTTTCCCATCTCGAAGGGGCGCAGGTCGGGCGGGATGCGGTGGTCGGTCCCTACGCCAGACTGCGTCCCGGGACGGTTCTGGCGGCGGATGTGCGTATCGGCAATTTCGTCGAGACCAAGAATGCGGTTCTGGCGGCAGGGGTGAAGGTCAACCACCTGTCCTATATCGGCGACGCCGCCATCGGGGCGAACAGCAATGTGGGCGCGGGCACGATCACCTGCAATTATGACGGCGTTCTGAAGCACCGCACGACAATCGGGGCAGATGCGTTCATCGGGTCGAACACGATGCTGGTGGCGCCCGTGGCCGTGGGCGACCGGGCGATGACCGGATCGGGGTCGGTGATCACGACGGACGTGCCCGAAGGGGCGCTGGCCGTCGCGCGGGGGCGGCAGGTCAACAAGCCGGGCCTGGCCGTGCGCCTGCGCGACCGGTTGCTCGCGATCAAGGCGGCGCGCGGCAAGTGACTTTCAAGGAGAAAATCTGATGTGCGGGATCGTGGGCGTTCTGGGACAGCACGAGGTTGCGCCGGTGCTGGTCGAAGCTTTGCGGCGGCTGGAATACCGGGGCTACGACAGTGCGGGCATCGCCACGCTGCAGGACGGGCGGCTTGACCGTCGCCGCGCCATGGGCAAGCTGGTGATGCTGTCCGACCTGCTGGTGCATGACCCGTTGCCGGGAAAGATCGGCATCGGCCATACCCGCTGGGCCACCCATGGTGCGCCGTCGGTGCGCAACGCCCATCCCCACCAGGCCGGGCCGGTCGCGGTGGTGCACAATGGCATCATCGAGAATTTCCGCGACCTGCGCGCCGAGCTGGCCGCGGACGGGTTCGCCACCATGACCGACACCGACACCGAAACCGTGGCGCTGCTGGCCCAGCGGTACATCGCCGCCGGGATGGGGCCGGTGGATGCGGCACGGGCGACGATCGCGCGGCTCGACGGGGCGTTCGCGCTCTGTTTCCTGTTCGAAGGCTATCCCGACCTGATGATCGCCGCGCGCCGCGGATCGCCGCTGGCCATCGGCTACGGCGATGACGAGATGTTCGTGGGTTCCGACGCCATCGCGCTGGCGTCCCTGACCAATCGGCTCGCCTATCTCGAAGAAGGCGACATGGCCGTGCTGCGCCGCGCGGGCGTGACGATCACCGACGCTGCAGGGGCACCGGTGGACCGGCCGGTGCGCACGCTCGCGCCCGACACCAGCTTCGTGGACAAGGGCGGGCACAAGTATTTCATGGCCAAGGAAATCGCCGAACAGCCCTCGGCCATCGCCGACACGCTGTCCGATTACCTGCGCCCCGGCACGCCGGGGGTGACGGTGCCCGAGGGTCTTGATTTCTCGACGGTGTCGCGGATCACACTGGTGGCCTGTGGCACCGCCTACTACGCCTGCCTGACCGCGAAATACTGGTTCGAAGAGCTTGCCCGCCTGCCGGTGGAGGTCGATGTCGCCTCCGAATTCCGCTACCGCAACCCGCCGTTGCCTGCGGGGTCCCTCGCGATCTTCGTCACCCAGTCGGGGGAAACCGCCGATACGCTGGCGGCGCTGCGCCATGTCATCGCGCGGGGCGTGCCGACGGCGGCGGTGGTGAACGTCCCCGAAAGCTCCATCGCCCGCGAAAGCGGCGTGGCGGTGCCGACCCATGCGGGGGTGGAAATCGGCGTGGCGTCCACCAAGGCCTTCACATGCCAGCTTGCGGTGCTGGCAGCACTCGCCATCCGGGCCGCGTCCGACCGGGGCACCATGACATCCGAAGCGATCGACGCCGCGGTCGACCAGTTGCGCGCGGTGCCCGCGGCGGTCAACCAGGCGCTGGCCTTGGGGGCCGACATTGCCGCGCTCGCCGGTGAGTTGGCGGAAGCACGTGATGTCATCTATCTCGGCCGTGGGTCGATGTTTCCCATGGCGCTCGAAGGTGCGCTGAAACTCAAGGAGATCAGCTATATCCACGCCGAGGGCTATGCCAGTGGCGAACTGAAGCACGGCCCGATCGCGCTCGTGGACGCCAACGTCCCGGTGGTGGTGTTCGCGCCCTCGGACCGGCTGTTCGACAAGACTGTGTCGAACATGCAGGAGGTCATGGCCCGGTCCGGCAAGGTGATTCTGGTCACCGATGGGCCCGGGCTCGAGCGGGCGGGCGATGGGGTGTGGAAGTCGCTCCGCATGCCGCGGGTCGATCCGGTCTTCGCGCCCATCGTCTACGCGGTGCCCGCGCAATTGCTGGCCTTCCATACGGCGGTGGCCAAAGGCACGGACGTGGACCAGCCCCGGAACCTTGCCAAATCCGTGACGGTGGAATGATCCGGGCAGTGCCGCTTGGCATCGTGGTGGCCCATTGCGTGTCGTGCAGGCGTGGGCACCGGTCCAGCGCGTCTCGGACACGCCGTATCCGACGCCCGGAGCGTGTCGCGTGAATGCGCGTGAACACGACGCGCTCTGGGCGCTCTAGATCACGGCCACCAGCGCGACGCAGCCCACCAGCACCGCCCACCCGCGCCAGAGCGCATCGGCGGCAGCGTCGATATCCGCCGCGCCTGGGGTGCGGTTGCCCGTTGGCCAGACCCAGGGGAAATCGCGCAGCGCACCGTCATAGCTGCGCGGCCCGGCCAGAGCCACGTCAAGTCCCTGCGCCATCGCGGCCTCGGGCCAACCCGCGTTGGGGGATCGGTGCTGGCGCGCGTCTCGGACAAGCATCGCCCAGCCCGGCCAGCGCCCGAATGCGGCAGAGAGGATCAGCGCGGACAGCCGCGCGGGCACCCAGTTGAGCAGGTCATCGAACCGCGCCGCCGCCCAGCCGAACCGCTCCAGCGCGGGCGTGCGATAGCCGATCATGCTGTCGGCGGTGTTGGTGATCTTGTAGACCATCAGCCCCGGAAGCCCCCCCAGCAGGAACCAGAAGGCTGGTGCTACCACCCCGTCCGAGAAATTCTCGGCAGCACTTTCGATGGCGGCGCGGCTGATCGCGGGCCCGTCGATGCCTTTGGTGTCCCGGCCGACGATGCGGGCAACGGACCTGCGCCCCTCGGGCACCGACCGGCGCAAGGCGCGTGCCACGTCGCGCACGTGATCCACCAGACTTTTCTGCGCCAGCAGGATCGCGCCTGCAACGATCTCCACGGCCCAGCCCATGGGCAGCCCGGCCAGGAAATGCCCCACCAGCCATGCCCCCACGACCAGCAGGACCATCGCCGCCACGCCGCGCGCGCGGCGTGCCGCACCACGATTCAGCCGCCGTTCCAGCGCGCCCACGGCCCGTCCCATCAACACGGCGGGATGCGGCAACCGCCGCCAGATCGCGTCGGGCTCGCCCATCACGGCATCCAGCAGAAGGGCAAGCAGGACGACCAGCGCGCCGCTCATGCCAGTCCGTCCAGTCTTGACCAGCCTTCCGGGCCGGGGAGGCCCAGCCGCAGCCATCGGTCGGAGTACGGGAAAACCCGCGACCAGACCCGCCGCGCCGCAAGTCTTTCCTGCCAGCCGCGCGCATCATCGGTATCGTAGAGCCGGAACAGCGTCGTGCCGCCCAGAACCCGCGTCCCCGCCGCTGTCATGATCGTATCGAGCCGCGCCGCGTCGGCCGCCAGTCGCGCGCGGGTCGTGTCGGCCCAGCCGGTATCCCGCAACGCCGCCGCACCGATGGCCAGCGCCGGGCCGGACACCGGCCAAGGCCCCAGTGCCTCGGCCAGTCGCGCCAGCAGGCCGGGATCGCCGATCGCGAACCCCAGCCGCAAGCCGGCAAGCCCCCAGAACTTGCCGAAGCTCTTCAGCACGATCACACCGGGCCGGTCGGCCAGCGCGATCAGCGATGCGGCGGGCATCACGTCGCAGAAGCTTTCGTCGATCACGGTCAGCGCGGCGCGCGGCAGCATATCCGCGGTCCAGACCCGGCCATCGGGATTGTTCGGTTGGACCGCCACCGTCGCTGCTGCTGCGCCCGCCTGCCGGACCTGCCAGCCCTGCGCCGCAAAGGCGGCGGCGTGTTCGTTGTAGGTCGGGCCGGGGATCGTGACCTGCCCCGGTTCCGCCAGTGCGGGCAGGCGCGCGATCAGGGCCGACGCGCCGGGGGCCGCGAGCATCCCGGCGCCATCGGGCACGCCCCACACCGCGCGTGCGGCCGCCGTCAGCGCGTGGGCGGCGGCGGCATCGGGCAGGGCCGTCCAGGCATCGGCGGACAGTGGGGGCAGCGGGTAGGGGACGGGGTTGATCCCGGTGGACAGGTCCAGCCAGTCGGCGCGCGCGCCGCCGAAGCGGGCCGCCGCGGCGTCGATCCCGCCGCCATGATCCCGCGTCGTCCCCGACGTCACGGCTTTGGCAGCGGTGGATGACGGGTCACGAAGTGGCCCTTGATCGCGGCAGGCCATGTGCGGAACGGCACCTGCCCGGTCTCGCTGTCCGCGTGCAGCACCGCGTAGGCCACGATGCCTTCGGCGGCCTCTGGCGTCGGGTCGAACCGTCCCAGCGTGTAGGCGATCTTGCCTGCGGCCTGAATCGCCACGTTGCAGGCGCCGGCGCAGCCCATCAGGCACCCATGGCGCCGCACCGCCACGCCAAGCCGGTCCGCCGCAGCGGCCTCGACCAGTGCGGCAAGGGTTTCGCCATCGGTGGCCCCGCTGCCGGTCTCCCAACCGTCCCGCTTGCAGGTGTCGCAGACGGTGATCCACGTCGAGGTGGGTGGCGGCGCGTCCATCATCGGCGGAACCCTTTGCGGATGCCCGCGCGGACCTGGCAAATTAACGGTATTTTCACGGATCTTTACGCAATCTTAAGTTTTGAGGCCGATTGAGCGCACAGCATTGTGCCACGCGACGCTATTCGGACCGTTGAATGACTTTACTGATCGTCGAAAGCAACCCGCATCTGGCCGACCTGTGGCGACGTCATGTGGAACGTCAGGGGCGGGCCGTGGTCGTGGCCCATGACCAGGCCGGGGCCGTGGCAGCCCTGCGGTTCGGCGACATCGCCATCGTG
Source organism: Meridianimarinicoccus sp. (assembly GCA_036770665.1). Classification (GTDB taxonomy): domain Bacteria; phylum Pseudomonadota; class Alphaproteobacteria; order Rhodobacterales; family Rhodobacteraceae; genus Meridianimarinicoccus. The sequence continues at coordinate 9,506 of DAIPIS010000064.1, forward strand.
ATCCTGAACGTCATGCTTCCCGACGGAAGCGCCTTCGCTGTCGCCGATTACGCCAGTTATCGCTGCCCTGATATTCGGGTCCTGTTCGTCACGGCCGCCGGTTTTTTCTCGGACGGATCGATCTTCAACCACGTGGCCAATGCCTGCGCCTACGTCCCCGTGGCCACGCCGCCTGAAGACATAGCCGCGATGGTGGAACATTACGCGCGCAGATGATCCCGCAGGTGCGGCGCGGTCAGGTCCAGCACAGGCCCGGTCGGGACGATCCTGTGCGGGTTGATCGTGTCGTGGCTGTAGTGGTAGTGGCGCACGAAATGGTCGAACTGCACCGTCTTTGCCACGCCGGGCCATTGGTACAGCTCGCGGGTGTATGCCCAGAGGTTCGGATAATCCACGATCCGGCGGCGGTTGCATTTGAAATGGCCGTGATAGACCGCGTCGAACCGGATCAGTGTGGGAAACAGCCGCCAATCGGCCTCGGTCACCCGGTCGGCCGCAACGTACCGCTGGCGCGACAGTCGGTCCTCCAGCCAGTCGAGCGTATCGAACAGCGGCCCGACCGCGTCGTCATAGGCCGCCTGCGTGGTGGCGAACCCGGCCTTGTACACGCCGTTGTTCACGGTGTCGTAGACGCGCGCGTTCACCGCGTCGATTTCGTCCCTCAGGTCGGCGGGGGCGTGGTCGTCGATGTTGCCGGTGATCCCGTCAAACGCGCTGTTGAACATCCGGATGATCTCGGCGCTCTCGTTCGACACGATGGCGTTCTGGGCCGTGTCGTACAGGATCGGCACTGTGGCCCGGCCCGACACCCGCGGATCGGTGTCGATGTAGACCTCGCGCAGGAAATCGCGCCCGGCCAGCTGGTCGCCGGTAGTGCCGGGGAAATCGGTCGCAAAGGTCCAGCCGTCGCCCAGCATGTCCGGATGCACCACCGATAGGCCGATGTGATCCTCCAGCCCCTTCAGCGCGCGGAAGATCAGCGTGCGGTGTGCCCAGGGACAGGCGTAGCTGACATAGAGGTGATATCGCCCGCTTTCGGCCTTGAACCCGTCGGTGCCGGTTGGCCCCGCGGCCCCGTCCGCCGTCACCCAGTTTCGGAACCTTGCGGTGTCGCGCTTGAACGCCCCGCCGGTCGTGTCCGTATCGTACCACTGGTCCTTCCAGACCCCGTCGACGAGCAATCCCATCATCATCTCCTTTGTTGACACTCAGATAGCTTCTGCGTCTGTGCCCTGCGTCCCCGATGGCGGCGCAAGGCCCCTGCGTCTGCGCACATCCGCGCGGGGCCCGAATGGCGATTGCGCCGCCGGTCCGTGTTGGTATACCGCCTCCTGACGACGCCATCCGGCCAGAAAGGTTGGCAGCACGCGTGTCCCGACCCATGCCGGGGGGACGGTGCTGCATCGTCAGGGCTTGCGCGCCATGTGCGCCGGACCGCAACCGTGCTGGCCGCCCGACCCCGGAGCCACGCGCCATGCACGACATTCTTCCCGACCTCGGCCTCCGTTCCGGCCCGCGCACCGACGCCAGGATCGACGCCAAGACCGACGCCAAGACCGGCGTGATGATCTGCGGGCACGGGTCGCGCAGCCAGTCGGCGGTGGACGAGTTCGCGGTGCTTGCCCAGAAGCTGCCCGATTACCTGCCGCCTGACTGGCTGTGCGATTACGGCTATCTGGAATTCGCGAACCCAGTGATCCGCGACGGTCTGGACCGACTGCGCGACGCGGGCTGCACGCGGATCCTCGCGGTGCCGGGCATGCTGTTCGCGGCGATGCACGCGAAGAACGACATTCCCACGGTGCTCAACACCTATGCCGCGCAGCACGGCATCGAGGTGCGGTACGGGCGCGAACTGGGGGTGGATCCCAAGATGATCGCCGCCGCCGCCGACCGGATCGCCGATGCCGAGGCACAGGCCAACGCCGCGGGCGGGCCGGTCAGCCGCCACGACACCTGTCTGGTCGTGATCGGGCGCGGCGCGTCGGACCCGGACGCAAACGGCAACGTGTCCAAGATCGCCCGGATGCTGTGGGAGGGCATGGGGTTCGGCTGGTGCGAGGTGGGATATTCCGGCGTGACCTTCCCGCTTGTGGAACCCTGCCTGACCCATGTGGCGCGGCTGGGTTACAAGCGGGTCATCGTGTT
>DAIPIS010000268.1:0-2613 GCA_036770665.1 Meridianimarinicoccus sp.
CGAGCCGATCCACCCGTTCAAGGAACAGTTAACCAAGACACCCTACCCTGCAGGTCGCGGTCCGGCGTGCGCAGCTTCCGTTCCTATTGCGCCGCCGCCGGGTCACCGCTCGCGCCGCCGCACGCGTCTCGCGGTTTCCGAACGTCCATCTTGCCGCTCCGGAGGCGCAGGTGCCAGACTTTGCCGAACTCAGGATGGATGTCGAACGCAGGTTTGCCAACCTGAAGCGCATCGAGGGGCTGAACGCGCTGATCAAGACCGGCTTCGGCGCTGACACCGATTTGATGGTCACGATCCTCGATCACGCCAGACACCTGCCCGGCGGCGAGGCCGAAGTCGCCATCCAGCAGGCCATGAACACCGACGTGGGGTTCCTGGCCTCGGTGACCCGGTCGTCGAGCCAGACGGTCCGCGACCTTGCCCGATACGCGGTGCTGCTGGAGGCGATCCTAGTGAAGCTCGATCGGCCGCGCACGACGGGCGGCTACGGCGCACTGTCCGCGATGCGCAAGGCTTTGACCGATGCAAACGACGAGGCGACGGCGCGAAACGCCGTCATCTCCCAGGCGCGCTCGATCAAGGACTACGAGGACCGCAAGCGCGCAGAGGCGGCGGCGGCGCTCGCGCTGGAAGCGGCAACTCGCGAGGAAGAGGAGCGGAAGGCGGCGCTGAGGCGCGAGATCGCCGCGCATTCGGACCATGTCGACAGCCAGCTGCTGGCGCTGTCGGAAGGCTTCAAGGCGAGACGGCGCGCGATCAGGACAGAATTCAAGCTTGACGCGCTGGAGTACTATTCGCGATCGCTCGGCGCCTTCATGGCGTTTTCCAATGACATCGATGAAATTCTGGCGCAGGTTAACAAAGCTATCGAAGATTCAAGAATCGCAACTGCAGAAACCACCGAGATCAAGAAAAAAATTATCACTGGAATCTTCGAGGCGATAAAGAACTATGCGCCGCCGCCATTCAATCTCGCCGGCGCGGCGGTGGTCAAGCTGATCGAGGTGCTGCCGGCGTTCCCTTCCGATCCGCCCAGGGGGTCGCCGCCGGTGGCGACCGACCTGACCACCCAGTGCGTCAACGACCATCTTCGGGCGCGGCCGGCGACGCTGATCGATCAGGCGTTGGCAAAGCAGGTGCTGCCGGCCCCGCCCGCCGGGTTCTCCGTCAAGAAGCTCATGGATCACTGCCGCGGGATAGGCGACGAGGCGGTGCGGGAGCTTGTGGCCGGTCTTATCCTCAAGACCGGCTTCGACACCGGCCGCGACGGCGACCTCGAGGCGCGGGAAAACCGGGCGACCGCCGCCATCGTCGGCCGGACAGGCGCGTTCAAGCAGCGGTTCTCTGACGTGAACCGCATCGTCCAGGCGCAGGGCGCCTCAGTGGGCGGTCCCCCCGCGGTCCCTATCCGGCCCGTCGCGCAGCGCATGGTGGTGCACGCGGAGCTGCGACGCGCGCACTACTATCGACAGCTGGAGCAGTTTCTGAACCAGCTGCGGATGGTGAGCGCCCATCCACCGGGCAAGATCGATGACGCGTTGAAGAAGCAGACCGCGCTGTTTCTGTACGGCACGACAATCGCCGCATACTCAAGCACGAATAGGACCTCGCTGCCGCCGCTGCAGGAGAGCGACATCGCTTTCCTGGAAACACAAGGATTTGTCAGCCGGACGTCATCGTCGACTACTAGTTTCCCTTTGCAGTACCGGACTGCAATATTAGGTTACCATTACAGTGACGTGTTCAGGATATGCTATGTACTAGCCAAGTTCGCCCGCAATACGGTGAACCCATTTCACGTGTTCTTCGTGCCCGCGCACGCCGGATATGACCTGAACGCCGATGTGACCCGCTACCTCGCCGAAGCAAATCAGATCATCGGCGACACCAAGAGCCGCCACGGCAGTTCGGGCGGCGCGTTGAACACGTCCTACGCCGCGGCCGTGAGCTGAGCTGTACATAGTATCCGATAACTGTCTTATCGGATGGTAAATGTCCTGGTAAGGTTCACTTACGTTTGTTCATCCTTTCCCTGCCATCCTGCCTCCGATCGACGCGCGTATGCCCAGCATCGGCGGCATGCGTATTCCGCCGCTCAACACGCCCGCGCGATGCCACTTTCGCGACATCGACAGGCGGAGATGGGATGGAGGCAGGCGATGGAGCAGGAGGAGTTGAGGATCGAGCGGCATGCCCTGATGGCGCGCGGTCCCGTGGGCATGGAGATCGCGCAGGAGATCGAGCGACGGCGCGCCTGGATGCGCCTGGCGCTGGCCGGGCTGGCGGCGGTGGTGCTCGTCGCCCTGATCCGCGTCGACGTTGACGCGACTGTGGTCGCCACGGTGGTCGCCGCCCTCACTCGGGCGGCCGCCGTGTGGTGAGCGCGGGCATGTTCGCGAAAGGCGTCCCGCTCGAACATGTCCCGCCGACGTGTTACATTTCGGTGTGATTTTTAACATGAGCGTCCCGTGCTGAAGCCCATCTACCGGATCCCCGCGTTGCCGCCGCCGGTCGAGCTGGAGACGCATGCCGTCCTGAAGGCGCTGGCGCGCGCCAACCGGGCGCTCGGCGAGCTGAAGGGCCGCGCCGCCTCGATCCCCAACCAGGGCATCC
>DAIPIS010000269.1:0-2597 GCA_036770665.1 Meridianimarinicoccus sp.
GTGCCGGGCCGCTGGCGCAGCAGCACCAGCCCCGCCACCGTCACCCGCGCCCCGCCCGGCGGACGGTCGAGCCAGCTTGCGGGCAGCGCCGCGGGCGGGCGCGGCCAGGGTCGCCCCGGTGGCGGTACGCTGGGCCGGTCGAACCGGGGCTTGTCGTAGCGGTGCGGGTCGGGATCATGGGGCGTGGTCATGAGAACGAAGATAGAACATCATGCTGGTGGCGCAAGCGGCGATTCCGTCGCTGGAAAATTCCCCGGCGCTGGCATATCTCGGTGCGACAGCGAATGCCGCAGCAGCGAAAGACACCAGCCATGCCCAGGATCACCTATGTCGAACACAACGGAACCGAACATGTCGTGGACGTGCCGGTCGGACTGACGGTGATGGAAGGCGCGCGCGACAACGGCATTCCGGGGATCGAGGCCGATTGCGGCGGGGCCTGCGCCTGTTCGACCTGCCATGTCTATGTGCATCCCGACTGGGTGGAAAAGCTGCCCGCCGTCGATCCGATGGAGGAGGACATGCTCGATTTCGCCTACAAGACCGATCCGAAGCGGTCGCGCCTGACCTGCCAGTTGAAGGTGACGGCCGCGCTGGACGGGCTGGTGGTGCAGATGCCCGAAAAGCAGATCTGATGCGCCGCACCGCCGCGGCCCTTGCGTTGGTCTGTGCGGCGGGGTGCGCTGCGGCAGATGGTGGGCCTGCGCCGCTGGTGGCGGCATGGCTGGAATCGCCGACCGACATCTACGGTCACCGCGTGCTGGGCGACATCCCCGAAGCCTTCGTGCTTGCCGCGCGCGGGGCGGACGGGGCGGAATACCGGCTGGACCTGCGCGACATGCCGGGGGACGCCGCGGTGTTCGAGGACGTGGGCCCGCGCGTCGTGGATGCGGACGGCGACGGTGCCCCGGATATCGTGGTGGTGGAAGCCGATCTGGCGCAGGGGGCGCAGCTTGCCGTCTATGGCCTGCGCCGGGGCCAGTTGGCCAAGACCGCCGCGACGCCCCACATCGGCACGCGGCACCGGTGGCTCGCCCCCGTGGCGGTGGCGGATCTGGACGGCGACGGGGTGATCGACCTGGCCTATGTGGACAGGCCGCACCTGGCCCGGACGCTGCGGGTCTGGTCCTGGGCCGCGGGCGGGCTGACCGAGGTGGCGTCGCTGGCCGGTGTCACCAACCACCGGATCGGGGAGCCCTTCATTTCCGGCGGGCTGCGCGACTGCGGGGCGGGGCCGGAGATGGTGCTGGCCACGGCGGATTGGCGCGGGCTGGTCGCGGTGCAGTTCGCAGACGGCGCATTGGCGTCGCGCGATCTCGGGCCGCTGGACGGCGCGGGCGCGTTCGCCGCGGCGCTGGCCTGCACGCGCTGAGGCGGGGCGGGCCCGGCACGATACCCCTGCGCGGGGTCGTTGCCGAACGGGCCTGACCGGCGCTGATGGTCCCGACCGGCAGCGACGCATCCGGTCCGGCGATCCGCGGCTGCCCTTCCATCCCCCGGCGCGCTTCGCTAGGGATGCGGGCGGTGCGCGGGCGCATCACACGCAGGGACTTGGCGCAAGGACTGGGGGCAGGGCATGTCGTTCTTCGGAAAGCTCAAGGCGCGGATGTTCAAGTCCTCCGCGAAGATCGAGGCGGGGATGGACGCCATCGTCGGCACGCAGGACGCGGCTGGCGTTGATCCCGCGCCGTCCGCCGACCTGCCCCGGCCGACCGATCCGCTGCCGCCGCCTGCGGACGTCGCGCCGCTGCCGTCTGCCCGGCCCGCGCCTGCGGCGGACCCGGCGGCGGTGGCACCGCCGACGCCTGCCGCCCCGCGTGCCGGGCTGCTGGCGCGGCTGACGGGCCGAACCGATGCGTCGGGCGTGCCGCGCCGCGCGCTCGACGACACCATGCTGGAGGAGATCGAGGAGTTGCTGATCGCCGCCGACATGGGGGTGGACACCGCAGCACGGGTCACCGCCGCCATGGCCGAAGGGCGCATGGGGACCCGCCTGTCGGCGCAGGACCTGCGCCGCCTGATGGCCGGGGAAATCGCCCGGATCATGGAAAACGTGGCGCGCCCCCTGCCGCTTTACGGCAGGAAACCGCAGGTGGTGCTGGTGGTGGGCGTGAACGGGTCGGGCAAGACCACGACCATCGGCAAGCTCGCCAGCCAGTTCAAGGCCGCCGGAAAGTCGGTGGTGATCGCGGCAGGCGACACGTTCCGCGCCGCGGCCGTGGAACAGTTGCAGGTCTGGGGGCAGCGCGCGGGCGTGCCTGTGCTGACTGCGCCCGAAGGGTCGGACCCTGCCAGCCTGGCCTTCGACGCGCTGGCCCGCGCGCAGGCCGAGGGCGCGGACCTCCTGTTGATCGACACGGCGGGGCGGCTGCAGAACCGCACCGACCTGATGGAGGAACTGGCCAAGATCGTGCGCGTGCTGCGCAAGAAGGACCCGGACGCGCCGCACACCACGCTTCTGGTGCTGGACGCGACGACCGGGCAGAATGCCATCAGCCAGGTGGAGATCTTCCGCAAGATCGCCGATGTGTCGGGGCTGGTCATGACCAAGCTGGACGGCACCGCGAAAGGCGGGGTGCTGGTGGCGCTGGCGGACC
>DAIPIS010000065.1:0-11511 GCA_036770665.1 Meridianimarinicoccus sp.
TTTCGCGCAGGATGATTTCGATGCGGATGCGTTCCTGCGACGCGACGATGTCGCGTCCGTCGCAGCGGGCGTGCAGCACGCGGATGGCGCTGCGCACGAGATGCCCGGTGTCCTGCGTGATCACCGCGTCCAGCCGCCCGTCCAGCAGCGCAGCCCGGGTCAATGGGGTGAGTTCATGGGCGATGACGACCCGCCGCCCCGGATGCCGCGCCAGTGCCGCCAGAAGCGCGCCATTGCCCGACGACAGCGAATAGACACCCGCGATGTCGGGCCGCGCGGCAAAGGCGGTGTCGATGATCCGGGCCATGCGGTCGGGATCGTCATGGGCCTCCAGTGTCGGCAGCACGTCGAGATACGGAAATTCGGCCGCGCGCAGGCTGTCGAAGCCAAAGCGGCGTTCGAGACTGTCGCGGGCGCGGATGGAACTGGCGACGATCAGCACCGGCCCCGCTGCATCGGGCAGGAAACGGCCCATCAGCCGCGCGGCGGTGCGCCCCGCGGCGTCGTTGTCGATTCCGACGAAATGGTCGCGCACCGTGTCGGGCTGGTCGGCCACGAGCGCCACGACCGGCAGTCCTGCGCGACGCAGGTGAGCGGCAGCATCCCGCAGTTCCGGGCTTTGGGGGGCCATCACCGCAAGGCCGGCGTAGTCGTCGGGATCGAGGGACGCGAGCGACGCGGCCAGCGCATGGGGGTCGCGCACCGGCACGCGGCGCACGACGATCTGGACCCGGTCGCTGACGAACGCCTGCCGGGCTTCCTCCAGGGCCAAGACGATCCCGTCCACAAAGCGGCTGTCGCCATCGGGCAACAGGAACAGGAAGCGATAGAGCCGTCGCCGCGCGAGGTTGGCAGCGCCAAGATCGCGGATGTAGCCAAGATCGCGGATCGCCGTTTCGACCTTTTCCACGGTCTGCGCCCGCACGCCGGGGCGTGCGTTGAGCACGCGGTCGACTGTGGCAAGGCTGACGCCTGCCGTACGCGCGATGTCGTGGACCGTGGGCCTGTCCATGCGGTGCTCCCCTCTGCATGGCCTTGGCAGATGCTAGAGCCGCGCCATGAGGTACGTCAATCATTCACCGCGCCGTGATTGTGCCAGGGCCTGTAGCTTGATCGCATCCGGCGCACCTCCGCGTGGTGCGGGCGTGCCTGCCCCATGGTTCACCGAAGGGGGCGCGACGTGTCGATTCCTTTTATACCGTTGTTTTTATTACATATCTTCAAGTCCATCCAGGAATTTCGTGACCGCGTCCTCCAGCCGCTTGCGATCAAGGGCCGAAAAGTCGGCATCGCCGCGCAATTCAAGCCGTCCCTGTGAGGCCGTGCATTTGATGGTGCCGCTCCGCGCCGAAACCTGAAACGTGGTTCGCGCCGGGCGAGGGGCGCGAGATGGCGGCGGACGATCGTTCCCCGCGGGGAACGCCATCGGCGCGTCCAGTCCGCAGAACACGCGCAGCAACTGGGCTTCGTCTTCGGCGCCCCGGTCGGGATGGCTTGACAGAAGCGCCCGCAATTTCTGAAGTGCGGCCGGATCGGTCTCCAGCTCCTTCCGAACCGAGAGCCCCAGCGCGCGCGGCAGCGCCGCGGGATGTTTCAGAAGCGGCCCAGCCATGTGCAGAAGTCGCACGAAACCCCGGATGTAGCTGCGCTTCTGCTTGCCGACCGACCCGAACAGGATGTCCACCGCAGCATCGGGATCGGCGGCGGAGGTTTCCGGATCCGCCGCATACGCCTCGGCCAGACGCGCCATTTCGGCGAAGCTGACGTCGGCGCGGATCAGGTTTTCATCCACCATCCGCCGGTAGAGCATGTCGAGCGTTTCGCCCGACTCCATGACGACCGCCGGGATCGCATCATAGCCATCCGCGGGATGCAGCGCATCCAGCCGCCGGAACGCCGACACCCGACGCAGGCCCTGCACCAGTTCGTAGCCGTCATCGCACCGCTCGACCCGGATGGGGTTCGACAGGCCGATCGCGGCGATGCTGTCGCACAGTTCCTGCAGATCGCCGGCGTCCATGTCACTGCGATCGCGGGTCAGCTTGCGGGTGTGCACGGAATCGAGCGGGATGCGATGCATCACCAGTCCCTGCCCTTGCGCCCGGACGAAGTCATGGGCCAGCGCATCGTTCTCGGCCCGGATGCGTTGCTCCACCTCCGCGCGCTGGCGCAGCGAGTCCGCGTTCTCGCGTACAGCACTCGCCATCGGGCCACGTCGCCCGTCGCCTGGACGCGCGGGTTCGACCGGTACGGGCTCCTCGGGCATCTCGATATCGAACATCCGTCGCTTGCGGGTCATGTCAGTCCTCCATCCGTTCCCATGCCTCGATCAGCGTGCCGCGGAATTCGCCATAGGCACGGTCGAAGGTGGCGCGCGCGCGACGCCACGTTTCGCGCGTCATGTTGCGGTAATCGATCTCGTAGACCGAGCTGAGGAAACGACCCGACTGCTCGACCGCGCGGGTCAACTCGATCGGGTGCACCGCAAGCCGCGAGCCGAAGACCTTGCCGAAGGCTTCGTACATGGCCCGGTGCAATTCGTTGCCCGGCTCGAACCGGGTCAGCAGGAACCGGACGTCGAGGAACGACTTGGACGCACTGCCGTTCCCCGCGGGGAACGACACGTCGCTGAACCCGGCATCGAGATCCTCGAGCGCTTCGCTCAACTGCCCGATAAAGCTCGTGGTGCTGTCATACTCCCAGTAACCGGGCCCGGACGGCACATAGAGCACATCTGCCGCGAACACGGCGTTCATCGACTGATAGCCGATGGCAGGCGGGCAGTCGAAGATGATCAGGTCATAGCTGTCGTCCGGAATGGCGTCGAGATAGCGCGCCACGGCGGCGAAGAACGACCAATCCGGGTTCAGGTGCCGGTACTGCGCCGAGGCGAATTCGACGAAGGCGGCATTGGCGCAGGACGGGATGATGTCGATCGTCGGCCAGCTTGTGGACTGGATGAAATCCGAAACGCGAAGATCCTCCAAACCGATGTCGCGCACCGATGCGGGCAGCTTGCGCTGGGGCAGGGCGGCACCGCTGGCCGCGCCGGTGACCGCTGCGTTCATTCGGTCGGTTTCGCGGATCAGGTCGCGCGCCATGATCCCCCAGACCGTATGGTCCTCGCTCACATCGCTGAGGCCCATGGAATGGCTCAGCGTCGCCTGCGGGTCGAAGTCGACGCACAGGATGCGATACCCGTCCAGTGCCGCAGCATGGGCGAAATGCAGCGCCACCGTCGACTTGCCCGCACCCCCCTTGAAGTTCGCGATGGCGGCACGGATCGCCCGCTTGCCCGCCGGGCGCGGGGGCATCAGCGTCTTGCGGTTGATTTTCATACGGCGCCGCAGTTCGTTGATCTCCTCGAGCGAAAACCACCGCTGGCGGCCATCCTCCTCCACCTCGCCCGCGGGAAGCGAAGGGTCCGCCGCAAGCCGCCCGCGGAATGTGGACTGGTTGACCTGGAAGATGAGTTCAGCCACCTCCCAGCTTGAAAACCGGCGCAGTGTCTTGACCAGTTCCGGCGAATAGGTCTGCCGCCGTATCCAGCCTTGCAGTTTCAGCGACTGCGCCTGAAGCGCTTGCAGATCGCGATAAGTGTACATCCTGCCCTCTAGACGTTATTCCCGAGATGTTCCTGAAATACGCTGATTGGACAGATTACGCAAAAGAGAATATTGTCTGTTCAGGAAAATACGGATTATCCCGGCAAGACCTCGTGGAACAGGTCTTGTCCCTCCGAATCGGTTCGAGCGTTCCCGGTTGCCCACGTGCTGCGCATATTCGCAGCTTGGGGGGACATATTTTTGCCGCTGAGCCGGATTAAGGGGACAGAAACACCCCATGAGGGGACACGCAGCATGTCCCCTACTACCAATGATACCTGAAATTATTTCCTGAATGGGGCACGACAGATGCCGGTACGGACAGCACCGTTGACTCGGCGATGGAATGGACGTTAAATCCTGAAACAATCAGAAAAGCGTCCGGCAATGCCCGGCGCAGGGGCAACGTCCCCAAGAGGCAGAGCAGGAGCGGCCCATGTTGGCCAAACGTCCATCGGGGCAGGCGGCTGCCTCGCGCAAGTATGATCTGTTGACGGCGCTCGGAGCCCATGCCTGCGGCGGCAGCAAGTTCCAGCAACGGCTTGTCCTGCGCTTCATGACCATCGTTACGTCACGCTACAACTGGCAGCGCGACGAACTGACCATGGCCCGGACGGAAATCGCCCGCCTGTGGCAGGTCGATGAACGCACGGTGAAACGCGAGCTTGCCAAACTCAAGCTGGCGGGATGGATGATCGTGAAGCGGGCGGCAGCGCGGGGGCGGGTCACGGTTTATGGAATTGACTGGAACCGGGTGCTTGACGATACGCGTGGCGCGTGGCCCTGCGTGGGGCCGGACTTCGAGATGCGGATCGCCGAAATCCGGGGCGGGATCGTGGACGACCCGGAAACGCGCAAGGTCGTGGCATTTCCGACGCCGGTTGCAGGTGACACGGAATGGGACCGGGCGCTGATCCACCTTGCCCGAGAAGACAGGGCGTTTTCAGCACATTGGCTTACCCCGCTGCGACGGGTGGGGGTCACCGGCGGCATTCTTGAGTTGGAGGCGCCGAGCGCATTTCATGCGCAATACCTCATGTCGCAGGCCGGAACGCGGCTGCTGCGGGCGGTTCAGCTGGCGGCGCCGCACGTGCATCGGGTGCTTGTCCGGTCTGTGTCCGGCTGATGCGCAAAACGGGCATATTTTGCGCGTCGAATTCTGGAAGAGCATGCTAGCAAATGGCCAAATGACAAGTTTCTGATCGGGTGCTGTGATCCCCAATCGCATCATCAGTTGATGCCAAGGATAGACCCCACGCGTCGACCGGACCACCCCGCGATCAACATTCCGGTGCATGCGGCGTCTGCAGGTGTTTCGATCCGTCCGCGCTTCCGTCGCCCAACTCGTCAGCGACGCGCGCCGACTTTCCATCGAATACAACGTCAAGACCAACCGCGTTGACGCTCTCGTCAGACGGCGAAATCATGGGTTAGACGTATGCGCATTCGTCTGAAACGCCACTTTCCGCCACGTCAGGCATGTCGGGCCATTGTCATCCAAAAGTTACAAATACGATACAAAAAGGTCACAAAGCAAGGCTAGGCCTTTAGCCCCACGGGCGGGCTGCCGTCCGCGACGACGGGCGATCTGCCGTCCGTGACCATGGGCGCACTGCCGTCCGAGACCAAGCACCAGGAGAAGAGTCACGTCTCAACTCAAGCTTTCGACCGCTGTGATAGCGGTGCTCGCGATTTCGTCCCCCGCCGTTTTGGCCCAATCCCGCGACACCGTGCAGGCTGCCGGTTCCTCGACCGTGCTGCCCTATGCCAACATCGTCGCCGAGGCATTCGGTGCGGAAACCGACTTCCCGACCCCGGTGATCGAAGGCGGCGGTTCGTCCACCGGACGCGCGCGTCTTTGCGAGGGGATCGGCGAGGGAACGATCGACATTGCCAACTCCTCCTCGCTGATGAGCGAGTCCGAGCGCGCGGCCTGCATGGAAGCCGGCGTGACGCCGCTCGAAGTCCGCTTCGGTTATGATGGCATCGTCTTCGCGTCCGACATCAACGGCCCGTCCTTCGCGTTCGAGCCGGTTCACTGGCACATCGCGCTTGCGGCCGAGCACTTCATCGACGGCGAACTGATCGAAAACGACCTGACGACATGGGCGGACGTCGCCGAGGTCGCGCAGTCGGTCGGCGTCGAGGGCGACTTGCCCGACCAGGAGATCAACGCCTTCATCCCCGGCACCAACCACGGCACCCGCGAAGTCTTCGACGAAAACGTGCTGCTGGCAGGCTGCGAGCAGGGCGGCTTCTTCGATGCGATGCTGGAAGCGGGCGTCGAGGAAGACGCAGCCGAGGATGCGTGCATGTCCGTCCGCACCGATGGCCGGTCGGTCGACATCGAAGGCGACTACACCCAGACGCTCGCCAATCTCGAATCCACGCCCACAGGCATGGGTGTCTTTGGCCTGTCTTTCTACGAGAACAACACCGACCGTCTGCAGGTCGCGACCATGTCCGATGTGACGCCCTCGACCGAAACCATCGCGGAAGGTGAATACCCGGTGTCGCGTCCGCTCCAGTTCTACGTCAAGGAAGAGCATATAGGCGTCATTCCGGGCCTGCTGGACTACGTGGCGTTCTTCATCTCCGACGAGATTGCCGGTCCGGGCGCCCCGCTGTCCGAATACGGCCTCGTTCCCGACCCGGAACTGGAAGAGGCTCAGGCCATGATCGAAGACCTGCGGTAAGCGCCGGCACGTCTGACGAACCGGCGGTCCCCTTTTTGCGGGGGCCGCCCATGCCGGACCGGGTGCTCCCCCCGTCCGGTATATTCCGAGAACTCAGAAAGGGGCGATGTCGTGACGTTTCTCGCGGTCCTTCCAATCATCGCGCTGCTGTCCGTCCTCGGCTACGCCCTCGGACGCCGTCGCGCCGAGGCTGACAGACTGCGCCAATCCCGCCCGCTGCATTCGCGTCTGAACCATCATGGCTGGCATGACGTGCTTGCCACCGCGGTACCTGCGCTGATCTTCATGATGGTGTGGGCCTTCGGCTCGGGCATCGTGTCGAATTCATACCTGCTCGCAAGCATTCCAGACGATCTCGAGGACGTGCAGCTCCCGCAGCAGCAGCGGGAGACCATGACCGATGCCGAAATCGAGGTGCGCGAAAATGTTCGCCGTGCGCAGTTTGCGGACAGGGCGCGCAGGCTCGCGAGCGCCATCGAAAACCACATCGCCAATGGCAATGCGACCGAGGCGGAGGTCGCCGCCCTGAACGCGGATCTGGACGCGCTGCAGGAGCAGCTGGAGGCCGACGGCCAGAATTTGCGCGGCACCGTCACCCCCGGCATGTTCACCGTCGCGCAGGACCTGCGCCGTTTCGACGACAGAATTGCCCTGATCGGTCCGCTGAGCGCGCTGGCGCTGACCGTTGCGGGATTTGCCCTGTCCCTGCGGGCCGTCGCGGTCGGGTACCGCGCGCGGATCATGGTCGAACGCTGGATCGTCGGATTCCTCGGCTTCGCCTCGACCGTGGCGGTGCTCACGACCATCGCGATCCTTGCGGCGATCACGCTGCCGTCGATCGATTTCTTCCGGGAATACGGGTTCTTCAACTTCCTGTTGGGTCTCGAATGGGCGCCTGCGGGCGATGTGGTCGGCGTGCCCGAAGGTCGCGACGGCGACTACGAATCGGCACTGGGCTTCCTGCCGCTGATCTGGGGCACGCTCTACATCTCCCTTGTCGCGCTGCTCGTTGCCGTGCCGCTGGGCCTTCTGGCGGCCGTTTACCTGTCCGAGTTCGCCTCCAGAACCTTGCGGGCTTGGGTCAAGCCCGCCATCGAAATCCTCGCGGGAGTGCCGACAATCGTCTACGGCATCTTCGCGCTCATTACGGTCGGCCCGTTTCTGCAGGCGGTGGTCAGCGCGACGGTCATGCCCAATACCGTCTCCGTCATGACCGCAGGCGTGGTCATGGGCATGATGCTCGTTCCTTTCGTCTCCTCGCTGAGCGACGACGTGATCAACGCCGTTCCGCAGGCCATGCGCGACGGCTCGCTCGCCATGGGTGCGACGCAAGCCGAAACGGTGACCAAGGTGATCCTGCCTGCCGCCCTGCCGGGTATCGTCGGGAGCGTCGTTCTGGCCGCTTCGCGCGCCATCGGTGAAACCATGATCGTGGTGCTGGCCGCGGGCGCGCTGTCGAACGTGCAGGGGCTCGAGCCGAACCCCTTCGGCGCGGTCGTCACGGTGACGACGCGGATCGTCGCGGTGCTGACCGGCGAGGGGTCAGGCTTCGACTCCATCGATGTCCTTGCAGTGTTCGCGCTGGCCTTCACGTTGTTCTTCCTCACGCTCGCGCTCAATCTCGTCGCGCAGCGGATGGTCACCAAATACCGGGAGCAGTACGACTGATGTCAGACTCAACCCTTCCCGCCGCACACCCGTCGCCGAAGTCATCGCTGATGACCCAGACGCCCCTGGTGCGCAGGCGGCATCGCACCGGTGCCGCATTGCGCTGGCTCGGGCTCGCGGCAATCACCCTTGTCATGGTTTTTCTCGCGATCCTGTTGTGGTCGATCGTGTCGCGCGGTGTTCCGGCGCTCTTCCAGTACCAGGCGCAGTTGGACCTGTACTACGACCCCGAAATCCTGAACCCGGACGGCGGTGCGCCGTCTGCGGAAGAGATCGGCGCGGTCAACCTTCGCTCCGGCTTCGAACGGGGGATCTTCACCTCGTCGCTCCGGCGGACGCTGGAGGGCGCGGACATCGACATCGAGGGTACCGTGACCCGGCGCTGGCTGGACGAGGCCGTTGCCATGCTCGACGCTGCGGGCCTGTCGGGCGCGACGGCGGCGATTGCGGCCGCAGGTGCGCCGGACGACGCGGCCCGGGTGCTGGGGCAGGCGGGCAACGCGCTGCGCACGGCCGCGACGGCGCTTGACGACGACGATCCGGCCGCCGCGCGGGAGACGCGCGACACCGCGGCCGAAGCGCTGGCCGATGCGGGGTTCGCAGAGGCCGCAGCCACCGTCGCGGCCATCGACGCGGACGCGGGGCCAGATGCTGCCGCAGCACTTCGCGCGACCGGATACCAGCAGGCGCTTTTCGACGCGGCGGGGGCCTTGCGCCAACCGGCGGAGTTCGATGACGCGGCGCTGTCGGCCATCATCTTTGCGTCAAACCGGCGCGACGTGCGCGACCGACTGGTCAACAACCCCGAGCTTGTGGGCACCACCGAGACGGTCGGCGTTCCCATCGACATTTCGGTGACACGCTATCTTTCGGGCGATTTGACCGGCGTGGGCGTGGCGCAGATGCCGCCCGGCTACGATGTCGGTCAGTTGGCCATCGTGGATGCCATGGTCGATGCAGGGCTGATCGACAAATTCTTCCGCTGGCATTTCTTCACGAACACCTATTCCCAAAGCGGTGAGATCGCCGGCATCGGGCCAGCGCTCATGGGCTCGGCCTACATGATGCTGGTGGTTCTGGGGTTCTCGCTGATTTTCGGCGTCGCTGCGTCGATCTACCTCGAGGAATTCGCACCCAAGAACCGGTTCACCGAATTCATCGAGATCAACATCGCGAACCTGGCGGCGGTGCCGTCGATCGTGTTCGGCATTCTTGGTGCGGCGATCCTGTTCATGCTGATGGACCTGGGGTACGGAAACTCGATCCGCGGCACGGCGTTGCTCGGCGGCATCGTGCTGTCGCTGATGACGCTCCCCACGATCGTGATCGCGACCCGGTCCGCGTTGAAGGCGGTGCCGCCTTCGATCTGCGACGCCGCGCTGGCCGTGGGCGCGTCGAAGGTGCAGATGGTGTTTCACCACAAGTTGCCGCTGGCGGCGCCGGGCATCATGACGGGCACCATCATCGGCATCGCGCAGGCGCTTGGCGAAACCGCGCCACTGTTGCTGATCGGCCTTTCGGTGTCGACCGGTGCCGGGCTGCTGTCATCGCCATTCTCGGGCGGCCTTCTGGAGCAGGCGCAGTCGATGCCGACGGTCGTCTACCTGCTTGCCCAGAACCAGGACGCGCCAGTGCGCGAAGGGTTGGCCCAGTCGGCGATCCTCGTGATGCTGGTGCTGCTGTTCGCCCTCAACATTCTGGCTGTCATCCTGCGTCGCAAGTTCGATCGGCGGTGGTAACCCCCAAGGAGGATACCAACATGAACGACATGAGACTCCTGGAACGCGGGCTCGACACCGCGGACATCAAATTGAAGACGCGCGGCGTCGAGGTCTTTTACGGTGACACCCATGCCTTGAATTCGGTGGACGTAGATATGGAGGACAAGACAGTCACCGCGTTCATCGGTCCTTCGGGCTGCGGCAAATCCACCTTTCTGCGCTGTCTCAACCGGATGAACGATACCATCGACAACTGCCGCGTCACCGGTGACATCCACCTCGACGGCGAGGACATCTATGACCGCCGGGTCGATCCGGTGCAGTTGCGCGCCAAGGTCGGGATGGTGTTCCAGAAGCCGAACCCGTTTCCGAAGTCAGTCTACGACAACGTCGCCTTCGGGCCCAGGATCCACGGCACCATCGGGACCAAGGCCGAATGTGACGCGGTCGTGGAAAGCGCGCTTCACCGTGCAGCACTTTGGGACGAGGTCAGGGACCGGCTGCCGGCTCCCGGCACGGGGCTGTCGGGCGGCCAGCAGCAGCGGCCCTGCATCGCCCGCGCCGTCGCGACCGAGCCCGAGGTTCTGTTGATGGACGAGCCGTGTCCGGCGCTCGACCCGATCGCCACGGCGCAGGTCGAGGAACGCATCGACGCGCTCAAGCAGCGATACTCCGTCGTCATCGTGACCCATTCGATGCCGCAGGCCGCGCGGGTCAGGCAGAAGATGGCGTTTTTCCACTTGGGCCATCTCGTGGAATACGGTGAGACCGGAAGGATCTTCACCAACCCGACCGACCCGCGCACCGAAAGCTACGTCACCGGACGGATCGGTTGAGAAGGATGCCCCTGTCGAACTCCTGATCGCTTCGGTCGTCGACCGGGATCCCGGGATCCTCCGGAAGCCGGTGAGGATGGCGGGTGGGCGTGCTTGAGCATGTCGCGCAAAAGTGGGAGCCGGTTTTGCGCTTCTCGGACATGCGACATCAAAAGGTTGGAGCGTATCGCGTGAATGCGAATGACCGCGACACGCTCTAGGGCCGCCATCCCTGACGCTGCCACGTCGCCGGAGACCCGCGACAGTTCACAGGCCGAGCAGGTCCAAGCGGCGACGACCTCGCGGCGCAGATCAACGAGGAGGCGGCCATGACCAGCATTCCGCGCACCCCCTTGGCAAGGGACCTGCGCATCGTGCCGACCGGACGTACGCGCGCCGCCCGCTTCGCGCCGGTCGGCGACGACGCCGCGACCATGCGAAGGGGCTGCGCGCAGGCAAAGACGCACCCGAAGCCGCACATCGAAGCCGGTCTTTCGCGGATGGTCCGCGCGGTGCGGGTCGTCGTCAAGCACATGGGCGGCGCCCGCGCTTGCTGCGACGCTTCGCTGGCCGGGGAGGTCCGGCATGGCGCGCACCTGCATGTCATCGCCAAGCACATCGACCGGATCGGCCAATCGACCGGCGTGATCCGTGATCACGACCGCGCCAAGGGCGATCTTGCTGCATTCATGACCGGCACGAACCAGCGAGGACCAGCGAGGGCAAGGGGCACACCATGAAGAACATCGCACGAACGCTTGCCATGATCGTCGCGGTTGACGCCGTGCAGCGGGACATCCGCGTCTGCAATCTTGAGGCCGATGGCCGTCGTGCGGCTTCGGCCGAGCATGGCGACGACGCCTTCATGATGATCTAGGACGCGGTGCCTGACGTCATCGTGCCCGACCGGGTCCGGCGCCGGGACGTTGACGTCGACACCCGCGCCGTCGACGTTCACATCTGGCGGCTGCGCAAGGCCCTGACCCGGCACGCCGGGCCGGACCCC
>DAIPIS010000270.1:0-2573 GCA_036770665.1 Meridianimarinicoccus sp.
GCCAGCCAGTCGCCCTGCGCCGCGTCGGAAATGCCGCCGATGATGGTGCGCCGTTCGATCAGTTGCGGCAGGAAGATGGTGAAGCCGCGCAGGATGAACAGGAACGCCAGCGTCACGATGAAGCTCGGCAGCCCGGTGCGCACCACGATGATGCCGTTGACCGCGCCGATGGCGATGCACAGCGCGAAGGTGATCAGGATCGCGATCCAGACCGGCCAGCCCAGCGTGACCGCGATGATGGCGATGGACATGCCCGCAAAGCCGATCATCGACCCCACGCTCAGGTCGAATTCACCGGCAATCATCAGCATGCAGGCCCCGACCGCGATGATGACGAATTGCGCCGACACGGTGGACCAGTTCAGCACGCCCTGCGCGTTGAACATCCCGCTGTCGCCGGCGAAGACGATGAAGAAGGCGAAGACGGCGAAAGTGCCCACGATGGCGCCCAGTTCGGGCCGGATCAGGGCGCGGCGCAGCCCGGATGTCTGCTTGATGCGTTCGTCGACTGCCGCGTTCATGTCGGACATCGCGTGCCTTCCCCCTTGATGCGGTGATGCATGGGGCGGACGCCGCGTGCGGCCCCCGCCCCGTTTCATGGACCTAGCGGTATTCGCCCGCCAGTTGTTCCACGAGCCCCAGCGCATCGGCCGTCACGAAGCCGGGGCCGGAGTTGATGTTGTTGCCGGGCAGCACGCCGAACCGGTGGTAGTTGGTCAGCACCACGACCGGCAGGTAGGCCTGCAGGAACGGTTGCTGGTCGATGCCCCACTGGATCACGCCGTCCTTGATGGCCTGCACGATGTCGCCGCCCAGATCGAAGGTGCCGAAATAGATGTCGCCCGACAGGCCCATCTGTTCCAGCGCAAGGATCGTCGGGTCAGCCGATGTCGGCCCCAGCGTCAGCACCGCGTCGGTGTCGGGGTTGGCGTTGAGATAGGCCATCACCCGGTTCTGGATTTCGGACGGATCCTGCCCGCTGTCGATCATCTGGTTGCCGAGGTCGATGCCCAGCCCGTCGGCGAAACCCTGGCACCGTTCGGTGGAGGCGGGTTGCGCGATGTAGTGGTTCACGCAAAGGAAGCTGGTCACACCGTCATCCGCCGCGCGCTGGCCCGCGGCGAAGCCCGCGTCGTATTCCGGCTGGCCCACATACATCAGCGCGCCGATCTCGCGCGCCTGCTCCGGTGTGCCGGAGTTGATGATGATGACGTCGATGCCCGATGCGACCGCATTGCGGAGCGGCCCGGACAGCACGTCGTAATCGGCCAGTGTCGTGATGATCCCGTCGGGGGCGTTGGCGGTTGCCTGTTCGATGATCCGCGCCATGTCCGCAAGATCGCCCGTGGGCGGGTTGCGATATTCGACTTCGACACCCATCTGGTCGCCCGCCAGTGCGATGCCGTTCTTGATCGTGTTCCACCAGCTGTCGCTGTCGGGCGCATGGCTGACCAGCACATAGCGTTCGCCCTCGGCCTGTGCACCCGTGGCACCGGCCAGCGTTGCCGCCGCGATGGCGGTGGCCGCCATCGACTTGAAGTAAGAGTTCATGGTGTCCTCCCAGACTGTTCGGGGCATGGCTGGATTTCACCCGCTTCGCCCGAACGTGATGCTAGTCGCGATTCGACTTTTTTGCAACCGGTTGCAAAGCCTGTGGCGAAACGCGACTATCGCAGCAGCGCGGTCTGCGCATAGTGGCATGCGGAAACCCGGTCGAGCGATGCAGATGACGGTCACCCTGAAGGAAGTTGCAGAACGCGCCGGCGTGTCGCGGTCCGCCGTGTCGCGCACCTTTACCGAAGGCGCCTCGGTCTCTGCCAAGACCCGCGCCAAGGTGGAAAAGGCCGCCCGCGATCTTGGCTACAGCCCCAACGCGCTGGCGTCGTCGCTGACCACGGGGCGCACCAAGCTGATCGGGCTGGTGTCCAACAACTTCCACAACCCCCTGTTTCTGGAGGTGTTCGATCTCTTCACGCGCGGGTTGCAGGATCGCGGCCTGCGTCCGCTTCTGGTGAACCTCAGCCAGGAAACCGACCCGGCCAATTCCCTGCGGATGCTGCGGCAGTATTCCGTGGACGGGGTGATCGTTGCGTCATCGACCCTGCCGCCCAGCTTCGCCGAAGCGTTCCGCGATGCGGGCATGCCCGTGGTGCATTCCTTCGGGCGTTACACCACCAGCCCGCATGTGCATGTGGTGGGGATCGACAACATCGCCTGCGGGCGGATGGCGGCCGAAACGCTGGTGGCGCGGGGCTACCGGCGGGTGGCCTTCCTTGGCGGACCGGAAACGGCGACATCGACGCAGGACCGGGCGCGCGGCTTCGTGGCGGCCCTGTCGGCGCATCCCGGCGTGTCGGTCACGTTAAGCTATGCCACCGCGTATTCCTTCGATGCGGGCCGGGTGGAAATGACCCGCCGCCTGATGGAAGACCCGGCCGAGGCGTATTTCTGCGGCGACGACGTGCTGTCCGTCGGCGCGCTGTCCGCCATCACCGAGGTCGGCCTGCGCGTGCCGGGCGATATCGGGATCATCGGGCTGAACGACATGGACATGGCGCGCTGGCAGAACATCA
>DAIPIS010000271.1:0-2570 GCA_036770665.1 Meridianimarinicoccus sp.
CGCACCCAGGCGCTGTCGGTTTCGCGGTAGCGGCGTTCCATGTTGGGGATCACGCCTTCGAACACCCGGCTGATCTGGTAGACGCGGCCGTTTTCATCGTAGCGGAAGGTGATTTCCTCGTCACCCGACCCGTGCAGGAACACCTGCTGCACATGGGCGGGCAGCTTGCCCCACGGCGTGCGCTTGTCGAACTCGTAATGCTTCGCGATGGCGTCGATCGTCTGCAGGAAATACGGCGACTTGCCCTTGCGCCACGGGGCCAGCGCGCCGTCCGCCAGCGTCAGGGCGCTGTCGGGCACCACGAGCTTGTCGTCGAAGAACAACTCCACCCCCAACCCGCCGCAGTCGGGGCAGGCCCCGAAGGGCGCGTTGAACGAAAAGAGGCGCGGTTCGATTTCCGGGATGGTGAAGCCCGACACCGGGCAGGCGAAGTTTTCCGAGAAGGTGATGCGTTCGGGCTCGCCCTCGGCCGGGGCGGTTTCGAGGATCGCGATGCCGGAGGCGAGATCGAGTGCCGTGCGGAAGCTGTCGGCGAGCCGGGTTTCCAGCCCGTCGCGCACGACGATCCGGTCGACCACCACGTCGATGTCGTGGCGGAACTTCTTGTCGAGCTTCGGCGGCGTGTCGAGATCGTGGAATTCGCCGTTCACCTTGACCCGCTGGAAGCCCTGCTTGCGAAGCTCCAGCATTTCCTTGCGATACTCACCCTTGCGGTCGCGGATGATGGGCGCGAGCAGATAGCCGCGCGTGCCTTCGGGCAGGGCCATCACGCGGTCCACCATGTCCTGCACCTGCTGCGCCTCGATCGGCTGGCCGGTGGCGGGGCTGTAGGGCGTGCCTGCGCGGGCGAAGAGCAGGCGCATGTAGTCGTAGATCTCGGTCACGGTGCCGACGGTGGAGCGCGGGTTCTTGCTGGTCGTCTTCTGTTCGATGCTGATCGCTGGCGACAGGCCGCTGATGTGGTCCACGTCGGGTTTCTGCATCATGTCGAGAAACTGGCGCGCATAGGCCGACAGGCTTTCGACGTAACGCCGCTGCCCTTCGGCATAGATCGTGTCGAAGGCGAGGCTCGATTTGCCCGACCCCGACAGGCCGGTGATGACCACGAGCCGGTCGCGCGGAATATCCACGTCGATGTTCTTGAGATTGTGCTCGCGCGCACCGCGCACTTCGATCTTCTTGAGGTCGGCCATGTCCCACTCCGATGTTGGTGGCGAACGTAGGGGAACGGCGGCGAGTCTCCAATCCGAAAATACGAACGGACCGTGAACGCCGCACGAAAGGGCCAAAATTGCGCCCCGGCAGCCGTTAACCAGAGCTCGTACCTTCGATGGCGCGACTGTGCCGAAGGATATACCGCCTGTCCCGATGGCATATCGCGCCGCACCCGTCTGCGCGCCTAATGTCATCCCAACGCCCCGAACTGCACTTTCATGGAAAGACACGGATCATGACGAAGACCCTTGCAGCCCTTGCGCTTGTCCTTGCCGGGACCGTTACCGGCGCGCAGGCCGCCACGATCATCAACGGCAGTTTCGAGGCCCCGAGCGGGAACGTCGGGCAGTTCAAGACCCTGTCCACGGGATCGACCGAAATGACCGGCTGGACCGTCGACGGATCCATCGACTGGATCGGCAGTTACTGGACCCACGCCGACGGGAACCGCAGTCTGGACATGACGGGCAACCGGATCGGAAGCATTTCGCAGGACATCACCGGGCTGGTCGTTGGGCGCTTCTACGATCTGAGCTTTGCGCTGGCGGGCAACCCGGTGGGCGGCACGGCGATCAAGACGCTGACCGTGGCCGTCGGGAACCAGACGGCGAATTTCGATTTCGACACCACCGGCAAGACCCGCACCGCGATGGGCTGGGTGATGGAAAGCTTCCGATTCACGGCGGGCAACACCGTCGAAACCCTGACCTTCACGAGCCGGAACACCGGTTTCTGGGGTCCGGCGCTGGATAACGTGTCGATCGCGCAAGCGGCGACGGTGCCGCTGCCCGGTGCCGCATGGCTGCTTGTCGGCGCGGTGGCAGGGCTGGCGGCGATCCGCCGCAAGGCCTGACAGCTGTTCTTAAGGGGTGCCGGGACGGCGCGGGGGTGACCCTGCGCCGCCTTTTTGTGTGGACTCAGCCCCGGTCGCGCCAACGGTTCACGAGCGGATAGCGCCGGTCGAGCCAGAACGACCGTTTCGACAGGCGCGCGCCGGGGGCGGCCTGGTAGCGCTTGTATTCGCTGATGTAGACGAGGTGTTCGATCCTTTCGACCGTCGCGCGGTCGATGCCGGTGGCGACGATGTCGGCGACCGACGCGTCCTCGTCCACCAGCATGGTCAGGATGCGGTCGAGCACGGGATAGGGCGGCAGGCTGTCTTCGTCCTTCTGGTTGTCGCGCAGTTCGGCCGTGGGGGGCTTCGTGATGATCTGCGGCGGGATCACTGCGCCTGCCGGGGCCTGCATCCAGTCGCGGTGGTTGGCGTTGCGCCAGCGGCAGATGTCGAACACCCGCGTCTTGTAGAGGTCCTTGATCGGGTTGTAGCCGCCCGCCATGTCGCCGTAGATCGTGGC
>DAIPIS010000272.1:0-2568 GCA_036770665.1 Meridianimarinicoccus sp.
CATGCGCATCGTGCCTTCGGTGATCACCGGCGGCCGCCGGTTGAGCCGATTGCAGGCCAGCGCCAGAAGATGCACCGCCAGCAGCGGAATGTCGTCGGTCCGATCCCGCAGCGGCACGCAATGGATCGGGAACACGTTGAGGTGGAAGAACAGGTCCTCGCGGAACCGCCCCGCGGCGGCTTCGCGCGCCAGATCCCGGCTGGTGGAGGCGATCACCCGGATGTCGATCTGCCGGGTGCGCGTATCGCCCAGCCTGCGCACCTCGCCCGCTTGCAGCACACTCAGGAGCTGGCCTTGCAGGTCCAGCGGCAACTCGGCCACATCGTCCAGATGCAGCGTCCCGCCATGGGCCAGTTCGAGCTTGCCCGGCGCGTCGCGCAAGGCCCCCGGAAAGGCCCCGCGCATATGACCGAACAGCTCGCTTTCCAGGGCATCCGGCGCCGCCGAGCCGCATTTGAAACGGATCAGCGGTCGGCGGCGCCGGTCGCTGTCCTTGTGGATCGCTGCGGCGACCAGCGCCTTGCCGGTGCCCGGTTCACCCGTGACGAGCACATTGGCCGTGGTGCGCGACACCATTTCGATCCGCGCCAACACCTGCCGGATCGCGGGCGAGGTGCCGATGATGTCGTGATGCGCCCGTTCGCTGGTGATCGCGTCCTGGAGATAGGCGTTTTCCTGTTCCAGCCGGTCGCGCAGGGCCGCGACCTCGTCCAGCGCCTCGCGCAGGCGGCGTTCGTTTTCCTTGCGTTCGGTGATGTCGCGAAAGATCACCACGGCCCCCGCCAGAACCTGCGCGTCATAGATCGGGGTCGAGACGTATTCCACCCGGATCGGGCGGCCGTCCTTGCGCCAGAACACCTCGTCCTCGATCCGGTTGACCTGTTCATGCCGGAAGGACTGGTAGATCGGGCAATGCTGGTGCGGATAGACATCACCGTTCAGGTGGTGGTGGTGGATCATGCTGTGGATGTCCCGCCCCAGCAGGTCGGCGGCGTTCCAGCCCAGCATTTCTTGTGCCGCACGGTTGACGAAGGTCGTCTTGCCATCGGCGTTCACCCCGTAGATGCCTTCGCCCGCGGCGTTCAGGATCAACTGGTTCTGGCGCTCCAGTTCGGAAAAGAACGCCTGCGCGCGGTGCCATTCGAACAGCCCCGCGCGCTGGATTTGCGCGGCTTCGGCGATCTCGGCCCGCAGGTCCAGTTCGTGCAGGTCGATCAGCGTCAGCCAGATCAGCGGGCCGTCCGGGCCATCGATGAACCGGCCGCGCATTTCCACGTCACACGGGCTGTCGTCGCTGGCTGCAAGCCGCACCCGCCGTGTCCAGGCCGTGCCGCGATGGGCCGTCTCGTCGCAGAACACGGACATCTGGGCCGGTCCATCCGGCAGATGCCGCGAGAAGACGGTCCCGACCGGATCCGCCACGCCCAGCAACCGGGCCGCCTGGTCGTTGGCGTCGACGATCCGGTCGCGGCGGGGGTCCAGAAGCAACACCGGAGCCAGTGCGGCGAGGGCGCGGGAATCATGCGGATCGAACGTGTCTGCCATGCACCCCATTCAGATGGAGGTCCACGCGTGATGCAACACGAAATTTCGTAAATCACGAAATTTCATAATTACGGGGTGCCTAAGGGATCAATGATAATAAAATAAAAACAATGCTATAGGAGAAATCTCGATGATGCGCGTTTCAGCTTTTGCTTTGTCACGATGCGACCGACACTTGGCAAAATCAAATATGTCACAGGGAAGCGCCATGACCATCAAGAGCCTGGGAGACCCATATTCACCCGGAACGGACCTGCGCCACGGCGCCGATTGCGGGTGTTCCGCGTGCGGCAGCACCGGACATGGACACGGCATGACAATGGGCCGCGACGCCATGATGGAGCGCGCCATCGAAAGCGCGATCGTCCGGTCGGTGTTCGGGCACAGCGATATCGGGCGGCGGTCCTTCATGGGGATGCTGGGGGGCACCACGGTCGCGGCGGCGCTGGCGTCGGTCTTTCCGCTCGACAAGGCGAAGGCAGCCATCCTCGACGAACTCGGGCCACCGGAAAAGACCGACCTGAACATCGGCTTCGTGCCGATCACCTGCGCCACGCCGATCATCATGGCGCAGCCCATGGGGTTTTACGAACGCTACGGCCTGAACGCGCAGGTCATCAAGACGGCCGGATGGGCCGTGGCGCGCGACAAGTCGCTGGCAGGCGAATACGACGCCAGCCACATGCTGACGCCCATGCCGCTGGCGATGACGCTGGGCGCGGGGTCGGTCGCGACCCCCTACATCATGCCGGCGGTCGAGAACATCAACGGGCAGGCGATCGTGCTGTCGAACGAACATCTCGACAAGCGTGATCCGACCCAGTGGAAGGGCTTCACCTTCGGTGTGCCGTTCGAATATTCGATGCACAACTTCCTGCTGCGCTATTACGTGGCCGAATTCGGGCTGGACCCGGACGTGGACATCCAGATCCGCGTCGTGCCGCCGCCCGAGATGGTGGCGAACCTGCGCGCCGGGAACCTTGACGGCTACCTGTCGCCAGACCCGTTCAACCAGCGCGCGGT
>DAIPIS010000273.1:0-2558 GCA_036770665.1 Meridianimarinicoccus sp.
GCCCAGCGGGCATAGGCCCCGCCGAACAGCTCGAACTTCGCAAGGAACGCCACGATCACCACCCACCCGAGCGACATGGGCAGGAATACCTTCCAGCCGATCCGCATCAACTGGTCGTAGCGGTAGCGCGGCACCACGGCCTTCACCATGGCGAAGAGAAAGAAGAACACCGACATCTTGGCCACCATCCACAGCGCGCCGTCCGGCAGGCCGGGGATGGGCGACAGCCAGCCGCCGAAGAACAGAAGGCTCATCAGCGCGCACATCAGGAAGATCGCGATGTATTCCCCCGCCATGAAGAGCAGGAACGGCGTGGACGAGTATTCGACCTGATAGCCCGCCACGAGTTCGGATTCCGCTTCGGGCAGATCGAACGGCGGGCGGTTGGTTTCCGCCAGCGCCGACACGAAGAACAGCACCACCATGGGCAGGTGCGGCAACCAGTACCAGTTGAAGAACCCGAAGTTGCCGTCCTGCGCGCGCACGATATCGCCGAAGTTCATCGACCCCGTGGTGATGATCACACCGATGATGATCAGCCCGATCGACACTTCATAGGAAATCATCTGCGCCGCCGACCGCAGCGAGCCAAGGAACGGATACTTGGAGTTGGACGCCCAGCCCCCCATGATCACGCCGTACACCTCCAGCGACGAGACCGCGAAGACATACAGGATCGCCACGTTGATGTCGGCCAGAACCCAGGTGTCGTTGAAGGGGATCACGGCCCAGGCCACCATCGCCAGCACGAAACTGGTCAGTGGTGCCAGCATGAACACCGTCCGGTCGGCCCCGGCCGGCACCACGATTTCCTTGACCACGTACTTCAGCGCGTCGGCCACCGTCTGCAGCAGGCCCCACGGGCCCACAACGTTCGGCCCGCGCCGCATCTGGACGGCGGCCCAGACCTTGCGGTCGCCGTAGACGAGGAACAGCAGCGACACCATGACAAAGCCAAGCACCGCAAGGCATTGCGCCACGATGATGACGCCGATCCCGAGATTGGTGGCGAAGAAGTCAGCCATGAACGGTGTCCTCCCGGGTCAAGGGACCGGCCCCGCCGGGCGTGTTCCCGCGGCGCGCCTGCGAGCGTTGGTAAACAGCAAGTTCACCGCCATTTCCAGCCTGCGCGGACGGTCTTGTGCGAAGATGTCGCGGTGCCCGGTTCCGCATCATTCGGCCGCCATCGGCTGGTGGGCACGCGCCTGCGCCGACGCGCTGAGTTCGGCCATCAACGCCGACGCCCGCGCGACCGGATTGGTCAGGTAGTGGTCGCTCACCGCGTGCGCGAAGGGTTCCGACCCCGGCACCGCGACATCCAGCGGGTGCCACGCATTCTCGGGCACCTCGTCGGTCCGGCCAAGGTGCGGCACCGCTGCGACAAGCGCCCGGCGCAGCGCGGCCAGCGTGTCGAACGGCAGCGTCTGGCCAAGGCGCGGCGACAGTGCGCGCAGGATCGCCCAGTTCTCCTTGGCCTCTCCCGGCGGGAAACCGGCGCGCAGGGCAAGCTGCGGGCGGCCTTCGGTGTTCACGAACAGGCCCTGCTCCTCGGTCCACGCGGCGGCAGGCAGGATGATGTCCGCGCGATGCGCGCCCCGGTCCCCATGGCTGCCCTGATAGATCACGACCGGACCGGCGGGGATTTCCATCTCGTCGACGCCAAGCGCATAGACAACGTCTGCCCCGTCAAGTGCTGCGTCGACGCCGCCGTCGGTCACGGCCCCCACATCCATCGCGCCCACGCGCCCGGCGGCGGTATGCAGCACCAGCAGACCCGATCCCGACACCTCGGCCATCCGCATCGCCTGCGACAGGACCGCGTCGCCGTCCGGGCGGCGCAGCGCACCCTGCCCGACGATCACGAGCGTCCGCTTCGCACGGGTCTCCTCGCCCACGCCCTCGTCCGCCATGGCGACCAGCGCATCGGGTCCCGTGCCCGCGTGGAAATAGTCATAGGTCAGGTCAGCCATCTCGCCGATCAGCGCCACCTCGGCCCCTTTCAGCCACGCCTTGCGGATGCGGGCGTTCAGGACCGGGGCTTCGTCGCGCGGGTTCGTGCCGACCAGCAGGATCATTTCGGCATCGTCGATGTCCGCGACGGTCGCGGTGCCGACATATCCCGACCGGTTGCCCGCGGGGAGCGCCGCGCCATCGGTCCGGCATTCGACCTTGCCGCCCAGACCTTCGACCAGCAGCTTGAGCGCATAGGCCGCTTCGGTCGGGGCAAGGTCGCCCACGAGGCCGGCGACACGCTTTCCGGCCATTGCGGCGGCGGCGGCGCTCAGCGCCTCCTCCCAGCTTGCCGGGCGCAGGCGACCGTTGTCGCGGATGTAGGGCTTGTCGAGCCGCTGCCGACGCAGCCCGTCCCACACGAACCGCGACTTGTCGCCCAGCCATTCCTCGTTCACGCCATCATGGTTGCGCGGCAGGAAGCGCATGACCTCACGCCCCTTTGTATCCACGCGGATGTTGCTGCCGAGCGCATCCATCACGTCGATGCTTTCGGTCTTGGTCAGCTCCCACGGCCGTGCCGTGAAGGCATAGGGCTTGGACACCAG
>DAIPIS010000066.1:0-11369 GCA_036770665.1 Meridianimarinicoccus sp.
AAACCGCCGGAGACTTGCCATGGACGTTCTCGCCGACCTGCGCGCGCCGCCCGAAACCCGCACCCGCGCGGGTGACACCCGGCGCGTGGGCATCGAGATCGAATTCGCCACGATCAGGGCGGCGGACGGCGCGCGCATCGTGCAGGACATGTTCGGCGGCACCATCGCCGAGGAAGACGCCCACCGCTATCACATCGAGGGCACCGTGTTCGGCGATTTCA
This sequence comes from Meridianimarinicoccus sp., assembly GCA_036770665.1. Lineage (GTDB taxonomy): Bacteria > Pseudomonadota > Alphaproteobacteria > Rhodobacterales > Rhodobacteraceae > Meridianimarinicoccus. Next base: position 222 of record DAIPIS010000066.1, read on the forward strand.
CCTGCGAACTCGACACCCAGCACGCCCACAAGCCCTATGGCGCGACCGGCGCGATGTCGGAATTCCAGACGGAGATGCGGCGGCTGTTCGGCGAGATCAGTTCGCTGGTGATGCCCTGCGAGATCGTGTGCCCGCCGATCCCGTGGGACGCGATCGGGCGGATCGAGGACCTGGTGCAGGCGCTCAGCGCGGCGGGGGCGGTGGGCACGCGGGCGTCGCCCTTCTATGCCTTCGGGGTGCAGTTGAACCCGGAACTGGCCGACACCGGCGACACCGACGCGATCACCGCGACGCTCAAGGCGTATCTGCTGCTGTCGGGCTGGCTGCGCGGGGTCATGGGGATCGACCTGACCCGCCGGGCGATGGCCTTTGCCGATCCGTTCCCGAGGCCGTATGCGGCGCGCGTGCTGGCTGCCGATTACTGGCCCGACCGGTCGGCGCTGATCGACGATTACCTCGATGCGAACCCGACCCGGAACCGGGAACTGGATCTCTTGCCGCTGTTCGCCCATCTGGACGACGCCCGCGTGCGCGCGGTCCTGCAGGACGGGCGGATCAAGGCGCGGCCCACATGGCATTATCGGCTTCCCGACGCCAATCTGGGCGAACCGGGCTGGTCGCTTGCGCTGGAATGGAACCGCTGGGTGGTGGTGGAACGGCTGGCGGCGGACCGGGCGCTGCTGGCGCGCATGGCGGCGGCGTATCTGGCGATGGCCGATGCCGGGCGCGGGCGTGACTGGCCGCTGGCAGCCAGCGAATGGTTGATCCTGTCATGACGCGGCGGCGCGCCCGGTCTGCCCGCCCGCGCATCGCGGTGACGACCTCGCGCCGGTCGTCGTGGCGCATCTTTCCGATGTTCGCGCTCAACATCTGGCTTGCGGGTGGGCGTGCCGTGCGCTGGACTGCGGCGCGGCCCCATCACCTCGATGACGTGGAGGGGCTCGTGATCGGCGGCGGCGACGATATCCAGCCCGAGATCTACGGCGGCGCATTGGTCAGCACCGCCCGGTTCGATCCGGCCCGCGACGCGATGGAGCGCCAGTTGGTGGAAGGGGCCGTCGCGCGCGACATGCCCGTTCTGGGCGTGTGCCGGGGCGCGCAGATGATCAACGTCGCGCTGGGGGGGACGCTGCACCAGGATGCCTACGGGGTCTATGTGGACAGCGACCGCAAGCGGACCGTGCTGCCGCGCAAGACCGTCTGCGTGGAGCCGGGGACGCGGTTCGCGGCCATATCGGGCACCGATCCGATGCGGATCAACGCCCTGCACAGCCAGTCGGTGGACCGGCTGGGGGACGGCTTGCAGGTCGCGGCGCGCGACCGGGGCGGCATGGTGCAGGCGGTGGAACGGGCCGAGGGGCGGTTCATGCTGGGGGTGCAGTGGCACCCCGAGCACCTGATCTACGCCCGCCGCCAGCGCGCGCTGTTCCGGGCGCTGGTGGCGGCGGTGTGACGGTGCGGTTGCGCCGGGCCTGTGCGGTGGTGGCTCTGCTGGCCTTGGGCGGCGCGCCGGCGATGTCCGGGGAACCTGTCGCCTATGTCGCGTTTCTGGCCGGGTCGTGGCACGTGGGCAACGACGATCTGAACAACGTGACGCCGGGCATCACCTTTGGCCGTCGCGGGGCGATGCCGCAGGGGCCGGACATCGAATGGCACGTGGAAGGCGGGGTGTTCTTCAACAGCTACCGCGAGGTCGCGCCGATCCTGCTGGCGGGCCTGTCGCGGGACATGGGGGCGCTGGGGCCGGGGCGGCTGCGGTTGGGGGCCAGCGTCGGGACCGCCTATTACCGGGCGCTGTCGCGCGACCTGAAGGCCGATTACGGCATTCCCAACCTCGGCGGGTTCATTCCGGTGGTGGCCGCGACGGCGGCGCTGCGCCTGGACACCACCGATATCCGGCTGAGCGTCGTGCCCCCCGGCGAGGACACGATCGCCATCTTCAACCTGTCGCTGTCGCAGCGGTTCTGACCGGTCAGGCCGGCGCGAAGACCGCGGCATAGGCATCGCGCAGCACGTTCTTCTGGACCTTGCCCATGGTGTTGCGGGGCAGTTCGGCGCGGATTTCATAGCGCTTGGGCTGCTTGTAGCGCGCCAGATCCCGCCCGCAGGCCGCGCGCAGCGCGTCAAGGTCGGGCGCGTCGCCTTCGGGCACGATCACGGCCACCACGGCTTCGCCGAAATCGGGATGCGGCACGCCCACCACGGCGCTTTCGCGCACGCCGGGCAGGTCATCCAGCAGCATCTCGATTTCCTTGGGATAGATGTTGTAGCCGCCCGAGATGATGAGATCCTTGTTGCGCCCGACGATCTGCAGATAGCCGTCCGGGTCGAACTGCCCCAGATCGCCCGTGATGAAGAACCCGTCGGCGCGCAACTCCGCCGCGGTCTTGTCGGGCATCTGCCAGTAGCCCTTGAACACGTTGGGGCCGCGCACCTCGATCTGGCCGATCTCGCCGTGGGGCAGCGTGTCGCCGGTCGCGGGATCGGTGATCTTCAATTCCACCCCCGGCAGCGCGAAGCCCACGGTGCCCGCGCGGCGGTCCCCGTCATAGGGGTTGGAGGTGTTCATGTTCGTTTCCGTCATCCCGTAGCGTTCGAGGATGCGGTGCCCGGTGCGCGTCTCGAAACGCTGGTGCGTTTCGGCCAGAAGCGGTGCGGAGCCCGACACGAAGAGCCGCATGTGCGCGGTCAGATCGCGCGTGAAGCGCGCATCGTCCAGCAACCGGGTGTAGAACGTGGGCACCCCCATCATGGTCGTGGCCTGCGGCATCAGGTCGATCATCGCATCGAGATCGAAGCCGGGCAGGAAGATCATGGACCCGCCCGACAGCGCCACGATGTTGGTGGCCACGAAAAGCCCGTGGGTGTGGAAGATCGGCAAGGCGTGCAGCAGCACGTCGTCGGCGCCGAAGCGCCAGTGATCGGTCAGCACCGCGGCGTTCGACAGGAGATTGTCCTGCGTCAGCATCGCGCCCTTGGACCGCCCCGTCGTGCCCGAGGTATAGAGGAACGCCGCAAGATCATCGCCGTCGCGCGGCACCGTGGCGAAGGTTTCGGGCTGGTGCGTGGCCTCTTCGCCGAAACTGCCGCCGCCGCGTGCATCCAGCGTTTCCAGTCGCGCGCGCGCCCCATGGGCCACGGGTGTCAGCGCGCCCGCCTGCGCGGGGTCGCACACGAACAGCGCGGCCCCGCTGTTGTCGAGGAAATAGCTGACCTCGGACGCGGTGTAGGCGGTGTTGAGCGGCAGGAACACGACCCCTGCCTGCACGCAGGCCGCATAGAGCGCGAGCGCATCGGGCGATTTCGCCACCTGTGCCGCCAGCCGGTCGCCGGGGGCCACGCCCATGCCCGCGATCAGGTTCGCCATTTGCGCGGCCCGGCGCAGGAACGCGTCATGGCTGACCGTGTGCCCGTCCGGCAGGATCAGGAACGGTGTCGCGTGCCCGGCATGGGCGCCGAACAGCGTGTCGAACAGGGGGTTTGGCATCGAAGTCCTCAAGCGTCTGTCTTGCGCGCGGCGGCGCGCGCCAGCGCACGCACCTCGTTGCTGGCCGCGATGGTGCCGTCCTGCGCGAACCGGTCGTGGTTTTCCGCCAGCTTGCGCAGGTCGTAGAGGTAATTCACCATCGCCCCCGCCGATTGCGCGCGCCCCTTTGCGGACCGGTCCGCGCCCGCGTGCACGGCATGCAGCGTGGCCCCGTTCCCGAGGTGGAAGCGCGCCACCGGGTCGCGTGGCCCGCCGCCCGTGGCCTTTGCGTTCAGCAGGTAGCGGGCGGTGGCCTGCCGCAGCGCATCGGCATTGTCGGGGTTCAGCGTGACGCCGGTGTCCTTTGCCCAGGCCGCCAGCCCCGGCACCGGCGACAGGGTGACGAAGGTCTTGAGCCCCGGCAGGTCGCGGGACAGGTCCTCCACCACCTGCTTGATCAGCGAATGGCCGAAGGACACGCCCTTCAACCCCGCTTCGCAGTTGGAAATGGAATAGAAGACCGCCGTGTCGGCGTCGCTCGCCCCCAGGGCCGCGCGGTCGTCGGCCAGCAGCGCATCGACCGAACTGGCGATCCCGCGGGTCAGCGCCACCTCGACAAAGATCAGCGGCGCGTCGGGCATCGCCGGGTGGAAGAACGCGAAGCAGCGCCGGTCGGCGGGTTGCAGCCGCGCCCGCAGTTCATCCCAGCTTGCGATGGCGTGGACGGCTTCGTGCCGGATGATCTTTTCCAGCAGATGCGCCGGGGTTTCCCAGTTGATCGGGCGCAGCACCAGAAAGCCCCGGTTGAACCACGACGCGAAGAGATGCTGGAAATCCAGATCAACCGGTGCCAGCTCGGGGGCGTCACGCAGGAACCCCAGCAGGTCGGCACGCATCGCCACCAGCCGCGCGGTGCCGCCGGGCACCTGGTTCAGCCGCCGGATCAGTTCCTGCCGCCGGGGTTCGGTCGCGGCCACATAGGCGGCATAACTGGCCCGGTCGCGCCGCGCGGCATAGGTCTCCACCGCCGCGCGGGCCGCGTCCGGGTCGATGTCCAGATCGCGGGCCAGCATGTCGAAGAACGCCCGCCGCGCGCCGGTGTCGGCCTCGGCATAGGTCTGCAGCAGGTCGCGGGCGATGGCCATGCCCGACGCCTCCCCCCGGCTGCCCAAAAGGGCGCGGGCCAGATCCTCGGGCCGCGCGCCGCTGCGCGGGCCCCGGTCCCAGATCCACTGCCGCCGCTCGAAGACGGACGACAGGATGTCGGCGAACATGGTCACACGGCCGGTCCCATCACCAGGTCGGGCAGCCATGTGGCCAGCCCGGGAAAGAAGCACAGGATCAGGATAGCAAGGACCATGCACGCCACAAAGGGAAGCGAGCCCATAAGGATCGTGCGCAGCGAAATATCCGGCGCGATCCCGTTGATGACGTAAAGATTGAGCCCGACCGGCGGCGAAATCAGGCCGATTTCCATGTTGATGGTCAGGATCACCGCGAACCAGATCGGATCGAACCCGGCCGTCGTGATGATCGGCAGCAGAATCGGGGCCGCCATCAGGATCACGGCGACCGGGGGCAGGAAGAACCCGGCGACCAGCAGGAAGATGTTGATCGCGAACATGATGACCCAGCGATTCGCGTCCAGCTCGCCAATCCAGGCCGCGATGCTTTGCGTGATGAAGAGCGACGAGAGCATGTAGGAAAACACCCCCGCCGCCGCGATGATGAACAGGATCATCACGGATTCCCGCGTGCTGTCGCGCAGCACGTCCCACAGCTTGGCGGGCGACCAGAGCTTGTAGATCACCACGGCGATCGCGAGGCACAGGAGCGCGCCCACGGCGGCGGTTTCCGACGGCGTGGCGATGCCGCCATACATGGCGTACAGCACCCCGGTGATGATGACGATAAAGGGGATGACACGCGGCAGGATCTCCACCCGTTCGCGCCAGGAATAGCTGCGCGGCGACAGCACGGCAGCATTGCCCGATGCCCATGTGGCGTAGAGCGACCATGCCATGAACAGGGCCACCATCATCAGCCCGGGCACCACGCCGGCAAGAAACAGGCGCCCGATGGAAGTTTCCGTGGCAATGCCATAGACGATCATCGTCACCGACGGCGGGATGAGAATGCCCAGCGTGCCGCCCGCCGCGATGGACCCCGCCGCGATCCCGTCCGGGTAGCCGCGCTTGCGCATCTCGGGGATGCCCATCTTGCCGATGGCGGCACAGGTCGCGGGGCTCGATCCCGACATGGCGGAAAACAGCGCGCAGGCCCCGAGGTTGGAAATCACCAGCCCGCCGGGAACGCGCGTGAGCCAGCGTTCGAGGGCTTCGTAGAGGTCCGCGCCAGCCCGGGTCGATGCGATGGACGCGCCCATGATGATGAACATCGGGATCGACAGCAGCGCGAAGTCGTTGAGCTTGCCGAACATGATTTCCGGCATCAGTTCCAGCGACCGCATCCCGTCGAACGCGAGCAGGAACCCGGCGGACACGATCAAGAGACCGATGGCCACCGACACGCCGGAAAAGAGCACCATGATCGTCGCAACGGCGACCAGCGCACCCAGCGTCAACGGATCCATCAGGACTCCTCCAGCCCGAAGGGCATGTCGATCCGCAAGACGACCGCGATCAGGTCCGCCACCAGTTGCAGCAGCAACAGGCCAAGCCCGATGGGCAACGCCGCATAGGGGATCCAGAGCTTCGGCCCCCAGACGCTTTGCGACCGCCAGCCGCGTTCGAACGCCAGATGCCAGGTTTCATAGGCATAGAACAGCATCGTGCCGATGATCGCGATCGACAGCGCCAGCGTCAGCACGGCCAGCGCCCGCCGCAGCGGCATCGGCAGCATCAGCGGCACGAGGTCCACGTTCACGTGGCCGCGCATCCGCTGCACGTAGGGCAGGCCGATCAGCGTCGCGCCGATCATCAGGAAGACCACCGCTTCGGTCTGCCAGTAGGTCGATCCGTTCAGCACGAAGCGCACGAAGATCATCTGGCAGGTGATGCCCACCGCCGCGACGATCATGGCGGCGGCGCACCAGCCGGACACGGTGGAAATCGCCGCCACGACGCGCAGGAAGGGATTGTTTCCGGCCACGGCGACGTGGGCGGCGGATTGGGTCGCCATGGTGCGGCCTCTTTCATGTCGGGGAACGGATGCGGCGACGCGGAGGGACGGATCCCTCCGCGCCGGTTGGGTCAGGCCGGGATCACTCGACCGCGAAGGCGAGATCGAGCAGGTCCTGCCCGTTCGGAACGCTGGCGACGAATTCCTTGTAGGACGTTTCCTGCGCCAGGGCGCGCCAGGCGTCGAACTCCGCGGCGGTCATGTCGCCGATCGTCACACCGTTGTCCACGAACACCTGCCGCGACGCCGCGTCTTCCTTCTTGGCCTCTTCCAGATAGAACGCTTCGGCCTTTTCGGCGGCGGCCATGAGCGCGGCCTGCTGGTCGGCGTTCAGCCCGTCGAAGGTCGACTTGTTCATCAAGAGCGGCTGGTACATGAACCACAGCGCATAATCGCCCGCGGGCGTGTAGCAGTCCACCTGTTCATAGAGCCGGAAGCTGACGAAGGACGAGGACGAGGTGTTGACCGCGTCCAGAACGCCGCTCTGCATGGCCGTGTAGATTTCGGAGCTGGCCATCGACGCGATCGACGCGCCAGCACCCGCCAGCATCTGCTCGAACGCCTTGCCGGCGGCGCGCATCTGCATGCCGTTCACGTGCTCGGGGCTGGTGATGCAGCCCTTGGTGGATGCGAACCCGCCTGCCAGATAGCCGTGCACCAGCACCATCACGTCGTCATCGGCCAGGATCGCCTCGATCCGCTCCATGAACGGGCTGTCGTTCATCCGCGCGGCGTGATCGTGGTTCTTCACCAGCCCCGGCATCAGCGTGAGATTGAACTCCGGGCGCTGTCCCCCGGCATAGCTCAGAGGCAGGACGGCCATGTCCAGTTGCCCGCGCGACAGCGGCGTGTACTGTTCGGTCGCCTTGAACAGCGATTCCGACCCGAAGATGCGGATGTCCAGATCCACGTTCGCCGCCGCGACTTCGGTCGCGACGATGTCGGCGACCCGGTTGCGCACGTCCTGATTGGACCACTGGTGCGACAGGCGCAGTTCGGTGGCCGCGGCGGTCGTGGCGCCGCCCAGCCCCGCAAGAATGGCCAGCCCTGCGGCAGCCGACAAAAGACGGTTGGTCATGCGGTTTTTCCTCCCTTGGATGACTTGGGCACCTCTGACGGGCGCTTGGTGGCAGGAAAGAACGCTTTGCATGGAATGTCAATGTTTTTGTATACAGGATAAGCGCGCTTGCGCGGCATGGGGTCCGCTCGTATACATTCCCCATGGATATGCGCCGTGCGGATCAGATTGCCGAAGCCATCGAAGGGCTGATCTTCAGCGGGGCCTTCGCCGACGGTGACCGGCTGGATGAAATCCGGCTGGCGGACCGGTTCGGCGTGTCCCGCACCCCGATCCGCGAGGCCTTTGCCCGGCTCGCCCTGTCGGGGCTGGTCGAGGCCATTCCCCGGCGCGGCGTCTTCGTGCGCCAGCCCGGCCCGGTCGAACTGATGGACATGTTCGAGGTGATGGCCGAGTTCGAAGGCATCTGCGGCAGGCTGGCCGCCACGCGGATCACCGATGCGGCGCTGGCGCAACTGAACGCCGCCAACGTGGCCTGCCGCGCCACCGTGCAGGCCAACGACACCGACGGCTATTACCGGGAAAACGAACGGTTCCATCACATCATCTATCGCCACGCCGGCAACGCGTTTCTCGAATCCGAAACGGCGCGGCTGCACCGGCGGCTGAAACCGTTCCGGCGGGTGCAGTTGCAGGTGCGCGGGCGGCTGGCGCAATCCATGGCTGAACACGAAGCCATCGTGCAGGCCCTGACCGATGCCGACCCGGACCGCGCCGCGGCACTTCTGCGCGATCATGTGGCCGTGCAGGGGGAAAAGTTCCATCACCTGATGGCCAGCCTGAAACCTGCGGCAGAATAGGCGCGCCCGACCTGACCTGCACCGCCAGGCTCGCCCGTGATGTTCCCGCCGCCGCCGGGCGACGCCACCCGTCCGGCACGGCTGGCGTCACCGGGTCATGGGGATAGGACCGGATCGCAACACCGACATGTCGCCGACCCGGCGACCAAGGCACGCGCTGTGCGGCCTGTCGCCGGGATCACCAGTTGAAGGTTTCGCCCCAGGTCGGGATCGGTTCCGGTTCGACCGGATCCATCATTTCGTCCAGATCGACGGGCCCGTCATGGAACACATGATCGCTCGTCTTTTCGCCGAAGAACTGGATACCCTGTTCCGCGGCCTGTTCCTCGGCCTTTTGCATCTCGTAACCCAAGGCCACCCAGAACTCTGCGTCCGTCTGTGCGTCTTGATTATCAGGCATGGTGCCCTCCCGGGCGTTGTATTCGGTCCTCACGGATATAGACCAACCGTTAGCTATCTTACACCATGCGTGCCAAAATTTCTACCGCGGCACTTTGACGTGGATCAAATCGTGCGCGGCCACCGCGTTGGATCGGCGCAGCCCGGCGGTGGATGTGGCGTGACGGCGACAGTGGCGTCACCACCGCAGGATCCGATGCCCGGCCGCCGCGCCGACAGCGGCGGCCACAAGCATCCCCAGGCCATACCATGTGACGAAGAACATCGGGGAATCCTCGGTGCAGAACGCGGAATAGACCGCGGCGGCCCCGCCGCCGGCGGCCAGCCCGACAAGCCAGCCGCTCAGTGCGGGCCGTGTGCTGGCACCGCGCCGCAACCCGGCAAGACCCATGGCGAGCGGCAACATCGCCAGCGACGTCACGGTCATCATGCAGGCGGCGGCACTTTGCCCGGCGATGGCGGCCAGAAGGTCCGGCGTGGGGGTCGTGCGGGCGGACGCGGCAAGAAGCATCGCCGCGGCCAGCGCGGGCAACCCGACCAGCCACGCCCGCGATGCGGTCGCGGGCCGTGCCGCCCGCAGCGCCGCGACAAGCGCAAGACCCGCCGCCAGCACGGGAAGCGCCGTCTTGGCCAGCACGACCGGATCGGCCATCGCGGCCAGCGGGGCGGGACGCGGCGCAAGCCCGAACAGCGCCGTGGCCAGCACGGTGCCGAACGCCGTCGCCGCCGCCATCCCCAGAACGGCCCATCCCGCGCGCAGCGGCGCGGGCGGGGGCGATGCGGCCAGCCGGGCGATCAGGTCGTCGGTGGACAGATGCGGGCTCATCGCGTGTCGCGCCGGTGCAGGGCGGTCAGCTTCCGGATGGCGCGGTGCAGGGCCACCCGCGCCGCCCCCGCCCGCAGCCCCAGGCGCGCGCCCGCGCTTTCGGCCGTCTCGCCGTCGAGCGCCACGGCGCGCACCAGCCGCGCCGACCGGTCGTCGATCCGCGCAAGCAGCGCATCGAGCGCGCCGTCCCCCGGTGCGTCCGGCCCCTGCGCCGCGGCGTCGGCCCCCGGCCCGCCGCAGACATGCACCGCATCGTCGATGGGCAGGTGCACGGGGCGCGCCGCCCCGCGCCGCAGCGCGTCGATCGCCTTGTAGCGCGCGATGGCGTTGATCCAGGGCCGCACCGGCGCGCCGGGGTGCCACGTGTGGCGCTTGAGGTGAATGGCGATCAGCACGTCCTGCACCACGTCTTCCTGCCGGTCATGGGGCAGGCTGCCCGCCCGGGCGCGCACCACCTGCCGGATCGTCGGCGTGACACCGTGCAGGAACCGGGCAAAGGCACGCCCGTCGCCCGCGTTCGCGGCCGCCAGAAGCGCCTCCCATGGTTCGGCGTCGGTATCGCGCATCACCTCCCCGCGTGCTGCCGGACGCGCAACCGTAACCGCGCGGCGCGGCGCACGTCCAGCACAGGCTGCGAAGGGACACGCGACCGTCATGTCAGCCGCGCGCGCCCGCCCGGTCGAGGCCGAGGAGATGATCCAGCGACAGCCGCCCCGGCCCCTGTGCGATGAGCGCCAGAAACGCCGCCGCCCAGAGCCCGTGGGTGATCCATGCGCCGGGATAGACGAAGACCTGAATCACGACCGTCATCGCCAGCAGCCCCAGTGCGGCGGCGCGGGTGAACAACCCCAGCACCAGCAGCACCGGCAGGGCATGTTCCGCAAGCGTCGCCAGCACGGCGGCCAACTGGTGGGGGATCAGCGGCAAGGCGTATTCGTGTTCGAACAGGAACCACGTGGAGTCCTTGATCGACAGGCCCTCGACCTTGGTGCGCCCCGATTGCCAGAACACCGCCGCCGGGAAGATCCGCAACGCCAGCCCCACGATGTCATGGGGCAGACGTGCCGCGATGCCGTTCAGGCGGGTGTTCAGGCGGGAAATGGTCGTCGTCATCTGCATGGATCAGTCCTCCGGGTCTGTGATGGCACCCGCCGCCATCAGGCGCACGAGCAGGGGTTGCGGGTCGTGGTCCGGGTCGGTCAGCCGCGCGGCCATCGCCGCAGCGCCGAGCGGTCGTCCGGCGCGCAGGGCATCGACCAGTGCTGCATCGCCCGCGCCGATCACCATCACCGGCACGCCGAAAGCCCGGTCGCGCAGGATCAGGGCGATTTCCGGGCCGGGGCGGATCGGTGCGCCGTTTTGCGCCCTCTCCTGCTCCCCGTCCTGCGCCCCGTCCGCAGCCCCCGGCTGGTTGCGCGCCCAGATCGTGGCACCGGGA
>DAIPIS010000067.1:0-11368 GCA_036770665.1 Meridianimarinicoccus sp.
ACAGGCCCGGTCATCCGGGACGCGTCGGGCAGCCCTGCACCGCGTGGCCGGGACCGGACAGGGGGGCTTCGCCATGACCGACACCCACGCCGACCGGATCGTCCGGCGTCTGGATGCCCTGCCCACACCGGGCACGCGGATCATCGTGGCGATCGCCGGGGCGCCGGGATCGGGCAAGTCCACGCTGGCCGCACAGGTCGTGGCACAGATCAACGCACGGGACGGCGACGGCGCGGCGGCGCTCTTGCCGATGGACGGATTCCACCTCGACAATGCGGAACTCGACGCGCGCGGCCTGCGGGCGGTCAAGGGTGCGCCGCAGACCTTCGACGCCGCGGGTTTCGTGGCGCTCCTGCGCCGGGTCAGGACAGCCACCGACGACCTGTCCTATCCGCTGTTCGACCGGGCGCAGGACCGGACCCTGCCGGGGGCCGGGCATCTGGCCGCGACCAGCAGGGTCGTGGTGTGCGAGGGCAATTACCTCCTGCTGCGCGTGGCACCCTGGGCCGATCTTGCGCCGCTGTTCGACCTGACGGTGATGCTGTCGGTCCCGCTGCCGGTGCTGCGCGCCCGGCTGGTCGCGCGCTGGCGCGATCACGGCCTCGCCGGTCCGGCGGCGGCGGCGCGGGCCGACGCCAACGACATCCCCAATGCGCGGACCGTCATCGCCGAAAGCGCGCCCGCGGACATCACCCTCGCCCACGACGACACCGCAAACCCGCCGGGAACGGGCACCGATCCCTGATGCGCATCCGGCATCATGGGGCCTGCGGATCTTCCACCGCCGATGGGCCCACACCCCGCCGGGCGGGACGGTCTGTCGCGGAAAAGATGCACCGCAGGATGACATTTGGCCTATACACCGGCCCGACGCCGCCTAGTCTGTGCGCAGGATAGACCGAAGGGGGAGTGCGCCGCCCGTGACAGGACCGGCCCCGATGATCGCGCTCAGCGGCGTGTCCAAGTTCTATGGCCCCTTCCAGGCGCTGGCCGACGTGTCCATCGACATCGCCGCGGGCGAACGCGTGGTGGTATGCGGCCCGTCCGGGTCCGGAAAATCCACGCTCATCCGCTGCATCAACCGGCTCGAGGAACACGACGCGGGCACGATCACCGTGGACGGCATCACGCTCGACGACGAAAACCGCAACATCCGTGCGGTGCGGCAGGACGTGGGCATGGTGTTCCAGCAGTTCAACCTGTTCCCGCACCTGACGGTTCTGGAAAACCTGACCATCGGGCCGCGGCGGGTGCGCGGCATGGACCGCCCTGCGGCGGAGGCGCTGGGGCGCACGTATCTGGACCGGGTGCACATCCCCGAACAGGCCGACAAGTATCCGGCGCAACTGTCCGGCGGGCAGCAGCAACGCGTGGCCATCGCCCGCGCGCTCTGCATGGAACCGCGGGTGATGCTGTTCGACGAACCCACATCGGCGCTGGACCCCGAAATGATTTCCGAAGTGCTGGATGTCATGGTCGAACTGGCGGGCACCGGCATGACCATGATCGTCGTCACCCACGAGATGGGCTTCGCGCGCAAGGTCGCTGACCGGATCGTGTTCATGGAAGCGGGCCGTATCGTCGAGGCAGCACCCCCCGCCACCTTCTTCACCGCGCCGCAAAGCCCGCGCGCGCGCCTGTTCCTGAACCAGATCCTGGAGCATTCGGCATGAGCACGGGCAACGCGGCCGGTGCGCGGCTTTCCCGCCGCCTGCGCCGCGCGGTGGGCGCGCGCCCGGTGTCGGTCGTCATCTATGTCGCCGTGGTCGCCGCCATTGTCGCGGTGGCCCATGACGGGGCCGCCGCCATGGGATACAACTGGCAGTGGTATCGCGTGCCCCGCTATTTCTGGACCGTGACCGAAGACGGCTTTCGCTGGGGCGAGATCCCGAAGGGTCTTGTGGCGACACTCTGGCTGTCGGCGTCCGCCTTTGCGCTGGCGACGCTGATCGGGATGGTGGTGGCGCTGTTGCGGCTGTCGGACCTGATCGTCGGGCGCGCGGTGGCGCGGGGGTTTCTGGAAATCATCCGCAATTCGCCGCTGCTGGTGCTGCTGTACGTGTTCTACTACGTGTTCGGGCCGATCTTCGGACTGGATCGCTACGCGGCCTCCGTCACGTGCCTTGGGGTGTTCCACGGCGCGCTGATGTCCGAAATCATCCGCGGCGCGATCCTTGCCGTGCCGCGTGGGCAGTGGGAAGCCGCCGCCGCCATCGGCATGACCCGCGCGCAGGCGTATCGCGACATCGTGCTGCCGCAATCCATCCCGTTCGCGTTGCCGCCCATGACGTCCGAAGCGGTGAACACGATCAAAAGCTCGGCCATCGTCAGCGTCATCGCCGTGGCCGAACTGACCACCGCCGGGCGCAACATCATTTCCGACACCTACCTGAGCTTCGAGATCTGGTTTACCGTCGCCGCGGTCTATCTCGTGGTCAGCCTTGTGATCTCGGCCGGCGCATCGCGGCTCGAACGACGATACTCGGTGCGCGACTGACCCTCTTTTTCACATCCCCGAAGGAGACGACCCCATGACCCTCACACGACGCTTCCTGGCAGCCGGGCTGGCCACCGCCCTTGCCGCCACGCTTGCCCTGCCCGCAGTGGCGCAATCCGCCCGGCAGGGCCTGTCGTCCGAAAGCGTGATCGAACGCATCAAGGAAGACGGCGTCATCCGGATCGGTCTCGCGCTGTTCGTGCCGTGGTCCATGCGCGACCGCAACGGCGAACTGGTCGGCTTCGAACTGGACGTGGGCCGCGAACTGGCCAAGGACATGGGCGTCGAGGTGGAATTCATCCCGACCGCATGGGACGGGATCATCCCGGCCTTGGTCGCGGGCAATTTCGACGTGATCATTTCCGGCATGTCGGTCACGCCGGAACGCAACCTGACCGTGAACTTCTCGATCCCCTACGCCTATTCCGGCATCACGATCCTGGCCAACACCGCGATGACCGAAGGCTTCACGCTGGAAGACTTCAACAGCCCCGACGTGACCTTCGCCGCGCGGCGCGGTGCGACCCCCGTGCAGGTGATCCAGGAGTTGTTCCCCAACGCCCGCCTGCTGCAGTTCGACGAGGACGGTGCCTCGACGCAGGAGGTCCTGAACGGCAACGCCCACGCCACGATGATGGCGGCACCCAGCCCGGCGATGGAGGCCCGCGCCTATCCCGACGTGGTGTCGGTGCCCTTCGACCGGCTCTGGGGCGCCAGCGGCGAGGCCTTCGCCTTCCGCAAGGGCGACCCGGACGCCGAGAACTTCTTCAACAACTGGATCGAATCCAAGTGGCTGTCCGGCTGGCTGGAAGAACGCCACGACTACTGGTTCGGCGGCACCGAATGGCAGGCGATGGTGGACCAGTGACCTGACCCCGGCCCCTGCGGGGGCCGGACCGGTTCGGGGGACGCGATGCGCCGCAAGACACGCAGACTGCACTGGATCGACTGGCTGATCCTTGCCCTCCTCGCGGGGGTCGCCGCCGTGATCTGGTGGCGCATTTCGGGCACGCTCAACTATCGCTGGCAGTGGGACCGCATCCCCAACTACATCCTGCGCTGGGATGCCGAGGACGGGCGCTGGGTCGCCAACCTGCTGTTGCAGGGGCTGATCACCACCATCCGCATTTCGATCTATGCCAGCGTGCTGGCGCTGATCCTCGGCACCATACTTGGGATCGCGCGCACGATGCAGAACCTCGCCATCCGGATGCTCGCGCGCACCTATCTGGAGCTTTTGCGCAACATCCCGCCGGTGGTGGTGATCTTCATCTTCTACTTCTTCCTGTCGGAGCAGATCATCGCTGCCTTCGGGATCGACACTTGGGCGCGCGGCATCGCCCGGTCCGAGAACCCGGAGGTGTGGGAATTCTTCTTCGGGGACATGCGCCGGTTCCCGTCGCTGGTATCCGGCGTGATCGTGCTCGCGCTGTTCGAAAGCGCCTTCGTGGGCGAAATCGTGCGCGCAGGCATCCAGTCCATCCCCCGTGGCCAGCGCGAAGCGGCGCGCGCCATCGGCATGGGCCCGCTGGACGAGATGCGGTTCATCGTGCTGCCGCAGGCCATGCGCAAGGTCATCCCGCCCCTGTCCAACCAGTTCATCTCGCTGGTCAAGGACAGCTCGATCATCTCGCTCATCTCGGTGCAGGAACTGACCTACAAGACGGTGGAACTGGTGTCCTCCACCCGCCTGATCTTCGAGGCGTGGCTGACCACCGCCGCACTTTACTTCCTTTTGTGCTTCGGACTGTCGCTGGCGTTCAGGCGGCTTGAACGGCGGAACCCCGGCGAATGAGCCCGCCCATGGTGACCTGCGCCACGCGTTCGGCCACCCACAGCGACAGCGCCAGCCCCGTGACCACCGCCGTCGCGATGCCGAACCACACGCCCCATGTGCCAAGGTCGAGCACGACCACGTACAACCAGCCGAAGGCCGCCACCGCGATCCCCTGCCGGTAGACGCCGATCCACACCGTCGCCATGGGCCGCTTGAGCGCCTGCAACAGCGCGTTCGCGGCGAAGAGCACGAGATACACGGGCAGGATGAACCCGTCCACGTGCAGGTAATCGCCGCCCAGCCGGATCACCTCGGGATCGTCGGTAAACAGCGCCACCAGCGGGCGCGCGGCGAACCACAGCACGACCGACCCCGCCAGCATGATACCCGCGCCGACCTTGACGCAGAACGCGAACGCGTCGCGCACCCGGTCGTAATGTCCCGCGCCGAAATTCTGCGCCGCAATGGGCAGAAGCGCGCCAGCCAACCCGAACCCCGGCAACAGGATCAACTGTTCGATCCGCAGGCCCACGCCATACGCCGCCAGCGCCGCCGGGCCGAAGCCCTTGAGGAACAGTTGCACCACGAAGCCGGTGATCAGCATGATCGCCATGGCGAAGGTCGCGGGCAGCGCCTGTGCCGCGATTTCGCGCCAGCGGGCGGGGTCTGGCCGCCACTCGGCGCCGCTGCCGCCCGCCATGACGTCGGACCGCAGCACGCGCCACAGGACATAGGCCATCACGCCAGTCTGGCTGACCAGCGTGGACACCGCGATGCCTGCGAAGCCGATGCCCGGCACGACCCCCGGCACCCCGAAGATGAACAGCGGGTTGAGCGCAAGGTTGGCGAAGAACGCCGCGATCTGCGCGCGCTTCATCGTCTCGGCGTCGCCCTGCGCGGTCAGGATGCCGTTGCCGCCGAACGCGAGCAGGAACGACGCCGTGCCCAGCAGGACCACGTTCATGTAGGCATTGCCCGCGTCGCGGTACGCCCCCGGTTCCGACACCAGCGCCAGGATCGCGGGCGACCCCCAGATGCCCGCGACGCCCAAGCCCACCGACAGGAAGGCCCCGTACAGGAGCCCCTGCTGCGCCGTGCGGCGCGCGCCCACGGCATCGCCCGCACCGATGGCATTGCCCACGAGCGCGGCCAAGGCGCTGCCCATGCCGACCCCGAAGGCGACGATGATCATGAACGCCTGAAAGGTGATCGCAAGCCCCGCCTGCGCGTCGGTGCCAAGGTATCCCGAATACCACAGGTCCACGACGTTATAGAGCGTCGAAAACACCATCCCGATCGCCGCGGGTACCGCCAGCGCGCGGAAATGGGCGGGGATCGACCCCCGCGTGAGATCGCGGTGATGCGTCATGTGATGGTCCGGTCCGGTTCGCGTGCCGGACGACACTCGCCCGCCGCGTCTGCCCGAACTCTGTCCGCCTTTCCACACGCCGGGTCAAGCGCCGTCACGGCGCGTGCGGGTTGGGGTGCGGAAGTTGCCAGTTGGCAATTTCCGCGCCGCCGGATCAGATCGGGTTGGTTTCCGCGAACTTGCGGAAGAAGGCAAGAAACGCGCGGTCCGGATCGGCGGCGGGTTCCTTGCCAGCGGCCCAGCTGCGCCACTCGCCTTCGACGAAATAGATGTCATAGCCCGGATGGCGCAGCCGGGCGGTTTCATAGGTTTCGCTGCGCAGCGCAGGGCCGCGCCCATCGAGCCACGCCGGACGCGGGCGCGGATCGGGCGGCGGGGGGGTCGCGGCCGGTTCGGCCCCCTGCCCCGCGCCGTCGATCCGCGCCTTGCGACCGACCTTGGAAAAGGTCAGTTCGCGTTCCGCCTGTCCGATCCCGTCGCCCGTCTTTTTCCACCAGCGCAGTTCGGCGTGGGTCACGCGGCGCCCGGTCTTGATCGGCGCGATATCGACCACGTAGTCCGACAGCGCGTTGACCTCCTTCACGGCGGGCTGGATCGCGCGCAGGTTCAGGTTCGACCAGCTTGTCAGCTTGCCCTTGGGCACGCCCAGCACCCCCCGCAGCGCATCCACCGCGAACTTTTCCGACGACCGGTATTTCAGGTTCCCGCGCTTCTGCACCATTTCATAAAGCGTCAGCGCGTACTTGGAACTCAGCGCGAACATCACCTCGCGCTGGAGCCGGGCAAAGACGTTGGAGTTGCGGATGATCCGGCGCAGGCGCGGCGGGATCTCGTATTCGAACAGCCCGTCGTTGCGCGCACTTTCGATGTTGCCGCCCAGAAGCTGCACGCGCTCGACGGCCGCCTGCCCGTCCCACGTCACCTGCACCTTGACGATGGCCGTCATCAGACGTTCGATGCTTTCGCCGACGCGATCGTTGGAATTGTGCGACCCGCGCAGCGCGGATTTGGAAATGACGTGGGTCACCGGCTTGTCGATCGCGTCCCACGCGTTTTCCAGAAGCTGGTTGTAGATGCGCCGGTCGTTCAGGGTCAGCGGCGTCACCTCGACCAGGTCCACAAGCTCGCCGGGCTTGATGAGACTGTCGGCGTTGGGCCGCGCGTCCACGGTGCGATAGGGCCGGTCCACGGGCATGCCCGATACCTCGTTTCTCTTACTTTTGTTTTCCGTCAGACGTAAGATATCCCCAAGACCGGCCGGGAGCAAGCACCCGATTTGTAAGTCCAGCGCCCGGCACGGCACCCGTCCCGAATCGTAACGGCCCGCAAACATGACCGAAAATCAAGCGATTCGATAGGCTTTTCCACAGACCCCAAACGTAAGAGTTCGACCGCACCCACCCCGTAAGGCAGGCCATCCCGATCCGTAATCCCAGCCCACCCAAAGGGTAAGCGCAACGGTTCCCAGATGTAAGGTTTCGCGATTTTTCTGATTTGAAAGCAATATTTTACGTGTGACGAACAGTGAACCAAATGAATCCAGAACTGCCTGCGGCGGTTTTTCCGGATTTTTAAAGGGTGATTTCGCCGGTTGCAGCGATGATCCTTACTTTTCGGGTGATGCTGCTGTCGGAGCCGCTGCATAAACACGATTGACGACAGAAAGTCACGATTTTCCACTCTGGACGGCATAAGACCGCGACTTCCCGTATTTTGGGCGGATACCGCTGAATTCCGCACTTGAGCGGCGCGCAGCTTACCGGCATTGTCCAGCCATCAACACGCGAGGAAAAGATGGACTCCCAAGTTCTGGCACCAATCGGTCTGACGGAACTCGACCTGCTGTCAGCGCGCGCCAGCAACGTGATGGACCGGCTTCGCGACCGGGTTTATGCGCCGGGCACCACCAAGACGCTGGAGTTGCGGTTCAACGTGCGCTCCGCCGCCGAGATGGTGAACCGGTCCGAAAAACTGATCCGCGATGCCGAGGCCGATGGCCGTCTGCCCGAAGCCGACAAGGACCCCGACAGCAATCGTCGTACGGGATACAGCCTCGCCGAAATCAACCGCATGCGCGAGGTGTTCGGCACCCTGCCCCATCGCGGCCCCGGCGATCCACCCGCCGTGATCGCGGTGCAGAACTTCAAGGGCGGCGTGGGCAAAAGCACGGTCGTCACCCATATGGCGCAATTCTTCGCGCTGCGCGGCTACCGGGTGTGCGTGATCGATTGCGACAGCCAGGCATCGACCACGGCGGTCTTCGGGCTGAACCCGGATGTGGACGTGCAGGAAGACGACGACACGCTCTATCCGTTCTTCCGGCACGGCGGCCCGCCGACTCTGCATTATGCGCTGCGGGCGACCTACTGGCCGGGCGTCGCGCTGATCCCCGCAAACCTTGGGTTGTATGATGCGGAGTACGAATTCGCCGCGCGCATGGCGCGGGACCGCAGCTTCGTGCTGGACCGGCTGCGCGAAGGCGTCGAAAGCATCGCGGACCAGTTCGATATCGTGCTGCTGGATCCGCCGCCCGCGCTGGGGATGATTTCGCTGTCGGTGCTGCGCGCGGCGACCGCGCTGGTGGTCCCCGCGCCACCGAACAACATCGATTTCGCCTCCACCGCGCATTTTCTCAAGATGATGAGCGCGACCCTGTCCGACATCGCCGAGGTTGGCGGCACGCGGGGCTATGCCTTCGTCAAGATCCTCGCCACCAAGATGAACGACGGGAAAAGCGCCCATGTGGCGATCAAGCGGATGATGGACGCGGTGTTCGCGGGCGACATGTTCCAGGCGGTGCTCAAGGACTCTGCCGAGATCGACAACGCAACGGCCAACCTGCGTACGGTATACGAGATGACAGGCCCGGCCACGCGGACAGATACGCACAAGCGGTGCCGGGCCTATCTCGATGCCGTGGGGCGCGAGATGGAAACACTGGTGCGCAAGACCTGGCCAAGCCACCACGCCGCACTGCGCAAGGAGGGCATCCTGTGAGCAAGAAACACGACGCGGTCTTCGACGACATCCTCAGCGGTCTCGCCGCGGATCAGGCGCGCGGGCCTGCCGCGGCGGGAACACGGTTCCTGAAACGGTCCACCACCATCGGCGACCGGCTGTCGGGCGAGCTGGAGGAAAAGACGCTGCACTGGGTCGATCCGGCGGAGTGCCGGATGTGGGCGCGGCACAACCGCGCCTATGATCTGCTGACCGAGGACACCTGCCGCGACCTGATCGACGGCATCCGCGCGCAGGGGCGGCAGGAATTTCCGGCGATCGTGCGCCGTGCGCCGGGTCCGGATGGCACGACCTATGAAGTGATCTGCGGCGCGCGTCGGCATTTCGCGGTGTCTTGGCTGCGGGCCAACAACTATCCGCAGTTCAAGTACCTGATCGAGGTGCGTGACCTGACCGACGAGGAAGCCTTTCGGCTGGCCGATATCGAGAACCGCGACCGAGAGGACATCAGCGACTTTGAGCGTGCCCGCGATTACGCGCAGGCGGTGGAGGCGTATTATGGCGGGCGGCAGAAGACCATGGCCGAACGGCTGGAGGTGAGCGAGGCCTGGCTGTCGCGCTACCTGCAGATGGCGCGACTGCCGGTGGCGGTCATCGCGGCCTATGGGTCGATCCGCGATATCCGCGAACTGCACGCCCGCCAACTGAAGCCGCTGCTGGCGGACGACGCGGCACGGGCGCGGGTGCTGGATGCCGCGGAGCGGATCGCGGCGGAACAGGCGGCGGCGCGGAACGGGCAGGGCAGTCTGCGTGACGGGGCGCAGGTGACGGCGGCGTTGCGCGCGGCCGGATCGGCGGGGGACGGCGCGCCGAAGCCCGGGGCCACCGGCACGGTCTATCGCCGCAGCGCCGGTGAATCCGGCATCCGCGCCCGACGCCGCGGCAAGAGCATCGTGATGGAGTTCCCCGAAGGCCTGTCAGCGGGCAGTCTGGAGGCGGCGTTCGGCCATTTCCTCAACGCTTACAGGGCCGCGGGCCAGAAATTGCCAACTGGCAAGTCGTGACGCCCCGGGAAATTGCCAATTGGCAATTTCCATTCCGGGCGGTCACGCGAAGGGATCGAAAAGGCGCGCACCTGTCGCGGCGAAATCGGCGGTGTTGCCGGTGACCACGGTCGCATCACGCGCGAGAGCCTGCGCCGCGATCATCAGGTCCGCACCGGAATGGCCGATATGCGCCGACAGCGCACCCCATCGGCGGGCATCGCGTTCGGTGAAATCAAGGATGCGGTCGCCGAACACGCTGACGGTACGGCTGATCCAGGCGCGCAGATCGGCGGCGAACTCCGGGTTGGTGCGCGCCTGAAGTGCGATGCCGCGCTCGATTTCACCCAGCGTGATGACGCTCAGAAAAAGGTCGGATTCGTCGCGCGCGCCCAGCCAGCGGGCCACGTGCGGCGCGCGGTCGGGCCGCCGCACCGCCGAGATGACATTGGTATCGAGGATGTAGATCACAGCGCCACGTCCCGCGGCATGGCCTGCGCGCGGGGGATGTCATCCGGGTCGGGGCCGGGGAAGTTCATCAGATGCGCGGCGAAACTTTCGCGCTGCGCCTGTGCCTGACCCAGCAGGCGGTGATACTCCTCGACCGACAGCACCACCACCACCGGCTTGCCACGGCGCGTGACCTGCTGCGGATGTCCGGCAAGCGCCGCATCGACCACGGCGCTGAACCGGTTCTTGGCGTCTTGAAGTGTCATCATGGGGCAGGGGCCTTTGCGCTGATCCACCGGGCCTCGTCGCCGCCGGTTCGTCCGGACGCCTATCTGGCCAGTCATCTGGCTAGATACTTTCTTCGACGCTTCAGGGCAAGTGGACCCTGCACCACGGAAGCCGAACGGGTTCCGAACGGGTCAGGCCGCTTGGCACGCGGCGACGCAGCCTGTATCCCGGCGGCTCATCGTTCCGAAGGATCGCCATGACCGACACATCCGGACGCCCCGCCGCCGCCAGCGCAACCGCCGCGCGGCTGGAGATCCGCACCGCGCGGCCGGGCGACGTGCCCGGCATCGTGGCCCTGTCCCGCCGGGTCTATGCCGAGCAGGGGCCCTACACCCCCGGCCAGATCGCGGGCCAGATCAACGCCTTTGCGCCGGGCACGTTCGTGGCGCTTTATGACGGGCAAGTGGCCGGCTATGCCGCGACCCTGCGTGTCACCGAAGCGCGCGTGATGGCCGCCCATACCTGGGACGCGGTCACGGGTGCGGGCTATGCCAGTCAGGACAATGCCCATGGCGAATGGCTCTACGGGATCGAGGTGATGGTGGATCCCGCACACCGCCGCCTGCGGCTGGGCCGGCGGCTCTATCAGGCGCGCGAACGGCTTTGCGTCGATCTGGGGCTGAGGGGCATCGCGTTTGGCGGACGGCTGCCGGGGTTCCGCCGCCACAGCAAGACCCATCCCGACCCGCAGGATTACATCGACGCGGTGGTTTCGGGGGCCCTGCGCGACCCGGTGATGGGGTTCCAGATGAAGGCCGGGTTCGTGCCTGTCCGCGCGCTGCCGCGCTATGCGCCCGAGGACACGGCGTCGGGCGGGCATGCTGCGCTGATGCTGTGGCACAACCCCTATTTCGAGGATCCGGACAGCGCGCAGCCGATCACCCGCGCCGATCCCGAGGTGGTGCGCGTCGCGGCCGTGCAGTTGCAGGCGCGCACCCTGCGCGACACCGACCAGTTCTATGCCAACGTGGATTACTTCGTGAACA
>DAIPIS010000274.1:0-2555 GCA_036770665.1 Meridianimarinicoccus sp.
CTCGGCAAGCTGGCTGTGATCGAGCGACGCCACGATCAGGCTGCGCCCGTCGCGGGTCAGCAGGCTTTGGGTTTCGAGCCGCTGCAACGCCTCGCGGATCGGGGTGCGCGACATGCCGAACCGGTCCGCAAGGTCGGATTCCACCAGCCGGTCGCCGGGACGATAGAGCCCGGTGTCGATCGCTTCGAGGATCAGGTCATAGGCGTCCCGGTGACTGGGTTTCATGGTTGACATGGCGCTTCCTCCGGCATGCGATGGTATGCCAGATAGGACGACCTGTCCAGCACCGGCCGGCGCGCCGAAACCCGTCCCGCCGCCTGCAGACCGCCGGGTCTGGGTGTTCGACCTGGACAACACGCTCTATGCTCCGTCGGCCCGGATTGTCGAGCAGATCAACGCCCGCATGACCGGTTTCATCATGGATGCGTTGGGGATCGACAAGGCGGGCGCGGACCGGGTGCGACGGGACTACTGGCGGCGCTACGGCACGACGCTGGCGGGCCTGATGACCCACCACGGGGTCGACCCCGGCACCTATCTGGCGCATGTCCACGACATTTCGCTTGACGCCCTGCGACCCGATCCCGACTTGCGCGCCGCCATCGCCGCACTGCCCGGTCGGCGTATCGTGCATACCAACGGGGCCGCCGCCCATGCGGGGCGGGTGCTGGCGGCACGCGGGCTCGCGGACGTGTTCGACGCGGTCTACGGGCTGGAACACGCGGGCTATCGGTCAAAGCCCGCCGCGGCCGCGTTCGCGGCGATCCATGCGCGGGACGGGGTCAATCCGACCGATGCCGTGATGGTGGAGGACGATGCCCGCAATCTCGAGGTGCCGCACCGGCTGGGCATGATCACCATCCACGTGGCGCAGCGGCCCGATCCCCGGCCCCATATCCACCACCACACCGACGACCTGACGGGGCTTTTGCGGCGACTGGGCGCGGCATGGCACAATGGTCGCACCGGGTCATGCGCGGACTTGCCAGCGGTCGCGCCGAAAGGCACATAACGGCGAACCGCGCCGCGCAGAACAGGGAGAGCGACATGGCCGACGATCACGAGGACACGCCGGGCGACACGCCGATCCTGTTCGGATGGAGCCGCCGCGAATTGCTGGCCATTGCACTTGTGCTCGGCGTCGCCGTTGTCTGGGGCGGCAGTTTCGCGCTGTTCGGCTTCCCTGGCCTGATCGTGCCCGCGCTGCTGCTGGTCGCGGTCGCCTTCGTCATGCTGGTCTGGATCTCGCGCGGCTGACAGGCCCGCGGCAGTCCGTTTGACGCCTCGTCCGAGACGGGTCGCGTGCTATCATTGTCAATGGACAGGACACAGCACGCGGAGACAATCGGATGACGAAGGGCGGCCAAGACGTGGATATCCTTGTGGCGGGTGGCGGACCTGCGGGGCTTGCGGCGACTGCCGCCTTTGCCCATCGCGGGTTCCGGACCCTGTGCGTCGACCCCCATGCGCCCGTCACCGACGCCACCGACCCAGATGCCGATCTGCGCACCACGGCGCTGTTGCAGCCCGCGCGGACGTTTCTGGACGAGATCGGCCTGTGGGAGGGGCTCGCGGCGCAGGCGACGCCGCTTGCCACCATGCGGATCGTCGATGCCGGTGGGGCTGGACCCGCGCCGCGGGTGACGCGGGATTTCGACGCGCGCGACATCGGCGCGCTGCCCTTTGGCTGGAACCTGCCCAACTGGTTGCTGCGGCAGGCCTTCGTGGGCGCGCTGGCCGGGATGGACAAGGCCGACCTGCGCACCGACGTGGGCGTGGCCGGGATGGTCAGCCGGTCGAACGGGGCGCAGGTGACGCTGACGGACGGCAGCGTGGTGCGGGCGAAGCTCGCTGTGGCGGCGGACGGGCGCGGATCCAGCCTGCGGCAGGCGGCGGGGATCGGCGTGCGCACCATCCGCTATGGACAGAAGGCGTTGGCCTTTGCCGTGACCCATGATGCGCCGCACGGTAATGTGTCGACCGAGATCCACCGCAGCGGCGGGCCGTTCACGCTGGTGCCGCTGCCCGACCGGGATGGCAAGCCCTGTTCGGCGGTCGTCTGGATGGAACGCGGCCCCGAGGCGCAGCGCCTGATGGCGCTGGACCCGGCGGCGTTCAGCGCTGCGGCGACGGCCCGGTCGGGGGCGATGTACGGTCCGCTGACGCTGACGGGGCGACGCAGCATCTGGCCGATCATCAGCCAGATCGCGGACCGGTTCCACGGGGAACGGCTGGCGCTGGTGGCCGAGGCGGCCCATGTCGTGCCACCCATCGGGGCGCAGGGGTTGAACATGTCGCTGGCCGATATTCGCTGCCTGGTGGACCTGGCATTCAAGGCGGAGGATCCGGGCGCGCCCGAGGTGCTGCGCGCCTACGGTCGCACGCGGCGACCGGACGTGGCGCTGCGGGTGACGGGCATCGACGTGCTGAACCGCACGTCGATGGCGGGCCTGCGTCCCTTGCGTGACCTGCGCGGGGCAGGGATCGCGGCGCTGCACGGGATCGCCCCGCTGCGGCGGACGCTGATGCAGCTGGGGCTGGGCGCGCGGGCCTGA
>DAIPIS010000275.1:0-2541 GCA_036770665.1 Meridianimarinicoccus sp.
CGTACATGTTGGCATAGCGGAACACCGTTTCCATGCGGATTTCCTTGGACTGCGCGAGCACGATGTCCATCGGCACCGGTTCGACCGGCATGCCGACCCAGACCACGCAGCCCGCAGGCGCGACCGCTTCGAGTGCTGTCTGCACCGCCGGGGCGGCACCGGCGCATTCGAACACCACGTCCGCGCCCCAGCCGCCGGTGTCGGCGCGGATGCGCCCCGCCGGATCGTCGTCGCGCAGGTCGACCGGGATGAGGTTGTCGAACTGCCCCGCCACCGCCAGCTTTTCCGCCACGTGGTCGCTGATGTAGACCCGCGCGCAGCCACCTGCCAGCGCGGCAAGCGCCGTCACGATGCCGATCGGCCCGGCCCCGGTCACCAGTGCCACATCGCCCGGCCTGATCCGCGCCCGTGCCGCCGCCTGCAGCCCGACTGCGAGCGGTTCGACCATCGCGCCTTCGGCGAAGCTGACCGTGCCGGGCAGCCGATAGGTGAAGGCGGCGGGATGCACCACCTGGGGCGTCAGGCAGCCGTGGATCGGCGGCGTCGCCCAGAACCGCACGGACGGATCGACGTTGTAGACCCCAAGCTTCGCCGCGCGCGACGTCATGTCGGGGATGCCCGGTTCCATGCAGACCCGGTCGCCCACCGACAGGCCCGTGACCCCGGGCCCGGTTTCCACGACCACGCCCGACGCCTCGTGACCCAGCACCATCGGGGCATCGACCACGAAGGGCCCGATCCGCCCGTGGGTGTAGTAATGCACGTCGCTGCCGCAGATCCCCACGGTGTCCACCGCGATCCGCACCGCGCCCGGACCGGGGGCCAGCGGCAGGTCGATGTCGCGCAACGCGAGCCTGCCGGTTTCTTCGAGAACGAGCGCGCGTGCCATGGGATGCCTTGCCGGTTGTGGCGTGCGCCGGGGTGACCCGATGGCGCGCAGCCGATCCATTAGTATCCCGACAATTACAAATGTAACCCGTCAGGTCAAGCGTCGGCGTGGCCAGAGCGTGTCGCGTTCATTCGCAGTCCCACGACCCGGTCCAACCCTTTGTTGACGCATGTCCGAGACGCCCACTTTTGCGCGACAGACGCTAACCGGCCCTGTCCAGCACCGCCTGCGCCGTGGCCTCGTCCGTCACCAGCGTATCGACGAACCCCGACCGCAGCGCCGCAAGGATGACCGGTACCTTGTGCGCGCCCCCGGCGGCGAGGATCACATTGGGGATCGCGCGCAGGTCGTCCAGCGTCAGGCCCACAAGCCTGCGGTTGATGTCATGGTCCACAAGCCGCCCTTCGGCGTCCAGCACATGGCCGATGATGTCACCCACCCCGCCCAGCCGCACGAGATCCGCCACCAGCACGTCGCGCGGCAACGCATCGCGCACCAGAAGCGACGACTGCAGATCCCCCGTCGCAATCGCCACCGCATCGCAGCCGCGCAGCTTGTCCAGCCCTTCGACGATCACGTCCTGTTCCATGAACACCCGGCGGCTTGCGGCACTGCCCGCATAGACGGGCGCCACGAAAAAGCTGTGCTGCGCGTTGCACAGATCCGCCAGCCGCGTGGTGATTTCATAGCCGTTGAGGTCGGACCCCCGCAGGATGCCGCCCATCACCGACACGATTTCCAGATCGGGCCGGTCGATCGGCTGCATGTGCCGCGTCGCAAGGTTCAGCGTGTTGCCCCAGGACATGCCGAAGCGGCGCACGGACGGGTCCTGCAACAGCGCGCCCAGATGCCCGCCCAACCCCGCGCTCACCAGCGGCGTCACCGATGACGGCTTTTCGGGGCTCGGCACCACCACCGCGCGGATCAGCCCGAATCTGTCGGCCACACGGAATTCCAGTTCGGCGGCGGCGGCGTAGATGCTGTCGATGGACACCCGCAGGATGCCGCGTTGGCGCAATTCGGCAAGCCCCTTGTTCACCCGCAGCCGCGTCAGGCCGAAGCGTTCGGCGGCTTCCGCCTGGGTCAGGCCCTCGATCTCGCAGGCATAGGCGATGCGGACCAGCAACTGCTCCTCGGTATCTATCTGTTCGGTCTTGATGCGGCGCGACATGACTTATCCGGAATGAGGTCGCACCGTCATGCAACCTGCGGCACGCTCTGCCAAGTGTCGTGAGGGCGAAGCTATTTCACGGCACCCATGGTCAGCCCGCGCACAAGTTGCTTGGACGCAATCAGCGCAAAGATCAGCACCGGGATCACGATCAGGGTCGATGTCGCCATGATCTTGCCATAGGGCAGGTTGTAGCCTTCCATGAACGACACCGCCATCGCGGGGGCGGTGCGCGCCGCGCTCCGGGTCAGGACAAGCCCGAACATCAGCTCGTTCCACGAGAAGATGAACGAAAAGATCGCCGACACCGCCACGCCGGGCATCGCCAGCGGAAGGCAGATCCGGCGCATGATTGTGAATTGCGACGCCCCTTCCATCCGGGCGGCTTCGTCCAACTCATAGGGGATCCCCCGGAACTGGTCGGTCACGATCCAGATCACGATGGGCAGGTTGAAGGTCAGGTAGATCAGGATCAGCGTGA
>DAIPIS010000276.1:0-2537 GCA_036770665.1 Meridianimarinicoccus sp.
GTCTTGGGCGGACCTTGTTGGCCTTGGGACGGTCTAGCGCATGCCGGGGTGCGCGTGGACGGGACCGGGTCAGGTGCTGCGTCGGGGCACGGTGCCGGTGATCCTGCGGGGGACGCCACGGGGCATGGTGCGGGGCATCGGGATCGCATGGGCGCGGGTGCCGGTCAGGATGGCCTGCGCCGCGGGGTCCATGAGGCCGGCCAGCGCCGCATCGGTTGTGTCCAGCCCGCCGGTGTAGGTGCCGAAGGCGGGCAGGATCACGCGGGCACCGTCCACGAGGAAGCAGGGCCGCGTGAGCGCCGCCCCGCGGAGGCTGATCCGCGCCTTGGGGTGGTAGTGGCCCGACACTTCGGCCCGGCCGTCTGGCGTGGCGATGTGGCGGAAGGTGAGTGGCCCGTGCCGCCACGTGGCGCGATGGGAGCCTGGCAGGTTCAGCGGGCCGGGGTCATGGTTGCCTTCGATCCAGCACCAGTCGCGCCCGGCGATCAGCCGCGTGAGCCAGAGCCGGTGCGGTTCGGCGAGTGCACCGCCCGCGGTCAGGTCATCGAAGCTGTCGCCAAGGCACACGACCCGCCGCGCGCCGGTGGCATCTAGGGCCGCGTCAAGCCGCGCCAGCGTGTCGGCGGTGTCATAGGGCGGCAGCACCGGCCCGCCGCGCCGCGCCATGCGTTCGGATTTCCCGAAATGCAGGTCGGACACGCACAGGAGTGCTGCATCCGGCCACCAGAGCGCGCCGCAGGGCAGGGCATGGAGCATTTCGCCATGAAACGGAAAGGCGTGGCTGTTCATGCCCTGTTCTGGTCGAAATCCGGCCCGCGATGCAAGGGGGCATGCGGGGGCCGGAGGCGGGGTCAGATGGCGCCGTAGTCGAAGGGGGCCGGGATGGCGGCGTAGCCGTCGCCCGCGCGGGCGATGGTGGCAAGGCCGGGGAAGGCGATGTGGGAGCCCGCGACCATCAGGCGGTCGGCGGCGACGCGGTCGAGGAGTGCCGCGCGGGTGGCGGCGGCAAGCGCGGGGTCCATATCGAAGCCGATGGTGACCTCGGGGCGCGCAAGCTGCACGGGGGCGACGTGGACGATATCGGCCCAGATCAGCAGCGACGCGTCGCCCGAGGCGATCATCAGGCCGGAATGGCCCGGCGTGTGGCCCGGCAGCGGCATGGCGGTGAGGCCCGGCGCGATCTCGGCTTCCCCGTCGAAGGTGCGAAGGCGGTCGCCGTAGGCGGCGAGCACGCCCTGCGCCATGGCGGCGAAGTTCTGCATCATTTCCGGCATGGCGGTGAAATTTGCGGGCTCGCCCCAGAAGGCGCGGTCGGCGTCATGGACCACGAGTTCCGCGTTGGGGAACACGGCCAGCCCGTCGCGCACCGCGCCGCCCACATGGTCGGGGTGCAGGTGGGTAGCAAAAAGATGCGTGATGTCGCCGGGGGTGATGCCCGTGGCGGCGAGGTTGGCGGGCAGATTGTCGATCTCGGGGCCGAAGGCGCCGCCGGTGCCGCAATCCACGAGGACCTTCAGATCCCCCGTTTCGATCAGGAAGGCGTTGACGCCGGACAGGAAGCCCGCCGGGTCGCGATGGGCGGCGGTCAGGATCGCGGCGTAGTCGTCTTCCGAGATGCCCTGCAGGGGCGCGTGCCCCAGTGCGATGCCGCCGTCGGACAGGGCGGTCACGGTGATATCGCCCACCGCGCGGCGTTGCGCCTGCGGGATCGTGTGGGGGGCGTCGTCATGGGCGCGGGCGAAGGTGGCGGGCAGGGTGGCCAGCCCGGCGGCAGGCGCGAGGCTGAGGAACTGGCGGCGTTGCATGGGTCTCTCCCTTGTTGGTTGCGGGCAGTCTAGATCAACCGCGAGCGTATGCCAGCCCCGTGAAGGCCCGGTGACGGCCGGTGACGGCGCGCGACGGGGTCGGGGCGGCCCCGACGCCGTGCGCTGTGGCTTCGGCCGGACGCTGTTCCAGACCGCGCGCGGCCCGCGCGATCAGGCGGCCCCGGCGTCGTGCAGCCCGGCTTCGGCCAGAAGGCGCGCGGCGGCGTCAGCGAGCAGGCGTTCGGCCCCGGCCCCCTGCACCGGCACGCGACCCGGTTCGAGAAACAGGGGGGCGGCGAGCGGCGTGACGCGGGGCAGGGTGACATGATCGACGCGGCCCGCGGTGCGGGCGATCATCTCCTCGATGCGGCCGAAATCCACGAGGCCGCGGAGAGCCTCCTCCCGGGTGATCTGCAGCAGCAGGTGGCCGGGGTCGTACTTGCGCAGGGTGTCATAGAGGATGTCGGAGGAAAACGTCGCCTGCCGCCCGGTCTTGCGCTGACCGGCGGTCTGGCGGTCGATCAGGCCCGCGATGATGGCGGAGGCCTTGAAGGTGCGTTTCATCACGGCGTTCCCCGCGAGCCACGATTCGAACCCCGCGCGCAGGTCGCAGCCCTGAAAGAGCGGCGCGGGGTCGGTCAGCGGGTCCACCGACCACACGAGCACGGCATAGT
The DNA here is from genome assembly GCA_036770665.1 of Meridianimarinicoccus sp. Lineage (GTDB taxonomy): Bacteria > Pseudomonadota > Alphaproteobacteria > Rhodobacterales > Rhodobacteraceae > Meridianimarinicoccus. The sequence continues at coordinate 2,480 of DAIPIS010000276.1, forward strand.
CGGTGGCGACGAAGCCCAGGGGGCCGATCCCCAGCGTTTCCATCCGCTGGGTCAGCAG
>DAIPIS010000277.1:0-2536 GCA_036770665.1 Meridianimarinicoccus sp.
GTCGCACGGATCATGCGCGCCTGTTCGTCGAGCAGCTTGTCGCGTTCCTCGCGCCCGATGCGGATCACGTCGGTGATGTCGGTCTGCAGCATCACGGTGCCGCCCTTGGGGGTGCGGTGTTCGCTGACCTGAAGCCAGTGATCGTCCTTCAGTTCGACGTTGAACATCACATGGCGGTCGGCGTGGCGCTTCAGCCGCTGTTCCGACCATGCCTCGGGGGTTGTCCCTTCGGGCAAGGCAAGGAAACGCGACCGGCTGACCAGCAAGACGTAGTCTCGGAAATGCAGCCCCGGCTTCATGCTGGGCTGCACGTCGCGCAACTGCATCCCGAACCGGCTGTTGCACATGACCATGACGTCGTCGGCATCGAACAGCGCGAACCCTTCGCGCACGGCTTCGATCGCGTTGGACAGGTCGGTCCGGGCCGCATCGGCGGCACGGCTTGCCTCGGCCAGTTGCGCGTTCGACCGGTTGAGCAGCGTGAGCGCGTGTTCCAGTTCCGCGGTGCGCTGCTTGACCTGGTCCTCGAGGATCACGGCACGTTCGAACTGCGCGTAAGCCTCGCCCGCGCCGTCCATGTCCTGCTCCACCCGCCGCATCAGCGCTTCGGTGATGATCAGCAGCCGCGCATGCTGCGTTTCGAGCGTTTCACTGGGGTCGATCAGATGGCTGGACACGGTGCATCCCGACTGTGGTTGCCCTGTTGGGGTGGCCCTATTGGGGCGGAAAGATGGCCACACCGGTCATGGTGTGGTTGACGTGCTTGGCCCCGACCTGTTCGCCATAGGTATTGAACCCGACAACGTTGTGCGCGCTGAGCAGTTCCGATACCCGCCGCGCGGCCTGTTTCTGCGTTGCCTCGATGCGCCGCAAGATACAATCGCACGCGATGATCGTGTCTATGGGACCATCCGCCGCAATTTCCGCGAGCGCATTTTCCAGATGTGCGCCGATGTCGCCGACCTTGGCCAGCGTCAGCACGAGCCCTTCGTCGATCGCCGAGAAGAAGACCAGCGCGCCGTCTTCGGTCACGCGCTGGATCGCACGCACATGGTGCCGCCCACCGACCCGCACCACGAGCGGATGCGCGGCAAAGGTGAACTGGCTCAGGTAATCGGGATTCTTGCCAAGAATGCGCGCGTATTCGCGGGCCGCCGGGCGCGCGTTGATTTCGCACACGATCCGTCGCGCGGGGTCAGCCCGCGTCACGACCATCCGCGCCTCCCCCTGTTCGAGATGATCGAGGCTGAACACCCGAACCGGGCAGGCCGTGCGGATGAAGCTGATCACGGCGGCGTTGCGATGACTGACCCCGTCCAGCGCGACGCGGGTCCGGTCGAACCGCACGCCATCCCCCGCCGATCCGCCGAACACCGGCACTGACGACATTCCTGATGCGAGTGTCGCCATGAGGTGATCCTCGCAGCGCGACAACCCGTCGACCACCACGAACGCAAAGGAATAGGCAAAGTCCGGTGCCCGCGCATCAAGTGCCATGCGGGTGCGGATCACTTCTCCCACGAATTCCGACGCGTCGAAGCGGTCGAGATCCGTCACAAGAAGCGGCGCGGCGGCGAAATGCGCAGCAGGCAGTCCCGCCGCGACGATGTCACCCTCGGTGTAGCCGGTCTCGGCGATCTCGCCTGCCGTCGTGCAGGCCACCACCTGGGCGGGCGCGAACGCAACCTGCGCTTCGGCGATGATGCGGTCGAAATCGGCCTCCGCGTCGATGAACATGAGCACATGCGCCAGCCCATCCCCCAGCCGCGCCACCAGTTGCGCCACGGCATCGGGCGCGTTCGCCGGGGCCGTGGCCCGCCGCACGAACCGACCATGTCCGCCGACCTGCCGTGAGCCGGGCTCTGGCGGGCTCGTCATGCTGTCATCCCCTGGTCCGGCGGGATCGGATCCCGCGATCATTCGTCCGGCAGCAGATGCGCGTATTTCGCCTGCTGTGCAATGAGCACCGCCTGGGTACGGCTCTGGACACCAAGCTTGCGCATGATGGCGGTCACATGCGCCTTTACCGTGGTTTCGGCGATGGACAGGTCAAAGGCGATCTGCTTGTTCAGCTTTCCGTCGCAGATCAGGCGCAGGATGCGGGCCTGCTGGCGCGTCAGCGACGACAGGCGCAAGACGGCACCGTCGCCATGATCCGCCGCCTGCGTGCCCGGCGCGATGTAGCTGTCCGGCGTGTACACCGATCCGCATTCGATGGCATGAAAGGCCTGCGAGAAGACATCGCGCTGGCTGTGTTTGGGCACGAACCCCGATGCGCCTGCCTGCAGGGTCGCCGCGATCATCCGGTTGTCGGACATGGACGAAACCACGACGATGGGCAGGCGGGGGACACGCGCCTTGAGCCGCATGAGCCCGTCCAGCCCGTTGACGTCCGGCAGGTTGAGGTCCAGCAGGATGATGTCCGGCATCCGCCCCGCCGCCAGATGGTCGAGCGCGGCGCTCAGGGTTTCCGCGGTATCAACGGTGCCGATGCCCGCCACCATTTTCAGCACGATCGACAGCGCATCGCAGAACA
>DAIPIS010000278.1:0-2521 GCA_036770665.1 Meridianimarinicoccus sp.
ATCCAGAACGGCTGGAAGAACAGCGTCCGGAACACGCCCGCGATCAGCAGCGCATAGACCACGGTCTTGATGGTCTCGACGATGCCGCTGTCTTTTTCGGCCTTGGTTGCCATGCCTGCTGTCCTGCGCCTGTGTCTGGGTCCGGCGCTTCATGGGCGCGGGGGTTCGGGGAGTCAAGAAGCCTGGCGGCGGACAGCACGCGGACGGGCCTCGATCACCACGAAGGCCTGCGCCCACGGATGATCGTCGGTCAGGGTGACGTGGATGATGGCGTCGTGCCCCGGCGGCGTCATGTCGGCCAGTCGTGTGGCGGCCCACCCCGTGACCGCCATTACGGGCTGGCCGGTGGGCAGGTTCGACACGGCCATGTCGCGCCACGCGATCCCCATGCGCAACCCCGTACCAAGCGCCTTGGAGCACGCCTCCTTCGCGGCCCAGCGTTTGGCATAGGTGCCCGCGACGTCGGCCCGGCTTTCGGCGCGGCGCTGTTCCGTTTCGGTGAAAACCCGCGTCTTGAAGCGGTCGCCGAACCGGTCGAGCGTGGCCGCGATGCGCTCGATGTTGGCCAGATCCGTGCCGATCCCGAGGATCATGGAGCCAGCCTCAGCCGGATCGGCCCGCGCGCCGTCACCGGATCGACCGGACGGCCTTTCTGCGTGGCCACCAGCCGACCGTCACCCACCAGCCGCGCCGCCGTGACGCGCACGTCGCCCATGCGCGCCCGCCAGTCGCCCCCGAGCGCACGGGCGGCCTCGGACGGGCAGAAACTGCGCCCTGCACCCCGCCGATGGGCAAGGTCGAGCAACACGTCGCCGATGGCGGGGTCAGTGGCGGGATCATTGGACATGGCGGGGACTTACGGCCGGTCGGAACGGTTGACAAGCGGGCCCCGCACCACGGCTTGGGGCACGCCATGCGCGCCCGATCAGCGCGCGCGCTCCAGATCCGCGCGCAGCACCCGGCGCAGGATCTTGCCCGACGCCGATTTCGGGATCGTATCCACAAGGTGCAGCACCTTGGGGTGTTTGTAATGCGCGAGCCGCGCTTCGAGATGCGCCACAAGCGTCGGCAGGTCCGGGTCCGTTCCCGGTGCCGCCACCACGAAAGCCACCGGCACCTCGCCGGCGTCCTCGTCGGGCTGGCCCAGCACGGCGGCATCGGCGACGGCAGAATGTTCGAGGAGTGCTGCCTCCACCTCAGCCGGGGCGACCTGGAACCCCTTGACCTTGATCAGTTCCTTCAGCCGGTCATGGATGAACAGATAGCCATCCGCATCGACCGACCCGATGTCGCCGGTGCGCAGCCAGCCGTCCGCGGTGATCGTCTCGGCCGTTGCATCGGGGCGGGCCAGATAGCCCAGCATCACCTGCGGGCCCTTGATCCACAACTCGCCCTCGGCGCCGGGTGCCGCGTCCTGCCCGGTCTCGGGGTCCACGATCCGGGCGCTGGTGTTCGGCACCAGCAGCCCGCAAGCCCCCGGTCGCGTCCGTCCGATCCCGGAAAGATGGCTGACCGGGCTCATTTCCGTCATGCCGTAGGCCTGCATCGCGACACAGCCCAGCCGCGCCGCGATGGCGTCCGTCGTGGCGGCACCCAAGGGTGCCGCGCCGGACACCACGGCTTCCAGAGTGCTCAGGTCGAAGTTATCCACAATGGGATGCCGCGCCAGCCCCAGCGCCACGGGCGGCACGCAATAGACCCGGCGCGTCCGGTGATCCTGGTTGAGCCGCAGGAAGGTTTCCAGATCGAACCGTGCCATGGTCACAAGCGTCGCGCCACCGGCGGGGTACATGTTCATCAGCACGTTCAGGCCATAGATGTGGAAGAACGGCAGGAACGCGACGGTCCGGTCGCCCGGCCGCACGTCGAAGATCGCGATCGTCTGGTCCACGTTGGCCACGAGGTTGCGGTGGCTCAGCATCACGCCCTTGGGCAACCCTGTCGTGCCCGACGAATAGGGAAGCACGGCCACATGGGCCACAGGGTCCACGGGCACCTGTGCGTCCATCGGTGGGCCCATCAGGTCCGCGAGCGGGATCGCGCCCTCGGCGCCGTCGCCGATCACCGCCACGGGCACGCCGACCTCCGCCGCCGCGGTCCGGGCCATGGCAAGGAACGCCGGTATCGTCACCAGCAGGCCCGCCCCGCTGTCGCGTACCTGGTGCGCCACTTCGGACGCCGTATAGGTCGGGTTGATCGTCGTCACCGTGCCGCCCGCAAAAAGCGCGCCGTGAAACACCACGGCATATTCGGGCATGTTCGGTGCCAGCAGCGCCACGACCGTCCCGGCGCCATGGCCCGCCGCGGTCAGACCGCCCGCCAGCGCGCGGATATCGGCCATGAGCCCGGCAGCGGTCAGCACATGCCCATCGCCGCCGTCGATCAGCGCCGGTGCGTCGGGCGGCATGGACGCCAGCCCTTCGAACACCCGTTCGGTGATGGTGATGTCGCGCAGGGGCACGGGCGGATAGGGGCTGTGAAAGACGGTCATGGCTGCCACCGACCTGCATCTGCATCTGCA
>DAIPIS010000279.1:0-2505 GCA_036770665.1 Meridianimarinicoccus sp.
TGGCCCAGAACGGAGTATCTCCGACTCTGGACCGGTCTGGAGGGGGCAGGTCACCCGCGCTCCGCAAGCTGCAAAAAGGCGACCTGGTGATCGCTCATCAGACGGATCGGAACGAGTTGGTGGGTGTCGTGCGGGTCAGAAAGGACTGCCTCAAGGGCGGGTGGCTGCACCTTGAGCCGGTCGAGGAGATTCGCGCGAAGGTGCGCCCGCTCAAGCAGGGCGACAAGAAGATCGCGAAGATCCCGGCGCTTCAGCCGGGGCCGATCATGACCATCTACGAGATTGACACGCGCGACGCCGAACGGCTCATCAAGGCTGCGCGGCGGGCGGCGCTCGCCTGCCCGTAGTGCTTATTGCCGCAGAGCCACAGACTGTGCATCGGACTGAAAAGAAACCCAGGAACGTACCAGATGTGGTATCTCAGACGATTTTCTCGCGGGTGGTGATCGCTTGGCCGCAGTGGCGGCAGCGCTTCCGACGAACCACGCCGTCGTGGCGTAGAGCAGCGCCAGCTTCTTGGCGTTCTCGTGCGTGCGCGACCACGCGACGCGGGCGACCTCGTCGTTGCGCTCGTGGGCCCGGTCGTACTCCTGTTCGGTCCGGCGCTGCAGCGCGTGATCGCTTCCTAGGCCTCTGCCGTGGCGGGCACGACGCGCGGCTCGGGGTGGACCTCCAGCAGGTTGGCGCGGCGCGTGCCGGGCTGGAACTCGGACCACCAGCGCGCGGCCTGGACGATTTCTTGGGGCAGTTGCCGGGCGCTGCCGGGTGCCTGGCCTTCGCCGCGTTTGCCGATGTCCACGATGACCCGATGCGGGTCAAGGCCGGTCAGAAGGAAGCGGCCCACATCGATCAGCCGCACCTGACGCTGTTCGGCACCGCCACGCCGCCACCGCGCCGCAGAAGGCCAGGCCGGCGTTGGGGTAGGGGGCGTGGGTCAGCGTGAAGTCCATCACCCGCGACACGAAGCCGGGCACGCGGAACAGGTGATCGGGGATCGGGCCGGGATCGGCGAACTCTGATGCACATGACCTTTGTTCGCCGACCTCGACGCCGGGCGCGGCTGACATTCGCACGATGGCCGAGATGTCCGCACCGTGGGCATGATCCGCCAGAGAACCCCCGGAAGTGCCGCCGACGCCGCTGTCCGAGCAACCTGGCCGCCTGTTCAAAATCTCCGCCATGGTTCAAGAGCGCGTACACCGCGAACGGCGAATAGGCCTGGTTGGCCTCGAATGGGGCGGCGTTGGCGCTGAAGACGTAGAAGACGCCGTCTTTCAGCGTGGCGGCCATCCTGCGCGGCGACGGACCCAACGGCCTGAGCCTGGAGAAGCTGCGGAAGAATCTGCCCGTGCGGTGGGCGGAGCAGAGGGAGTTGTACGGTTGATCAGGATGATTCCAGGCGGGCCGGGGTCAGGGGCTTGGGGGGTGAGGGGTTAACGGCTTCATCCGCACCGGGTGCGGACGGATCGCCAGGTGATCGTTACCGCTGCCGCCACGCATGCCGTCGCCCCGGCAGCCATCTGTAGCAACGTCAGGCCCTCCATCAGGCTGCGCAGCGATTCATCGCTGGGCTGGGTCGACCCGGCCACGGCATAGACGGACGTCGCGCTGGCGGGCATGACCAGCAGGCCCGTGAGGGCTCGCCAGCGCGCCGGCCGCATGCAGTTGTGCATCAGCCCCGATCTGCCGGGTTGTTCTGCCTTCCCCCGGGAAAGCCACAGGAACGCGATGGGTATGGCAAGCAGTGGCAGCAGCTTGAGCGGGGCCCACGGCACGGCCGGCAGCACCAGCATGGCAAAAAGGGCCGCAACACAAATCAGCGCCAGCACACGTTCCAGCCTGCTCGGTGAAAAGTGGGGCAGGCGCACCCCGCGACCCAGCAGGCCATGCGCTGCCGCAAGGGTGGCCGTGAAGGTGACCGCATGCAACCCGAACGACCACGTGGCCCATCGAGCCGGCTCCGTGGCATGCCCGGCGTTTTCGGGGAGCCAGAACGTCAGCGACCACAACCCCCAGAATCCGCCAAACAGCACCCCGCCCATCACCACCCGGAACCATCGATCCTCCACCAGCCAAACCCGCAGAACCTGCCAGCCCACGACGACGCTGAGCAGGCCGTGCCAACCCAAGAAATACAGCGGCATCGACAGATCCGACAAGCCACCCTCATAGAGCACCGGAGTCAACACGCCCTCGACCAGGAACGCGAACACGGCCGCGACCATCACGCCTTCCGACAACCTGCTCACCTTGAAGTGCTCGATCAGCCAAAGGCATGGATAAACCATGAAAGCATAAAACACCACCAGAACGAACCAGGCATATCCCTGGACATACCAATATGCTTTTTCAGAAAAGAACACCGCCACCGACGTGAACAGAAGCACTGCCGCCAGTCGTCGAGCGAAGGAAACGAACGATTCCGGCAGGGTCCTATCAAGCTTTAAAGCACGATTCTGATCGCGTGGACTCATTGGCAGATTCTAACTAAATTGCCACTTGAAC
>DAIPIS010000068.1:0-11157 GCA_036770665.1 Meridianimarinicoccus sp.
GATTGCAGCGCGCCGCGCGATGGGACTAAAGCATGTCGCGCAAAAGTGGGAACCGATTTTGCGCTTCTCTGACATGCGACATCAAAAGGTTAGAGCGTGTCGCGCTGAACCTGTGTCCGCTTGCGCGCGACGCGCGCGGATCAGGCGGTGCTGCCCGCACCTGCGGCGATGCGCGGCGACAGCGCCAGGACCCAGCCGGTCACCAGCGCGCCGATCCACATGCTGACCACGGCCACCCACGCCGTCAGCGCCAGAACGGCCCCGCCCGACACCCCGGCACCCACGGCGCAACCGCCTGCGAGCATGGATCCGAACCCCATAAGCACGGCGCCCACCATGTAGCGTTCCATGCCGGTCGACGCGTCGAAGCGTTCCAGCCGGAACTCGCCCGCGCGCAGCGCCATGGCCGCCGCGCCGACAAAGACGCCCGGCACAAGCCCGATGCTGAACCCCAGCGTCAACTCGCGTTCGTTGATGAGCCCCATCAACGTGTCGGCGGAGGGACCGGTGAAGGTCACGGACGACACCGCCACGGGATCGAAGGACACCTGTGCGATGGCATAGGTGCCGACCCATCCCAGCGTGACCGCCGCCCCCACGAGCCCCGCCGCCACGATGCGCGACCGGCCCAGCCCGCCGCGCTGCGCCAGCCAGATGCCCGCGCCCAGCATGGCCACGCCCGCCCCCAGCAGCATGGGCAGCGACAGGCCGGTGACGGCCAGCAGGTCCCGCGCAGCCCCGCCCGGCACGGTCCAGAGGTTGAACAGCCATTCCCGCGCGGGCGACAGCACGCCGCGATAGGACGCCTGCGCCACGATGGTCACCACAAGCCCGGTGATGAGCGCGCGCATGTTGCCGGTGCCCGACAGCACCAGAAGCCGGCTGGCGCAGCCGCGCGCGAGGATCATGCCGACGCCGAACATCAGCCCGCCGAGGATCGCGCCCGACAGGCTGCCCACGCCGCTGATCTGGCGCGACTGCGCCGGGTCGAACAGCCCCAGTCCCACGGTGGCCTGCGTGAGCAGCAGCGCCGCCGCGAAGACGATCAGCCAGATCCCCAGTTTCGGGCCGGCCTGGCCCGATCCCAGTTCCGCTGTCGCCGCGCGCAGGCAGAACCGCGAATGCTGCGCTGCGGCCCCGAACAGAAGGCCCACGGTCAGCCCAAGCGCGAAGAGCACCCGGCCATCGCCGAAGCGGTCGAGCAGGAATTCGAGCATGGCATCCCTCCGTCAGCGGTTGGCGCAGGATAGGGCAGGGCGGGCGGGCCGTGCTTGACCTGCGTCAAGCCGTGCCGGGTCAGAACGCGGCGGCGTCGGCCACGATGTCGGCCAGCAGGGTCTGGACCTCCTGCATGGCGCCGTCGGGATAGGTCCGATAGCCGATCACGACCGCGCCGCCCGTGTCGGCGACGAAGATACCATAGGGGCAGTGCGCGATGTTCATCGGGTCGGCCTCCATCACCGCGCGCGACGTGACGGCGGAGCAGAACAGGAACACGTCCGCCTCGACGAACAGATCCGCCGCGCCGCCGACATCGGCCTTGGTGCGTGCGAGCATTTCGCCCACATGGCTGACATAGTCGATCACCAGCCCGCGCCCGACAATGGCGGTTTCGACGGCAAGCGCCGCATCCGCGAAGCTGCCGTCATAGGGCGTGGTCATGACCGCGTCGGCGGCCGCGGGACTTGCGATGGCGGCGGCGACAAGGGCGGGGATCAGGCGGAACATGCGTGTCATGGCGGGTCTCTTGCTGGTTGGGGGACGGCGCGCGACGGGATTGCCGCACGCCGCAGTCGGTCAGCCGAACATGTCGGCGACGATGGCGTCGTACCAGCCAAGGCTTTCGCGATAGGTCGTGGCGCGCAGGTCGGCGCTTTCGCCCGTCTGGCTGATGAAGCTGTCCACCGAGGCGATCTTTTCGTCCGTGGCGGTATAGCTTGCGCCGACCTTCACGCCGTTGTCGGTGTCGATCAGCGACCAGCAGGTGTTGGAGAACTTGGCCGGGAACACCCGGCTGCCGGTCAGCGCGCCGCGCACCGCCATCGCCGCGACCTTGGCCTGGCTGTTGGCGGCGAAGCCGGATTTCGGCATGTCGCCCTGCGCCGCGGAATCGCCCAGGATATGGATGTTCTCGTCCAGACGGCTTTGCATCGTGGCGGGCACGATGGGCGCCCAGTTGCCTTCGGTCAGGGCTGCCGCGGCCAGGATGTTGCCCGCCTTCATGGCGGGGATCACGTTGCAGGCATCGGCCTTCACGACCTCGCCGTCGATCACGACCTCCATGCTGCCGGGGCGCACTTCGACAGCGCCGCCACCGAACTCCGGGCCGATCCATTCGACCATGCCGGGGTACCGGTCGTTCCAGCCTTCCTCGAACAGGGCCTGCTTCGAGAAATTCTCCTTCGGGTCGGCGATGATGATCTTCGCCGTTGGGTTCGCCTCACGCAGGGTGTGGGCGATCATGGATACCCGTTCATAAGGTCCGGGCGGGCACCGATAGGGGTTGGGCGGGGCTACCATGACAAAGGTGCCTCCCTGTGGCATCGCCGTCACCTGCGCCTTGAGCAGCTCCGCCTGCGGCCCGCCCTTGTAGGCGTGGGGCATGACGTCCTGCGCGTCCAGCGACCAGCCGGGCACCGCGCCGTCCACGAAATCGATCCCCGGCGCGATGATGAGCCGGTCGTAGGGTACGGATCCGCCGCCCGCGAGCGCCACGGTCCGCGCGTCACGGTCCACCCCGGTCGCATGGTCATGCACCACGTCGATGCCGTGTTCGGACGCAAGCCGGTCGTAGGAATGGCCAAGCGAGTCGAACGCGCGGAACCCGCCCAGATACAGGTTCGAGAAGAAGCAGGTATAGTAGCGGCGCGCGGGTTCGATCAGCGTCACCGCAATGGCCCCACCGCTGTCCTTGGCGACATAGCGCGCGGCGGTGGCCCCGCCCGCGCCGCCGCCGATGACGACGACCCGGGCCGTGGCCTGCGCGCGGATCATGGGAGCCGACAACGCGGCCCCCACCGCGATGGTCGAGCCGATGAAGTGGCGTCGTGAAAGCGTCATGTGTGTCTCCTCCCCGAAACACGGTGATGCCCGGCCGCCTAGCGCGGCGCGAGCCCTGCGAAATACGCGGCCAGCGCCGCGATTTCCTCGTTGTTCAATCTGCCCGCGATCATCTGCATCGCCGGATGCGGGCGCAGGTACTGCTTGTAGGCGTGGAGCGCCACGACGAAATCCTCTTCCGGCCACTGGGTGATCGACGGGATACCGCTGTCGGATCCCTGCGCGCTGTGGCAGGTGATGCACTCCCCCGACAGGTATTCACCATACGCCGGGTCGCCCTCCAGCGCCAGAATGGCGGGGTCCAGATCATGGCCCGCCGCGGATGCCGTGGGCGGGCTTTCGGGTATGTTCGCCGGGTCCGCCGAATAGACGCGCAGGAATGCCAGAAGGTCGCGCCGGTCGGCGGGATCGTCCATCCCGGGATAGCTCATGCGCGTGCGCGACACCAGCGCGCGGGGATTGGCGACATAGGCATCCAGCGTGGCGTAACCCCAGATCAGCCCGTCCGCGCCCATGCGCGCCATCCCCTTGGAATAGGCGAATCCGTCGATGCTGCCCGCGCGCCGGTCGAACACCCGGTTGAGATGCGGGCCGATGCCGTCGCGCGCGTCGGGACCGACCTCGTGGCAGCCGCTGCACTCCATGAACAACTCCGCCCCGCGCGCGGCGTCGCCGCCCGCCAGCCCGTGATCGGTCGCTTGCGCCAGCGCCGGGGCGACTGCCCCCGGAAACAACAAAACCGCGCACAGGACCGGGACGGTCCGTGTGGCGCGGCCTGCGTGGCGGCTGCGATTCCTGTCTGGTACGAACGTCATGGCCTCCTCCAAAGCGCGTCGTTCCTCCATGATGGTCGGACCGGGCAACGGGAGGGATGCCCGGTCCGATGCGGCCCCGCCCGGGGGGCGGGCGGGGCCGGATGGCGGGGTCAGTCGATGCCGCCGCCGCCTTCGCCGCCGTCCTCTGGCGTGACATCGAGGATCGCCGCGTGGGCAGTGATCTCGACGCTGTCCTTGCAGTCGGTCATGCAGGGATCGCCGGTGAAGAGGGTCAATTCGGTGTCGGCGCGGTCGTCCATGAAGAACCCGTCTTCATTGGGCATCCGCACCTCGGTGAAGTTCTCGTGGCTGAGCACGAAATCGTCTTCGACGATGTAGTTGGAATAGAGCAGGTAGGCGGTGATGGCATAGACATCGTCCGGGGTCAGCGACTGGGCGTATCCGAACGGCATCGCCCGGTACACATAGTCATAGACCGTGGACAGGTACGGCCAGAAGGACCCGATGGTCTTGACCGGGCGATCGTCCGCCAGTGACCCTTCGCCCCCCGCCAGCACCGGCCAACGGTCGATGCCTTCGGCGAAATCGCCGTGGCAATGGGCGCATTGGTACGACCAGATTTCCTCGCCCGCCTCGACGCTGCCCGATCCTTCGGGCAGGCCCTTGCCGTCGGGGCGGATGTCGATGTCCCACAGGGCCACTTCCTCGGGCAGGGCTTCACGGCCCAGCCCGAAACCGCCTTCGGGAGACGCGACAGGGTCCGCGGCCAGCGCGGTCAGGCCCGTGGTCGCGACGACGCCGGCCAGCAGCGTGCAGCGGATCATGCGGGGGTCAGGAAATCTCGACATTCTCGGCCTCGCCCTTCTCGTTGACATGCCAGGTCTGGATGCCGTTGTTGTGGTAGATCGAATTCAGGCCGCGCACGGCGCGCAGCTGGTCCTTGGTCGGCTGGACATAGCCGGTGCTGTCATGGGCCCGGCTTTGCAGCAGCAGCGGCTGTCCGTCCCAGTCGAAGTCGAAATAGAAGCGATGCATCGACTTCGTCAGCGACGGGCCGGACATGCGCGCCTTGTACCAGTTCTTGCCGCCGTCGATGGTCACGTCCACGCGCGGGATCGTGCCGCGCCCGGACCATGCAAGCCCGGTGATGACCGTGGGGCCCTTGCCGTGGGTGATCGGCGCCTGCGGGCTCGGGTTGGTGATGACCGACTTCGCGTCCATTTCCCAGGTGAACCGGCGCGAGGACCCATCGGCAAGAAGATCGGTGTACTTGCTGGTTTCCTCGCGGTGATGCCACGGCTCGTCCCCGACCTCGATCCGGCGGAGCCACTTCACCCACATGTTGCCTTCCCAGCCCGGCACCACAAGCCGCAGGGGATAGCCCTGTTCGACGCGCAGCGCCTCGCCGTTCATCTTGAAGGCGACGAGGCAGTCATCGAGCGCCTTTTCGATCGGGATCGACCGTGTCATGCCCGACGCGTCCGCCCCTTCGGCCAAAATCCACTTGCCCGCCGTCTGCACGCCCGCTTCCTGCAACAGCAGCTTCAGCGGGATGCCGGTGTACATGACGTTGTGGATCATGCCGTGGGTGAACTGGCAGCCGTTGAGCTGCGCCCCGCGCCATTCCATCCCGGAATTGGCCGCACATTCCAGGAAATAGACGTGGTTCTCGCGCGGGAACCGCTTGAGATCGTCCATGCTGAACACAAGCTCGCGGTCCACCAGCCCGTTGATCATCAGCCGGTGCAGGGCAGGGTCCACATGGGCCGCGCCGCTGTGGTGCCGCTCGAAGCAGAGCCCGTTCGGGGTGATGATCCCGTCCAGTTCGTGCAGCGGCGTGAAGTTGATCGAACTGATCGGATCCGCTGTCAGCCAGTACACCGTCTTGCGCTGGACATGCGCCTCGAATTCCGACGGCATGCCGTAAGGGGCGGCATCGACCGGATCGCCCAGTTCCTGCATCCAGGGTTGCAGGCCGTCGAAGGCCGGGTCCTGCGCCGCCCGCGCTGCCACGCCGCCCGATGCCGCACCGATCCCCGCCGCGGCGGCACCGCGCAGGAAAGACCGGCGCGACGGTTTCATGCCCTTGAAAATTCCAGTCATCGAATGATGCCTCCCTTGCTGCGGCGGCCTGCGGTCAGGCGCCGGTCACGTGCACGCTGGTGTTGGGTGTAAGGCTGATGGTGCCCATGTTGCGGATGTGGGTTTCGACCACGTCCCAGATCTGCGGGCCTTCGGTGGCTTCGTTCACGCTGGCCCAGCCCGCGACGACATAGGTCTTGGCCGGGTCGATCGCCGCGCCGGTCTTCAGGAGCGTCATGTCGCTGATCCGGCTGCCCATGGGCTTGCTCACGTCGATCCGGTAGCCCATGCCGCCGATGCGCACCATGTCGCCGCCCTGCTGGTAATAGGGATCGGGGTTGAACAGGTTGTCGCCCACGTCCTCGAGGATCGTGTGGATGAATTCGCCCGTCATCTCGGTCCGGTACGCCTTGCCATAGCTCATCGAGGTGACGTTCCAGATGTCTTCCCGCGTGATGTCCTGCCCCGGCAGGATCGACGGGCCCCAGCGCACGCCGGGGGACATGGCGATGTCGGCCTCGCGTTCCGCGATCAGCGCCTCGCAGATCAGGTCGTCCCACGTGCCGTTGAAGTTGCCGCGCCGATAGAGAAGGCTGTCGGTCTGGCCGATCACCTCGGCCAGCTGGTCCGCGAAGGGCGCGCGCTCCGCGTCGATCGCCGCGGCGACCTCCGGGTCCGGGGTGATCACGTCGGAAAAGATCGGGATCAGCTTGTGCCGGAAGCCCATCATCCGCCCGTCGCGCACGTCCAGATCCACGCGGCTGATGAACTTGCCGTTGGACCCGGACGCGATCAGGATCGTCTCGCCCACCAGCACGGGTTCGGGCAGCGCGTCATGGGTGTGGCCGGTCAGGATCACGTCGATGCCGGTCACGCGGCTGGCCATCTTGCGGTCCACGTCGAAGCCGTTGTGCGACAGGCACACCACCAGATCGGCGCCCGCGGCGCGCACCTCGTCCACCATTTCCTGCATGCGCTGGTCGCGGATGCCGAAGCTGTATTCCGGGAACATCCAGCCGGGGTTCGCGATGGGCATGTAGGGGAAGGCCTGCCCGATCACCGCGATGTTCACGCCGCCCCGTTCGAACATCTGGTAGGGCGCGAAATCCTCGGACGGTTCTTCCCATTCGGCGTCGAAGATGTTCTGGCCCAGCGCCGCGAAGGGCAGGCCGCCCACGATCTCGCGCACCCGGTCCGACCCCAGCGTGAACTCCCAGTGAAAGGTCATCGCGTCGGGCTTGAGCAGGTTCATGACGTTGACCACGTCCTGCCCCGCGGTCTGATGGCAGGTGTAGCTGCCGTGCCAGGTGTCGCCGCCGTCGAGCAGCAGCGCATCGGGCCTGTCCGCGCGGATCGCGTTGACGACCGTGGCGCAGCGGTCCATGCCGCCGACGCGCCCGTAAGCCTGCGCAAGCGCGGTGAAATCGTCATGGGTCAGCGCGTAATGGCTGGGGCTGCCATCCGCGATGCCATACAGCCTGCGGAAATCCGCGCCCGTGACATGCGGCACCAGACCGGCCGCGTCGCCCACGCCAAGGTTGATCTCGGGCTCGCGGAAGAAGATGGGCTTCAGTTGCGCATGGATGTCGGTGATGTGGATCAGCGTCACGTTGCCGAACGTGTCGAAGTCAAGCAGTTGGTCCTGGGTCAGCGCCTGCTGCGCGGCAAGCCGGGCCCAGTTGCCGAAACCGGATGCGCCGACAATCGCCGAAGCCGCCATCGTGGTCTGAAGAAAATCGCGGCGGGATATCATGCGCGCAGGTCTCCGAAGGTCGGTATGTCTGGGATCCCCGCCCGCGTCATATGCGGGAGGGGTCGGGTCGGAACGATCTGTCCAACGGTGTCGTGCGTCAGTTCCGGACCGACGGGGCCTCGACCGACAGGCCATTGCCGCGCGAGGCGACGTAAAGTTCGAGTGCCACGAACTCGGGGCTGCCGGGCTGGAAGGTTTCGCCGCGCGTGTCGCGGATGCAGCCGAAGAAACGGTGCTGCACCTGGACAAGCCCGGCATCCCGCAACCGGTAGGTCGGAAAGCCGTTGGTGTGACCCTGGCTCAGGTGATCGGCCCGGATCATGTTGTCGTAATTGTCCTCGTGGCAATTCGCACAGGACAACTCCAACTGGCCATACCGGGTATAGTAGATTTCCTTGCCCTGCTCCCAATAGGGGGAGGCGGGCCCGTCCATCGCCACGTTGACCGGCATGCCGCGCGACTGCACCGAAATCAGCGCCTCCATCGCGTTCATTTCCCGTCCGGTGTACTTGTAGGGTTCGGCCCCCATCTGGTTTTCCCGGCAATCGTTGATCTGCATGGCGAGCGTGCGCATTTCCCCGGCCGTTTCGTTCCATTTCGGATATACGGCGCGAACGCCCTGCATCGACGTTTCCACATCCTCGTGGCACGATGCGCAGGACTTGCCGGCACTGCCGTCGACCGTGTCCCAGGCGTCCTGCGCCTGGTCGACGAAGATCATGCCGGGGTTGTCGAAATCGTCCATCTGTAGCGCCTGCGTCTCTTTCGTGCGGAAAGTCCAGCCGGACCGGATTTCCCCCAGCGGCACATGATCCGGTGCCGCCGTGCGCGTCACCATCTCGATCTCGCCGTTCACGACAAGCGTGGCGTTCTCGTCAGCAGATGCCACCACCGCGCCACCCAGAAGGGCGCACGCGGCGATCGCGGTCGTCACGGTCAGCTTGGCCATCGAATTCCTCCCTAAATCCAGATTGCTCAGCCGATCGAAACGGACTGGGTATCGGTGTACACAGAGCCGTCGTCGTCATACCAGGTGAAGGTAAAGTCACCCGCTTCCGGCACCACGGCTTCGAATTCGATGAACGGGTTGGTGGACACGGCCGGTTCCAGCGTGGCGTCCATCACCAGCTTGCCGTTGAATTCGCAGGTGAAGCGGTTGATGATCGACCGCGGGATCGCGTTGCCCGCGCTGTCCTTGCGCTGTCCGCTTTCCATCGGGTGGCTGATCAGCGTCTTGATGACGATGGTTTCGCCAGCCGCCGCCGAACGGGGGACCTTGACGCGGGGTTTCACATTGTCTGCCATTTTGGTGTTCTCCTGAACTCAGCCGCCGCAGCCGCCGATTGTGACTTTGACGTTGGCGCTGGCCTGCTTGAAGCTTCCGTCGGCCATCTTCGCCACCGCGACCACGTCCTGCGTGCCGGCAAGGCGGATACGGGTCGATGCCATCTGCGCACCGGCCAGGTCGCCGAAGTTGAAGGTCGCCACGCCGGGCGTCGGGTTGCCCATGGCCAGCAGCATGATCGACACCGCGCCCTCTGCGGCGACCTGGATCGGCACGGTGTTGCCGTTCTCCGCGATCTCGGGCGCCACCAGGTCGATGCCGCCTTCTGCCACGGCCGCACCGCCGGTAAAGGCTGCGATGGCGTCCTCTGCGGCAGCATTGGCCATCATGGGCAGGAACCCCGCCACTGCGGCCCCGGCGCCGAGAACCATCGTCTCGCGTCGTGTAAAGCTCATCATGTTCTCCTTTCGGTAAATGTCATTCCTTGAGCGTCAGCAGGAAGGCGACCACGTCTTCCACCTGCTGGGCCGTGAGGATCGGGGCCATGTCGGCCGGGGCCGCCTTGCCGGTGTATTCGTCACCCGGCCGCGTGAACCCGCTCACCTTGTAGTAGGCGGGCATGATCGTGCCGTCGAAGGTCATCTTGGAATTCACCACGATCCCGCGCAGGTCCGCTTCGGTCCAGCGGTCGGCGGCACCATCCAGCGTCGGCCCGACATCGCCATGCCACTGGGCCTGGCTCAGCGCGCTCACCGCATGGCAGGCGATGCAATTTCCAAGGGCGCGGTCGGTCATGATCTTCGCACCGGCTGCGGGGTCGCCGGGCACGCCGGTCAACGAGTCGGCGATACTGCCATAATCGTCATGCGCAACGGCATCCGGATGCGTTTCGGCAGCGTGGACGCTTGCCGCGCCAAGCGCCGCAACAGCCAGTGCGGCGATCGTGTGGGTCAGGTGCTTCATATCCCCTCCCAAGTTTGAAGCGTTCGTTTTCTTGTATTCAAATGTATGCGAGTCGGTCTTGACCAAGCAAGAAAAGAAATCCCCCTGCGTCAGTTTGTTCCGAAACATTGATCTGCATCATTGCGTGTCGCCGGACTGGCGTTCCGCAATCCTGCGCGCGTGATAGCGCTGGAAGTCCTCGCCATCCGCCATGGCGTAGCGTTCCTCGTTCACCCAGACGAGCATGTCATAGGTCGTCTGCCACCCGAACGCGCCCGGCATCGTTGCCACGGCAGCGGCGGCGGCGGTCGTGTCCTCGGCGACCTCGGACGGCAGGAAGATCATCGTGGGCGTGAACAGCAGACCCCATTTGCGCGCCATGTCCCGTTCGCTGCGCACGTCGCCGTCGAAATCGGTGACCTCCAGCGCGCCGTGCAGGTTCAGCTGCACGACGAAGAAATTGTCGCGGATGTAGTCGGCGATCTCGGGGCGGGGGAACACCTCGGCGTGCATCTTGGTGCAATAGATGCAGCCCCGCTGTTCGAAGATCACGGCAAGCCGCTTGCCTTCGGCGGTGGCGTCGGCAAGGTCCTCGCGCAGATCGAGGAACGTCTCCCGCATCCAGTCGGTCTTGTGCAGGCCGTCATCGCCCAGTTCCGCCGCGGCCGCGGGCAGCGACAGGGCCAACGCCGCGGCAAGCGCGGCCAGAAATCGTGTCATGTGATCCTCCCTTGTGTCACGGTCTAGACCATGGATTGAAACGCCGGGAACGTGTCCAGCATCCACGCGGCGATGTAGTTGACGCTGTCCGTGGCGATCAGCACGGCGAACAGGATCAGGAACACACCCATTCCCTTTTCGACCTTGCCGAGGTGCCGGCGGAATCGGCTGGCAAAGCGCAGGAAGGGGCCGATGAAGCCCGCGGCGACCACGAAGGGCAGCGTCATGCCGATCCCGAAGACCAGCATCAGCAGCAACCCCTGCTGCGCCGTGCTTTCCTGGCTCGCCTGGAACACCACCGCCGTCAGCACCCCGCCCACGCAGGGCGTCCAGCCCGCAGCAAAGGCCAGCCCCACGACGAAGGCCCCCATGATCGACATCTCGCCGGTGCGCCCGCTGTCCACGCTGAACGACCGGTTCAGGAAACCGACCCGAATCACGCCCAGGAAATGCAGGCCCAGCACCAGCACGATCAGCGCGGCGCCGATGCGGAACTCGGTCTGGTAGCTGCGGAACTGCTGGCTGAGACTGAACGCGGC
>DAIPIS010000280.1:0-2488 GCA_036770665.1 Meridianimarinicoccus sp.
CATAGTTGTCCGGCACGTTCGGCAGGTCGAAGTTGTAGACATGGCGCACATCGGGAATGTCGATGCCGCGCGCAGCCACATCGGTCGCCACCAGCACCTTGATCGTGCCCTTGCGGAAACCGTCGATGGCGCGGTCGCGCTGGCCCTGGCTACGGTTGCCGTGGATCGCCGCGACCGCGAAGCCCTTGGTTTCAAGCTGCTTCGCCAGCCGGTCCGCGCCATGCTTGGTGCGCACGAACACCAGCGCGCGGTCCTGCTTGTGTTTGCCCATCAGCGCGATCAGCAGGTCGGGCTTGTCGCCCTTCTGCACGAAATGCACCGACTGGTCGATCTTGTCGGCGGCCTTTCCCGGCGGGGACACGGCGACGCGCACGGGATCGGTCAGGTAGGCCGCCGCGAGTTCCGCCATCTGCTTGGGCATCGTGGCCGAGAACAGCATCGTCTGCCGGTCGGCGGGCAGGAGCGGGGCGATCTTGCGCAGCGCGTGGATGAACCCGAGGTCGAGCATCTGGTCGGCTTCGTCGAGCACGAGAAAGCGTGTTTCATCCAGCCGGACCGCACGGCGGTCCAGAAGGTCGATGAGCCGCCCCGGTGTGGCGACCAGAAGGTCCACGCCCCGTTCCATCCGCCTGATCTGCGGGCTGAGCGACACGCCCCCCACCACGAGCGCCACGCTGAGGTGGCTGCCCTCGCAGAACGCCACGAGGTTGTCGGCGATCTGCTTGGCCAGTTCGCGCGTCGGCGCGAGCACGAGGCCGCGCGCGGTCTTCGGCGCGGGCTTGCTGCCAACCCCGGTCATCATGTGCACCAGCGGCAGGCCGAAGGCCGCCGTCTTGCCGGTGCCGGTCTGGGCAAGGCCCAGCACGTCGCGCCCGTTCATGGCGTGGGGGATCGCCTGCGCCTGGATCGGCGTGGGATCGGTGATCTTCATTTCGGCCAGCTTGGCCACGAGGCGGGGCGCAAGCCCCAGCATGTCGAAATCCATCAGTGGACATCCTTTCGGGCCAAGGCCCGTCAATCCGGCCCCTTGCCGCCACAACGGGCGGAAGGTTCGGGGCCGCAGGTTCCGCGGAGGGCGATGACCGGACGGCCGGATGCCGCCACGGGTGCCCCGCGCCTGACCCCTGCGTGAATTGGGATGCAGAAATTTCGTACCGGGGCCTGTGCGGCACGCGCGCGCCGGGTGGAGCGCAACATGCGGCAGGCTGCTCACGCGGCAGCGGACCATCGATGGATGGGGCATGACGGGTTGCGCGCCGGAAGTCAAGCGCGCGCACGGGATGCTCCGGTGACGTCACCTGCGCGTGACGCGGCGCGGCGGCGCCTTGCCCATCCCTGCCCGGCACCGCATTCTTCGGGTGACCGGGACTGACCCGGCAACGACGGGGCATGCGCCGATGACCAGCGAACGATTCACCTTTCCGGGGCATGACGGCACCACGCTTGCGGCGCGGTTCGACCTGCCGGACGGGCCGGTGCGGGCCACCGCGCTCTTTGCCCATTGCTTCACCTGCGGCAAGGATATCCCCGCCGCGCGCCGCATTTCCGCGCGCCTGACCGCGGCGGGGTTCGCGGTGCTGCGGTTCGATTTCACCGGGCTGGGCCATAGCGAGGGCGAGTTCGAGAACACGTCGTTTTCCTCGAACGTGGGCGATCTGGTGGCCGCCGCCGCCGCGTTGAAGGACCGCGGGCGCGCCCCGGACCTGCTGATCGGTCATTCGCTGGGCGGGGCGGCGGTGATCTGCGCGGCCGGGCGGATCGACAGCGCGCGCGCGGTGGTGACGCTGGGCGCGCCGCACGATCCCGCCCATGTGACCGAGAATTTCGCCCATGCGCTGGAGGCCATCGCCCGCGAGGGTCATGCGGAGGTCGATCTGGGCGGGCGGCCGGTGCGGATCGGGCAGGGGTTCGTGGAGGACGTGATGGGCACCGCGCTGGACGACGCCTTGCAGCGGCTGGGCAAGGCGTTGCTGGTGATGCATGCGCCGCGCGACGCCATCGTGGGGATCGACAACGCCACCGCGATCTTCACCGCCGCGAAGCACCCGAAAAGCTTCGTGACGCTGGATGACGCCGATCACCTGATCACCCGGCCCCGCGATGCGGAATATGCGGCGGGGGTGATCGCGGCCTGGGCCGCGCGGTATCTGGACCTGGCAATGCCGGCACCGCCGCCCGGTGCGCCCGAGGGCGTCGTGCGGGTGACCGAGGCCGATCCGGACGGTTTCCTGCAGGACGTGAGTTCCGGCGAACGCCATCACGTGCTGGCGGACGAGCCGCGCGCCTATGGCGGGACCGACCGGGGCATGTCGCCCTATGGCTTCCTGTCGGCGGCGCTGGGGGCCTGCACGTCGATGACGATCCGCATGTATGCGCGGCGCAAGGACTGGCCGCTGCACGGGGTGAGCGTGGACATCACCCATGACAAGGTGCACGCGCAGGACGCGGAAACCAACGTCAGCCCGCGCATCGACCGCTTCACCCGCGC
>DAIPIS010000281.1:0-2477 GCA_036770665.1 Meridianimarinicoccus sp.
GCGCGCAACGGGATGTTTTCGCATCGCTGGATCGACATGTGCCAGCGTCACGGGCTGGAGGTGCAGATCGTTGACGTGGCCTGGGGCGAAGGCATCCCGGCGGACCGGTTCGCCGAGATCCTGACCGCCGATACCGGCCACGCCATCCGCGCGGTGCTGGCGACGCACAACGAAACCGCGACCGGCGTCGTGTCGGATATCGCGGCGGTGCGCGGCGCGCTGGATCAGGCCGGGCACCCGGCGCTGTTGCTGGTGGACGGCGTGTCGTCGATCGGGTCGATGGATTTCCGCATGGACGCCTGGGGCGTCGACGTCGCGGTGACCGGGAGCCAGAAGGGGTTCATGCTGCCGGCCGGGTTGGCCATCGTCGGCTTTTCGCCCAAGGCACGCGCGGCGGTGGAGCAGGCGCGCCTGCCGCGCACGTTCTTCGACATCCGGGACATGGAACGGGGCTATGCGGCGAGCGCCTATCCCTACACGCCGCCGGTGGGTCTGCTGAACGGGTTGAAACTGGCCTGTGACATGCTGCTGGCCGAAGGGCTGGACGCCGTGTTCGCCCGGCATCGGCGCATCGCCGACGGGGTGCGCGCGGCGGCGGCGGCGTGGGGCATGCCGCTGTGTGCGGCGCGGCCCGCGTTGCAGTCGGACAGTGTCAGCGCCATCCGCACGCCGGAGGGGTTCAACGCCACGACCATCGTGACCCATGCGGCGGAGCGATATGGCGTGGCCTTCGGGGTGGGCCTGGGCGAGGTCGCGGGAAAAGTCCTCCGCATCGGGCATCTGGGCAGTCTGACCGACGTGATGGCCCTGTCGGGCATCGCCACGGCGGAAATGGCCATGGTCGATCTGGGCTTGCCGATCAAGCTGGGCAGCGGCGTGGCCGCGGCACAGGAAACCTATCGCGCCAGTGCGGCGCGGATCGCGAAGGAGGCCGCGTGATGAAGGACGTGAACGGGCTGGACCTGCCGACCTATGACGATGTGGTGGCGGCGCATGACCGCATCGCCCCCCATATCCGGCGGACCGAGATCCTGACCAACCAGTTTCTGGACGACCAGACCGGGGCGCAGTTGTTCTTCAAGTGCGAGAACCTGCAGCCGCCGGGGGCGTTCAAGGTGCGCGGGGCCTGCAACGCCGTGTTTTCGCTGTCGGACGAGGCAGCGGCGCGCGGGGTGGCGACCCATTCGTCGGGCAACCACGCGCTGAGCCTTGCCTATGCGGCCATGCGCCGGGGGATACCCTGCAACGTGGTGATGCCGCGCACGGCCCCGCAGGCCAAGAAGGACACCGTGATCGCCTATGGCGGGACGATCACGGAATGCGAGCCGTCCACCACATCGCGCGAAGCCGTGTTCGCCGAGGTGCAGGCGGCGACGGGGGCGGATTTCGTGCATCCCTACAACGACCCGCGGGTGATCGCGGGGCAGGGGACCTGTGCCAAGGAGTTCGTCGAACAGGTGGCCGATCTGGATATCGTGATCGCGCCCATCGGGGGTGGGGGCATGATTTCGGGGACCTGCCTGAGCCTCGCCACGCTGGCGCCGCATATCCGGATCTATGCGGCCGAACCGGAGCAGGCCGACGATGCGTATCGCAGCTTCAAGGCGGGGCACATCATCGCCGACGACGCGCCGGTGACCATCGCGGACGGGTTGAAGGTGCCGCTGAAGGAGCGGACCTGGCATTTCGTGTCGCACTACGTGACCGATATCCTGACCGCGAGCGAGCAGGAGATCATCGACGCCATGAAGCTGAGCTGGAAGCGGCTGCGGCAGGTGATCGAGCCGTCCTGCGCCGTACCGCTGGCGGTGATCCTGAAGAACCCGGAGGTCTTCGCGGGCAAGCGGGTGGGTGTTGTCGTCACGGGCGGGAATGTCGATCTCGACACCCTGCCGTGGATCAAGTGAAAGGGAGAGAAAGATGAATGCGCCGGTAAAACTGGACGGTCTGGAAGTTGGGTATGACATCCCCGCGCTGCCGGGGATGGATGCGAAGGATGTGCAGACGCCCTGTCTGATCCTCGATCTTGATGCGCTGGAGCGCAACATCAGGAAGATGGGCGATTTCGCGAAAAGCCACGGGATGCGGCACCGGGTCCATGGCAAGATGCACAAGTCGGTGGACGTGGCGCTCTTGCAGGAAAAGCTGGGCGGGTCCTGCGGTGTGTGCTGCCAGAAGGTGTCGGAGGCGGAGGTCTTCGCGCGCGGCGGCATCAGGGACGTGCTGGTCAGCAACCAGGTGACGCAGCCGGAAAAGATCGACCGTCTGGCGCGGATCCCCAAGCTGGGCGCGCGGGCGATCTGCTGCGTGGACGATCTGGCGAACGTGGCGGACCTGTCGGCGGCGGCGGTGAAGCACGGCACGCAGATCGAATGTCTGGTGGAGATCGACTGCGGCGCCGGGCGCTGCGGGGTCACGACGACGCCCGCCGTGGTGGCGTTGGCGAAGGCGATCGACGCGGCGGAGGGGCTGAAGTT
>DAIPIS010000282.1:0-2475 GCA_036770665.1 Meridianimarinicoccus sp.
ACGGCAACATGCAGAACGGCAACCTGCGCGCCGACGTGAACGTGTCGGTCTGCCGTCCGGGTGCCTATGAACGCTATGCCGAGACGCAGGATTTCGGCCATCTCGGCACGCGCTGCGAGATCAAGAACATGAACTCCATGCGGTTCATCCAGCAGGCGATCGATTTCGAAGCGCGCCGCCAGATCGCGATTCTGGAAGACGGCGGCAAGGTGGTGCAGGAAACCCGCCTTTACGATCCGGACAAGGGCGAAACGCGGTCGATGCGGTCCAAGGAAGAGGCGCATGATTACCGCTACTTCCCCGACCCCGACCTGCTGCCGCTGGAAATCGAGCAGGCGTGGGTCGATGCCATCGCGGCCAGCCTGCCGGAATTGCCGGATGCCAAGAAGGCGCGCTTCGTGCTTGATTTCGGTCTGAGCGAATACGACGCGAGCGTGCTGACCGCCGAGGTGGAGGCCGCCGCGTATTTCGAAGCCGTGGCAGACGGGCGCGACGGCAAGCAGGCGGCGAACTGGGTCATCAACGACCTGTTCGGCCGGTTGAAGAAAGACGGCGACCGCCACATCACCGACAGCCCGGTCAGCCCCGCGCAACTGGGCGGCATTCTCGATCTGATCGCGGCAGGCGACATTTCGGGCAAGATCGCCAAGGACCTGTTCGAAATCGTCTATACCGAGGGCGGCGATCCGGCACAGCTCGTGGCAGATCGCGGCATGAAGCAGGTGACGGACACGGGCGCCATCGAGGCCGCTGTGGACAAGGTGATCGCGGAAAACCCCGCGCAGGTGGAAAAGGCGCAAGCGAACCCGAAGCTCGCGGGCTGGTTCGTGGGGCAGGTCATGAAGGCCACCGGCGGCAAGGCGAACCCGCAGGCGGTGAACGATCTCGTGGCGGCCAAGCTGGGGCTGTGATCCCGTGGCCAGCCTGCGCCGGGCGGTCGCGGTCCACAACGAACGGGTCAAGCTGTTCGCGGGCTTCGTGAACGCCATCGGTCTTGGGCTGATCGGCTTCGCCGTGCTGCGCCCGCTGACCGAAGACATGGGGGCGATCGGGGCCATCACGGCGGTCTGGGGCCTCGTGGGGCTTTTCCTGCACGCCATTTCCCACTATGTTATGGGCATGCTTCGAACGGATGACAGCACATGACCGCCTTTGAAATCGCCATTCCCGTGATTGCCGTGTCGGTCGCTCTGCTTGGGACCGCCCTGCTGCGGCGCGAAGCCGCCCGTATCGACGCCCGCAAGCGCGCTACCCAACCGGCGGAATAAGCGATACGGCGTGGGGACAGATCGTCGTGCTCAGCGCGTGACTGTCGGCACGAGCGTGATCTGGCGTCCATCCACCGCCGCGCGGTAACAGGTGCGGTCTGACGCATCACGCACCCGATCCCCCGCCAGCGAGGTGCAGAACAGTCCCCGCCGGTATTCCCACGATCCGACGAAGGGGACGCCCAGATGGGTGCCCACCAGCGCGCCGTCATCCAGAACGGTCACATCGACACCGTCGCCCTGCAACGTGTGCCCCACGATCGCGGCATCGAAGGCGCGGCGCCGATCAAGACTGTCCGCGTCGTCGCGGACGGGATCGTCGCTCGAAAATTGCTGTGCTGCGCAGGCAGAGAGCAGCCAAATCGTTCCGAAACTCAAGAAATACCGTCGCATCGTGACCGCACCTCGCACCTGTCAGACGGCCCTCTGCCCGGACATCATCATAACGCCGTGACGCCCACTGACAGCCGGAATTGCGAGGGGTGGTTAACACATCTATCACGCCGCGGTTGTTGCAGGGGTGTGACGGGGGGGCGTCCGCCCGTTGCCGGTGACAGGCAGGCTTTGCCAAAGCCTGCCGGCCGCAGTAAGCCGCTGTGACACACTGCCTGTCTCCCCCGGTGATCCCATGCCCAACCACGAATACCGCGTCCGCCCCGCGCCCGACCGGGCGGCCAAGACACGCGACAAGGACGACGACGGGTATGCCCGCGCACTGGCCGACGTTCTCAACACGGAGGCGCGTCAGGGCTGGGAATTCCTGCGTGCGGAAACCCTCCCCATGAAGGAACGGGCCGGGTTGACCGGCACGCGGATGGGCTTTCGCACCCTTCTCGTGTTCCGTCGCGCGCGGGGCACCGATGACCAGGACGCCACGCGCGCTGCGATGAAATTGCTGGAAAACCGGACCGACATCATCCGGTAGCGACCCGCCTCTGCCGAAAGCCCTAGGCGGCGATATGGATCTCCAGCGCGTGGATACGCCCCACGAGATCCTTGCCAAGCGCGTCATGGATGGCCCTGTGCCGCGCCAGACGCGACATCGGGCGCAAATCCGCCGCCGCGATGTCGATCCGGAAATGGGTCTCCCCGCCCTCCCGCCAGCCGCCATGCCCGCGATGCGCTTCGCTATTGTCGGTGACAACAAGCCGTTCCGGGCTGAACGCCGATTCGAGTCGCGTTTCGATTTCCTGTGCAATGGTCATTT
>DAIPIS010000283.1:0-2460 GCA_036770665.1 Meridianimarinicoccus sp.
AGTACTGGGGCGTCAAGACGATGGCCTACAAGATCAACAAGAACCGCAAGGGGCACTATGCCTTCCTGAAGACCGACGCGCCGTCGGACGCTGTCCAGGAAATGGAACGCCTGATGCGGCTGCACGAAGACGTGATGCGCGTGCTGACCGTCAAGGTCGATGCACACCCCGAAGGCCCGTCCGTCCAGATGCAGAAGCGCGACGAGCGCGACCGTGGGGATCGCGGCGACCGGGGCGACCGAGGTGACCGGGGCCCCCGCCCGGACCGTGACGACCGGGGCCCGCGCCCCGACCGTGGTGACCGCGACGACCGGGGCCCGCGCCCTGACCGTGGCGATCGCGACGACCGTCGCCGCTGATCCGGACTGGGAAAGGAACACACATCATGGCTACCAAACCGTTCTTCCGCCGCCGCAAGGTCTGCCCGTTCTCGGGCGACAGCGCCCCCGCGATCGACTACAAGGACACGCGTCTGCTGCAGCGCTACATTTCCGAGCGCGGCAAGATCGTGCCGTCGCGCATCACCGCCGTGTCCGCCAAGAAGCAGCGTGAACTGTCCCGCGCCATCAAGCGCGCCCGGTTCCTCGCCCTGCTGCCCTACGCCGTGAAGTAAGGAACGCATCATGGAGATCATTCTTCTCGAACGCGTGGCCAAGCTGGGCCAGATGGGCGATGTCGTGTCCGTCCGCGAAGGCTATGCCCGCAACTTTCTTCTGCCGCAGGGCAAGGCGATGCGGGTCAACCCGCAGAACCTTGCGCGCTTCGAAGAACAGAAAGCGCAACTCGAAGCCCGCAATCTGGAATCCCGCAAGGAAGCCGAAGCAATGGGCGCACGGCTTGACGGCCAGACCTTCGTCGTGATCCGCTCGGCGTCCGATGCGGGCGCGCTCTATGGGTCGGTCGGCACGCGCGACGCGGCGGATGCGGCGACCGCGGCAGGCTTCTCGGTGGACCGCAAGCAGATCATCATGAGCCGTCCGATCAAGGAACTGGGCCTGCATGAACTGTCCGTCACGCTGCACCCCGAGGTCGAGGTGACGATTTCGCTGAACGTCGCCCGCTCCCCCGAGGAAGCGGAACTGCAGGCAGCCGGCAAGTCGATCCAGGAACTTGCCGCCGAAGAAGAAGCAGCCGCCGAATTCGAGATTGCGGAACTGTTCGACGATATCGGCGGCGCCAGCTACGACGACGAAAGCGGCGAAAACACACCCCAGCCGGGGTTCGACGGCCGCTGATCGCGGCAACCGGCGGCAAGAAACGAGGGTCGCGGCACATGCCGCGGCCCTTTTCGTGTGCGGCGGGTCAGTCGTCCAGCGGTCCTTCTGCGCGGAAGCTCGGCACAGGATCGGCGGATGCGGGGCCGGCTTCCAGCGCGGGCCATTTCTCCGACGCCGACGCTTCGTACCGCGGGATGTCGCGTTCCCATCGCCGTGCTACCCGGGCGTCGATGTTCAGGAACAGCTTGCCATCCTCGATCCGCCACAGGGTCGGGTTGGCGGGCACCTTGTATCCCCCCGCCACGCCAAAGGCGCAGTGCCCGTCATATTGCGGCGCATAGCGCGCGGGATCAGCCAGAAACCGGTCGCGGTTCGCTGTCGTCGCGAAGGCGAAGGTTGCGCCGTTGTGGTCAGCCGTGATGTCGGCATGGCCGCGTTGCGGCGCATCACCCGGCGCGATGTCGAAATACGACACCACGTCATACCCCGACACGGCATACCCGGTCGTATCCACGTATTGCGGCCCCGCGAGCGCACCGAGCGGCATGAGCGTCAGCATCACCGCGCAGGCAAGGTTTCGGATCATCATCAGGTCTCCATCACTGCTCCAGATGGAAGCGTATCGCAGAATCGCGCGCCCCGCGCGCCCGGTGCCGCCAAGGTGATCGCCCGTGTGGCCGTCCCTGCCCCTTGATGGCCCCGGCGTGCAGGTCTAGAACCGCAGCGACCCCATGACAGGAAAACCCGCCATGCTCGATCTTGCCTTCGACACCCCGAAACCCAAGGTCATCGCGGGCGCGAAGCACGACTGGGAGCTTGTGATCGGCATGGAGGTCCATGCGCAGGTCGCCTCCAATGCCAAGCTGTTTTCCGGTGCCTCGACGCAATTCGGCGCAGAGCCCAATTCCAACGTGGCGTTCGTGGACGCGGGCATGCCGGGGATGCTGCCGGTCATCAACGAAGGCTGCGTGGCTTTGGCGGTCAAGACCGGGTTGGGCTTGAGGGCGCAGATCAATCTTGTCTCCGCCTTCGACCGGAAGAACTATTTCTATCCCGACCTTCCGCAGGGCTACCAGATCAGCCAGCTCTATCAGCCCATTGTGGGCGAGGGCGAGGTGATCGTGGACATGGCCCCCGGCATCGCGCGGCGGGTGCGGATCGAACGCATCCACCTGGAACAGGACGCTGGCAAGTCGATCCACGACATGGACCCGGCCATGAGCTTCGTGGATCTCAACCGCAC
>DAIPIS010000069.1:0-10953 GCA_036770665.1 Meridianimarinicoccus sp.
ATCGCGGCCTGGCGCGCCGCCTGCCCGGACATCACCCTGCGCTCCACCTTCATCGTGGGCTATCCCGGCGAGACGGAGGCCGAGTTCCAGACCCTGCTCGACTGGCTGGTTGAGGCGCAACTGGACCGCGTCGGCTGCTTTCAGTACGAAAACGTCGCGGGCGCGCGCGCGAACGCCCTGCCGGACCATGTGCCCGCCGACGTGAAGCAGGACCGCTGGGACCGCTTCATGGCAACGGCACAGGCGATTTCAGAGGCGAAACTGGAAGCCAAGGTGGGCCACCGGCTGCAGGTCATCGTGGACGAGGTCGACGAAGACGCCGCCACCTGCCGCACCATGGCCGACGCACCGGAAATCGACGGCAACCTGTTCATCGACGACGGCCACGCGGACCTGCGCCCCGGCGACATCGTGACCGTCACGGTGGACGAGGCGGGGGAATACGACCTGTGGGGCCGAATCGTGCCATGACCGGGGCGGCGGTGGTGCTGCTGCGCTGCCCCTGCCCCGATGCCGAGAGCGCCGCGCGCATCGCCGATGCGGCGCTGGATGCGCGCCTTGCCGCCGCCGCCACGACCACGGCCGGCGACAGCCGCTATCGCTGGGACGGGACGCTGCACCACCACGCGGAAACCGTGCTGACCCTGACCACGCTGGACCGCTGCCGCGCGCCGCTCTGCGACCTGATCGCGGCCCTGCACCCCTATGACCTGCCCGCGCTCACATGGGTCGTCGCCGAAACCACGGCGGCGGTCGCGGCCTGGGCTCAGGCCTGCTGCACCCCGGACCCCGCCGACGGCAGCGCCCGCGACGCGCCCCATGCCGCGGACGGCGCGACGCGCTGACCGCACGGCGGGG
Source organism: Meridianimarinicoccus sp. (assembly GCA_036770665.1). Lineage (GTDB taxonomy): Bacteria > Pseudomonadota > Alphaproteobacteria > Rhodobacterales > Rhodobacteraceae > Meridianimarinicoccus. Next base: position 859 of record DAIPIS010000069.1, read on the forward strand.
CGCGACAGGGCGCGATCCGGCACGATCGCGCGCACTCCACGGCGCGGTGCGTGCGTTCCGGCACATTTCACAGGCAGGAAGTCGGGTATCGCGGACTTGGGCACCGGCCCTGCAAAGGGCACGGTGCGACAACCCTGACACAGGCCGCCCCGATGCTGACCGATCCCGCCAGTCCCCTGCCCCTCGCCCTGTCCCTTGGCCTGTCGCTGCCGACGCTGCTCGGGGTGGGCGGGTTCCTGCTTTATGCGGGTGCGGATATCGCGCTCTGCCTGCGGCGGCTGTCCAGCGAAGGCATCGCCTTCTACCTGCTCAACATCGCGGCCGCCACGCTGATCGGGGTCAGCCTGCTCTACAGCTTCAATCTCGGCGCGTTCCTGACCGAGCTGTTCTGCCTCGGGACCTCGGCACTGGCCGTGGCGCTGCGCCTGCGCGACCGGCGCGGCACTGGGGCGCAAACGGCGATGTCCGCCCTGCGACCGCCGCGCAGCCGCACCCTGCAGGGGGCACGTCCGATGCCTGGCCCCGCCAGTGGCCCGCGCGGCGGCCCGAACCGCCCCGGTCGACCGGGTGGCACCGGGCTGTGCCCCGACCGCATGGTGTGATCCGGAGGCCACGACCGGCCAAGGTCAGCCCGCACCGGTCGCGGTCGGGCGCAGTCGGGATCAGTCGGGATCAGTCCGGCGCGGTCAGGCACGGTCAGGCGCGGTCGGGCACAGCCGGGCTCAGCCGGGCACAGTCGGGCGCGGTTTGGCTCAGCCGGGCACAGTCGGGGTCAGTCGGGGTCAGTCGCGCACCGTCGCACGACAGCCCGGACCTGCGCCGCTCTCAGGATCGCCGCGCGCGAAAACACCGCCCGGTCGCGCGCGACCGCAGGCTTCGCCCGACCCGGCTGTCAGGCCCCAAGATCGCCGAAGGTCTTCACGTTGGCGCAGAGATCCGGCACGGTCGCGGTCCCGTCCGCCTGATCGGCGAGCCAGCGATGGCACCCGCCTGCGCGCTCCCAGTCGCAGCCACGGCAGCGCTCCACCATCCCGGCCCATTGCGCCTGATCCAGTCGACCCGCCGACACCTCGGCGGCCAGATCGACCCCGGCGGCACGGGCCATGTCCTGAACAAGCCAGTAATGGCGGGTGGCATCCCCAAGCGGTTTTGGATCGTGGCAGGACATGACGGTCTCCTTCATGCGATGCCTTGACGATGGCACCCGGCCGCGCGGCGGACCTTGATGCAGATCAAGCCGCCGCAGCGATCGGAACGCCGGACAGCCCCCCGGCGCGCGCCGACCCGACCGGCCGCAGGGCACACCCTGCCCGGTTCCCCTGATGCGCGCCGCCACCCGGCAGGCGACAGCCCGCGCCGCCACCCGGCAGGCGACAGCCCGCGCCGCCAGCCGCAGACGGTCGGACCCGGGCTCATGCTCGGGCGACAGCCATCTCAGCGCGCCGGTCGTTGACCCTGCTCCGCCCTTTGCGCCGCCGTGGCACACATCCCGCGCTGTCGGTCGGCGTCCGGCGGGTGGGTGCCCCGGAACACCCCCCGGCCCGCGCCGCAAGGCGGCGGCGTTATTGCCCCGCCAGTTGCGCCGCCGTTGCACGCACCACGCGTTGGCGATCGGCGTTCGGCGGATGGGTGCCGAGAAACACGTTGCCCGGATCGGGGATGCGCGCGAAGAATTCCGCCCCCTGCACCGGATCGAAACCCGCCCGCGCCGCGATCACCGTGCCAAGCGCGTCGGCCTCCAGCTCGAACTCCTTGGAAAACACCCTCGACCCGGCCTGCGCGCCCAGCCGTTGCGCGGCCTCCACACTGTTCGGATCACCCCCCGACGCCGCGATCACCGATCCGATCAGCACCGCCCCCCAGACGGCGCTCGCCTGCTGGCGACCCAGATGCCCTTCGATGTGGTGCGCCGCCTCGTGACCCAGCACGAAGGCGATCTCGTGGGCATTGCGCGTCTCCCGAAACAGCGGCCCGGTGACGATCAGCACCGGTCGCCCGGTGTCGTCCAGCGTCTGGAAGGCGTTGGCGGGCACCCCGCGCCGGTCATCGAAGATGATCTTGAAATCGCAGTTGCGCACGTTGCCCCGGCGGCGGCACATGTCCTCGGCCACCGGTTCGACCTGCGCCACCACGGCACCGAAGGGCAGCACCGCGTCGGGCGGCACGCGGCTTTGCAGCGCCCCCCCACTTGAAGTCCCGCCTGCCGGACCGCCACGGGCCTCGCGCGGCGGGGCCGCAGGCTGCACCGCGCACCCCGCCAGCAGAACCGCCACCATGACGCCCGCCATGCCCCGCGCCATCGCCCCGGACATGCCCTTGCCCCTGCGCCTGCCCGCCATCCCGCCACCGAACGCCATCGACCGTCTCCACTTGTCTTGCTGGCGTGCAACCTATGTCATCGCCATGACCACCGCCACATCCCCTGTCACGATCGTCATCTACAACGCCGCCTGCCCGATCTGCGCACGCGAGATCGCGGGCTATCGGCGGTATTGCGAACGCCGCGCGCTGCCCGTGGAGTTCCGCGACCTCGACCGCACAGACCTCGCGTCCCTCGGCCTGACACCGGAACAGGCCGCCCGCAGGCTCCATGTCATCGACGGCGGCACGCTCCTTGCGGGGACACCGGCGTTCCTGGCACTCTGGTCGGCGATGCCGCGCTTTCGCCCGCTCGCGCGGATCGTCGCCCTGCCGGGCCTGCGCCAGATCGCCACGCTGGTCTACGAAGGGCTGGCCGCACCCGCGCTCTATGCCCTGCACCGCCGCCGCGTCGCGCGCCAGGCCTGCCGCAAGGCCTGAACCGCACCCGCCGCCGCCCCCACCGCGCCGGAACGTCCCGCCACCGCCACACGCCCCGTTGAGCCGCGCGCACCGATCCCCTAGCCTGTGCCTGCACACCGCAGCAAAGGCCCGACCCCCATGTTCTCCATCGAGCACGATTTCGACGCCACCGTCATCACCCTTGTGGACGACAGCGCCGCCCCCCTGTCCGAAGACATCACCGTGCAGGCGTTCGAGGATTGCGTCACCGTCGAACAGTTCGACCCGCGCCGCGACGACACCCTGCGCATCACCTTCACGCTGGCGCAGGTCCGCGACCTTGCCGCGGCGCTCAACCTGCCCGAAGGCATCTACCGACTGGCCCCCAGTACGCCGAAACGGCGCTGATCCGCACCTCGCCCGCGCGCCGAGGGACCCGCAGCCGAGGGCGCGGCAGACCCGCGCCACGCAGCCCGCGGCGCGGCACACCCGCGCCAGGCAACCTAGGGCGCGGCACACCCGCGCCACGCAGCCCGCGGCGCGGCACACCCGCGCCATTCAGCCCTTGGCGCGGCACACCGGCGCGCGCGCCGCATCCGCGCGACAGCCCTCAGTCCAGCGCGAACAGCTTGTCCCGCGACCGCGCGCCCCGCACCAGCCGCAACCGGGACGGAGCCACGCCCAGGTGATCGGCCAGAAGCCGCAGCACCGCCGCGTTCGCCTTGCCATCCGCGGGCGGCACGGTGACATGGGCGTGCAGGACCCCGTCCGGCCCCACCTCCAGCCGCGCCCGCGCCGCCCGCGGCGTCACCCGCACGGCGATCCGTGTCGTCCCGACCACCGCGATCCGTGTCGTCCCGTCCACCCTGCCCCCCTTGGGCCCCCTTGCAGCCCGCCCCCCGATGGCACAGGTCATAGCCGGACCCCCGTTCAACCGAAAGCCCGCCCCATGCCAGACCCGAATCCCGCAGCACTCGACTTCCTGTTGACCCGCCGCTCGCGGCCCGCCAAGACGCTGGCTGCCCCCTGGCCGGACCGCGCGGCGCTGCACCCGATCCTGACCGCCGCGGCGCGCACGCCCGACCACGGCAAGCTGGAACCCTGGCGCTTCATCGTGCTGGGGCGCGCCGCCAACGACCGGCTGGCGACCGCCGCGCAGGACATCGGCACGGCGCAGGGCCGCGACCCCGAACAGATCGCCAAGTTCGCCGACCAGTTCGCACGCGCGGGCCTTTGCGTCGTGGTCGTCGCATCGCCAAAACCGTCCGACAAGATCCCCGCGATCGAACAGACCCTGTCGGCGGGCGCGGTGTGCCTCGCGCTCCTGAACGCGGCGCTCGCGTCCGGCTGGGGGGCGAACTGGCTGACCGGCTGGGGTGCCCACGACGCGGACTTCCGCGAAACCGCCCTTGGCCTCGCGCCGCACGAAACCGTCGCGGGCTTCGTCCACATCGGCAGCGAAACAGCGGCCCCGCCCGACCGGCCCCGCCCGGATATCGACGCCATCACCGACTGGCGCGGCGCATGATCTTCACCGACATCACCCGCGCGATCGCACAGGCGGGCGACCCGGCCTTTCGCGGCGTGCTCCTGCGCGGGCTCGGCCTGACCCTCGCGCTTCTGGTGACCATGGCGGCGGGCGCGGGCTGGCTGGTGGGCTGGCTCGTGCCCGACACGCTGTCCCTGCCGCTCGTCGGCGATCTGACCTTTCTCGACAGCCTCGCCTCCGGGCTGTCGGTCATCGGCGTGCTGGCACTCTCCACCGTGCTGATGGTCCCCGTCGCGTCCGCCTTCACCGGGATTTTCCTTGACGACGTCGCCGCCGCGGTCGAGGCCCGCCACTACCCCGACGCCACCGCCCGCCCGGCGGCCCCGATCCTGTCCGCCGTCGCCGACAGCCTCCGGTTCCTCGCGGTGATCGTGGTGGCGAACCTCTGCGCGCTGGTCCTCTACCTGATCTTTCCGCCCTTCGCCCCCCTGATCTTCTGGGGGCTGAACGGGTTCCTGCTGGGGCGCGAGTATTTCCAGCTTGCCGCCCTGCGCCACATGGACGACCCCGACGCCCGCCGCCTGCGCCGCCGCCACGGCGGGCAGATCTGGCTGGCGGGGGCCATCATGGCGGTCCCGCTGACCGTGCCGGTGCTGAACCTGATCGTGCCGGTGCTGGGCGCGGCGGTGTTCACGCACCTGTTCCACCGGGTCAACCGGCTGGGCTGATCCGCGCCAAGGGTGCCGCGCAGGGACCGGGTCTGGATTTCCCCACCCGACGCGACGGCGTCCACCTGCACCCGGACGCTGACGGCGAGACTGCTTTCGGCTAAAGTCCCAGCATGACATGGTCAACGCGCCCTGAGACTCGCCGACTCCTGCGCCCGCTCTGGGAACGCATTGTCCAGACATTGGCCTACGAGCTCACGGGCCTCGTGCTCGTGCTGCCGGCCTATCGCGCTGTGACAGGGCACAGCACGACCGAAAGTGCCGCGCTGCTCGCAGCCATCGCGCTCGCCTGCCTGATCGCCGGACCGCTGCACAACCTCGTCTATGACCGGATCGACCTGCGCCGGACAGGCCACCCCGCCTGCCAGCGGGGCGCAGCCGCGCGGCTCCGCCACGCCATCAGCCACGAGATCGCCCTGACGGCCGCCAGCATCCCGATCCTGATGGGGCTGGGCGGGCATGGGCTCTGGGAAGCCATCGCGCTCGATGCCGGTCTGACGCTGTTTTATGTGCTGTGGGCGGCACTTTTCTACAACGCGTGGGATCGGGTGCGCCCGCTCGTGCCGCGCGCTCGCTCTGGTCCCGCACCCGACCCGCCTCGCATCACTCCGCTCTGAAACTCTCCGGCCCCATCCGGCCCATGATGTCGATGTCGCGCACCGTGATCGCCCCCGACAGGATGGTCCCGCCGATCACGATCCACAGGCCCACAGCCCACCATGTGGTCAGCCGCGCGCGCTTCCACATCTGCGGATCGGCCGGGGCCGACGCATGGGTGCCCGGCACGATCTTGCCCTCGTCCCCCTGCGTCGTCAGCCGCAGGGGCAGCACGACGAAGAACACCATGAACCAGATCACGGCGAACAGCACGAAGGCAGAGGTGATGCTCATGGGCGCGCCCTTTCGCGGCTCAGACCTGTTCCAGTTCCACGAGGCAGCCGTTGAAATCCTTGGGGTGCAGGAACAGCACCGGCTTGCCATGGGCGCCGATCTTCGGCTCGCCGCTGCCCAGCACCCGCGCGCCCGTGGCCTTCAGATGGTCGCGCGCGGCGATGATGTCGTCGACCTCGTAGCAGACATGGTGGATGCCGCCCGCCGGGTTCTTCTCCAGAAACCCCTTGATCGGGCTGTCGTCGCCCAGCGGATACAGCAGTTCGATCTTGGTGTTGGGCAGTTCGATGAACACCACCGTCACCCCGTGATCCGGTTCGTCCTGCGGCGCGCCGACCATGGCCCCCAGCGCATCGCGGTACTGCGCGCGCGCGGCTTCCAGATCCGGCACGGCGATGGCGACATGGTTCAGACGACCGATCATGGCAAACTCCCGTTGAAAAGCGAAACCTCTCCGGTTATGTCGCGCCGTCCGCGCGCGGGCAATCCCCGCAGGGGGCCGGAATGTCGCAGCCACCGCCCCCGTCCGTGCAGCCGTCCCCCGCCACGGCGCCTGACGGCGGCTATTCCGCCGCCGTCTTCAATTCGAACCCGCGCGCGATCATGTCGGCGGGCACCACCGGATAGTCGCCCGAAAAACACGCATCGCAATAGCGCGGGGCCTTCGGGTCGCGGCCCCCGGCCTCCCCCACCGCGCGGTAAAGCCCGTCGAGCGAAATGAACCGCAGGCTGTCGACGCCAAGGTAATCGCGCATTTCGTCTTCCGACATGTTCGCCGCCAGCAGCTTGCCGCGCTCGGGCGTGTCCACACCGTAGAAACAGGGCCATGCCGTGGGCGGGGATGCGATGCGGAAATGCACCTCCGCCGCCCCGGCATCGAGCACCATTTCCTTGATCTTGCGGCTCGTGGTGCCGCGCACGACGCTGTCGTCCACAAGGATCACGCGCCGCCCCGCCACCAGCGACCGGTTCACGTTCAGCTTCAGCCGCACGCCCATGTTGCGGATCTGCTCCGTGGGTTCGATGAAGGTCCGCCCCACGTACTGGTTGCGCGTGATCGCCAGCGTGAAGGGCAGCCCGCTTTCGGCGGCATAGCCCACCGCCGCGGGCGTGCCGCTGTCGGGGATCGGCACCACCAGATCGGCATCGACCGGGGCCTCCTTGGCCAGTTCCACCCCGATGGCGCGGCGCGTTTCATAGACCGACCGCCCCCCAAGGATCGAATCGGGGCGCGAGAAATACACATGCTCGAAGATGCAGAACCGCCCCGGCTTGCGCTCGAACGGGAAATAGCTCTGCACGCCATCGCCCGAAATCACCACCATCTCGCCCGGCTCGATCTCGCGCACCAGTTCCGCGCCGATGATGTCGAGCCCGCAGGTTTCCGACGACAACGCATAGCCGTCGCCGACCCGCCCCAGCACCAGCGGCCGCACCCCCAGGGGATCGCGCACGCCGATCAGCTTGGTGCGCGTCATCGCCACGATGCTGAACGCCCCCTCCACCCGGCGCAGCGCGTCCTTCATCCGCTCGGGGATGTCACGCTGCAACGACCGCGCCATCAGGTGGATGATGCACTCGCTGTCGCTGCTCGACTGAAAGATCGACCCCCGCTCGATCAGCTCGCGGCGCAGCGCGTCGGCGTTGGTGATGTTCCCGTTGTGGGCGATCGCGGCCCCCCCCATGGAAAACTCGCCGAAGAACGGCTGCACGTCGCGGATCTGCGTGTTGCCCTTGGACCCCGACGTGGAATACCGCACATGCCCGATCGCCAGCGACCCCGGCAGCTTGTCCATCACCGACTGCTTGGTGAAGTTGTCACGGATATAGCCGAATCGGCGCACCGAATTGAACCCGACATCGGCATGATGGCTGACGATCCCGCCCGCCTCCTGCCCGCGGTGCTGCAACGCATGCAGCCCCAGCGCCACGAAGTTCGCGGCCTCCGACGTGCCGATGACCCCGAAGACGCCGCACTCCTCCCGCAGCTTGTCGCCGTCCGGGTCGAAGGGGTGGCGCGGCAGGCGCTGGGCCGTCTCGCGATGGTCCGAAAATGGTCTGGCGTCGAGCGACACGGGCGCGAACTCCGATTCCGGCAAGGGGATGCGGGACCCTTAACCCGATTGCCCGGCGCTGTCACGAAACGATCACATCGCACCCCATCAACGCCCACCGCGCAGGGCCGATGATCCGGATTTTCGGACCTGCAACGGGCTGGCGTTTCGGGTTACGCTGCGACACATCCAACAGGGAGACACCCGATGACCCCGGACGACTGGAAGAACGTACAGCGCCGCCTGACGAAGCTCGGCTTCAACCCCGGCCCGATCGACGGCATCCGCGGACGCATGACCACGACCGCGGTCAAGCGGTTCCAGGAATCCCGCGGGCTGGTGGCGGACGGGATCGTCGGGCCGCGCACCCGGGTGGCCCTGTTCGGCGCCGAAGCCCCCGGCGAACGCCCCGTCTCGGACGACATGCCGTGGTACGGCGAAGCGATCCGCCTGATCGGCACCCGCGAAATCGCCGGTCCCGGATCGAACCCGCTCATCCTCGCCATGGCCGACACCATCGACATCGACTACGCCGACGACGACATCCCGTGGTGCGGGCTGTTCGTGGGTCATTGCATCGGGTCGGCCCTGGGCGACGAACCCCTGCCCGCGAACCCGCTCGGGGCGCGCAACTGGCTGCGCTTCGGCGAAGACTGCACGCCGCAGGTGGGCGCGGTGCTGGTGTTCTGGCGCGTCAAGAAATCCGGCTGGCAGGGCCATGTGGGCTTCTACCACGGAGAGGATCCAACCCATTTCCACGTGCTGGGCGGCAACCAGTCCAACAGCGTCAACGTGATGCGACTGGACCGCAAGCGGCTTCTGGGCGCGCGCTGGCCGCTTACGGCGGGGCGACCGACCGGGCAGATCGCCGACGGCAGCGGCGACGCCCGCGTGTCCACCAACGAAGCCTGACCCCAAAGGGTCAGGCATCTTTCAGGCAGCGGTCAGGCATCGGTCAGGCATCGGTCCCGCAACTGCCCACAAGTTCCTCGTAACGCAGCAGGATCCAGCCCGGCGCGTCTTCGGGCACCCACGCCTCCAGATCGCCCGACACGGTGGCGAACACCTGCACCGTGCGGCTGGTGTCGACCATGGCCACGGAACCGCCGGCGAGGACCCGGTCATAGACCACGAGCGCAACCGCCACCAGAAGGATGCCCCGCAGCGCGCCGAACACGAACCCCAGCCCCTGGTCGATGCCCCCCAGCGCCGACCGCTGCACCACCGTCGAAAACAGCGGCGTGAACAGCGACACCACCACCAATGCGAGCGCGAACACGACCGAAAACGCCGCGATGATCGACAATTCGCAGGATCCGCGCAGGAAATCGCCCACATAGGGGATTTCCTTCACCAGCGGTTCGGCCTGCGCGGCGAACAGGAAGGCAAGGACCGCCGCCGCCACCCAGCCCGCGATCGCCATCACCTCGCGCACGAAGCCGCGCGAATAGGCCAACAGCGCCGAGACCACGATCACGGCCGCAACCACTCCGTCCACGATCGTGAACCCGTCCATTCCGTACTCCCTTGCGCCGCTCTAACCAGCCCCGAAGATATCACCGACAAAGCCGGTCAGATCGGCCTGCGGGGACAGGGCCATCGCCGCCGTTGATGCGGCCTTGCCCCCCGCGGGCAGAATCGCCTTGGAAAAACCAAGTTTCTCGGCCTCTTTCAACCTGTTTTCGGCCTGCGTCACCGGGCGAACCGCACCCGACAGGCTGATCTCGCCGAAAACCACCGTCTCGGGCGGCAGGGCCACATCCTCGCGCGCCGACAACAACGCCGCCGCCACCGCCAGATCCGCCGCCGGTTCCGTCACCCGCAACCCGCCCGCGACGTTCAGGTACACGTCGAGCCCGGCAAAGGGGATGCCCGCGCGGGATTCGAGCACCGCGAGGATCATCGCCAGCCGCCCGCCATCCCAGCCCACGACCGACCGGCGCGGGGTGCCATGGGGGGCCGGAGCCACCAGCGCCTGAAACTCGCACAGCACCGGCCGGGTGCCTTCGATCCCCGCGAACACCGCCGACCCGGCGGCGGGCACGCCCCGGTCCGCCAGGAACAGCGCGGACGGGTTGGCGACCTGCGCCAGCCCCTTGCCGGTCATCTCGAACACGCCGATCTCGTCCGCGGGGCCGAAGCGGTTCTTGACGCTGCGCAGGATGCGGAACGG
>DAIPIS010000284.1:0-2441 GCA_036770665.1 Meridianimarinicoccus sp.
GCCACGTCGCTGGGGGCCATCGTGCGCGCCTTCGACGTGCGCCCCGAAGTGGCCGAGCAGATCGAATCCATGGGGGCCGAATTCCTGTTCCTCGATTTCGAGGAAAGCCAGGACGGTGCGGCCACCGGCGGCTATGCCGCGCCATCGAGCCCCGAGTTCCGCGAAGCGCAACTGAAGCTTTTTCGCGAACAGGCGCCCGAGGTTGACATCGTCATCACCACGGCCCTCATCCCGAACCGGGAGGCACCGGAGCTTTGGACCCGTGACATGGTCGCGGCGATGAAGCCCGGTTCGGTCATCGTGGATCTGGCCGCCGAACGGGGCGGCAACTGCAAGCTGACCGTCGCGGATCAGAAGATCGTCACCGACAACGGTGTCACCATCATCGGCTACACCGACTTCCCCAGCCGCATGGCCACGCAGGCCAGCACGCTCTATTCCACGAACGTCCGCCACATGATGGCAGACCTGACGCCCGGCAAGGACGGGCAGGTCGTGCACAACATGGACGACGACGTGATCCGCGGCGCCACGGTCTGCCACAAGGGCGAGATCACGTTCCCGCCGCCGCCGCCCAAGGTCAAGGCCATCGCGGCCGCAGCCCCCAAGGAAAAGGCGAAGGAACTCACGCCCGAAGAAAAGCGTGCCGCCGAAAGTGTCGCCTTCGCGGCGCAGACACGCCAGCAGGTGACACTGCTTGTCGCGGGGGCCGTGATCCTGCTCGGCGTCGGGCTGGTGGCCCCGGCGAGCTTCATGCAGCACTTCATCGTGTTCGTTCTGGCGGTGTTCGTGGGCTTCCAGGTGATCTGGAACGTGAGCCATTCGCTTCACACGCCGCTGATGGCGATCACCAACGCCATTTCGTCGATCATCATCCTGGGCGCGCTCATGCAGATCGGATCAGGGTCGTTCCTCGTGATCCTGCTGGCTGCCCTGTCGGTGTTCATGGCGGGCATCAACATTTTCGGCGGCTTCCTCGTGACACGGCGCATGCTCGCCATGTTCCAGAAATCGTAAGAAGGGACCGGACAAATGGAATTCGGATTCACGACAGCGGCCTATGTGGTCGCGGCCGTTCTCTTCATCCTCAGCCTTGGCGGGCTGTCGGGGCAGGAAAGCGCGAAGCGGGCCGTCTGGTACGGGATCGTCGGCATGGCGCTGGCGGTTGTCGCGACACTGATGGGACCGGGCGAGGGGCTCTGGCCGATCTCGCTGATCCTGATCGCGGCGGGCGGGCTGATCGGCTGGCAACTGGCGGTGCGCGTGCAGATGACCGGCATGCCGGAGCTTGTGGCGGCCATGCATTCGCTGGTGGGCCTTGCGGCGGTGTTCGTGGGCTACAACGCGCATTTCGAACTGGTGCGCGTGCTGGCCATGGACGACGCGGCGCGCGAAGGCCTGCGCGGCTTCGGCGCGCTGATCGCCAAGAAGGACATCGTCGAGCAGAACATCCTGCGGGTGGAACTGTATCTCGGCATCCTGATCGGGGCCGTGACCTTCACCGGATCGGTTGTCGCCTATGGCAAGCTGGCCGGAAAGCTGTCGAGCGCCGCCACGAAACTGCCCGGCGGACACATGCTCAACATCGCCGCCGCGGCGGTCTGGGTGCTGTGCCTCGTGTGGTACTTCTCCACCGGCGGGTTCGTGCCCTTGTTCCTGATGACGCTCGCGGCGCTGTTCATCGGCTACCACCTGATCATGGGCATCGGCGGGGCCGACATGCCCGTGGTGGTGTCGATGCTCAACAGCTACTCGGGCTGGGCGGCGGCGGCGATCGGGTTCAGCCTTGGCAACGACCTTCTGATCGTGGTCGGCGCGCTTGTGGGCTCCAGCGGTGCGATCCTGTCCTACATCATGTGCAAGGCGATGAATCGCAGCTTTGTCAGCGTGATCCTGGGCGGTTTCGGGGGCGCGCAGGGGCCTGCGGCGGAAATCGAGGGCGAGCAGATCGCGATCGACGCGGATGGCGTGGCGGCGGCACTGGACGATGCGGACAGCGTGGTGATCGTGCCGGGCTATGGCATGGCGGTGGCGCAGGCGCAGCAATCCGTCAGCGAACTGACCAAGCGCTTGCGGGCAAAGGGAAAAGAGGTGCGGTTCGCGATCCATCCGGTCGCCGGGCGTTTGCCGGGGCACATGAACGTGCTGCTCGCCGAAGCCCGTGTTCCCTATGACATCGTGCTGGAAATGGATGAAATCAATGAAGATTTTCCCAGCACGGACGTGGTGATCGTGATCGGGTCGAACGACATCGTGAACCCGGCCGCGCAGGAGGATCCGAACAGCCCCATCGCGGGCATGCCGGTTCTCGAAGTGTGGAAGGCCAAGCAGGTGTTCGTGTCCAAGCGCGGCCAGGGCACCGGCTATTCCGGGATCGAGAACCCGTTGTTCTTCAAGGAAAACACGCGGATGTTCTATGGCGATGCCAAGGCCAGCATCGA
>DAIPIS010000285.1:0-2426 GCA_036770665.1 Meridianimarinicoccus sp.
CTGACCTATGAAGCGGTGGCGCAGACCACGGCGGCGGGGCTGGGGCAATCCACCTGCGTCGGCATCGGCGGCGACCCGATCAAGGGCACGGAACATATCGACGTGCTGGAATGGTTCCTTGCGGATGACGAGACGCAGTCGATCATCATGATCGGCGAAATCGGCGGGTCCGCCGAGGAAGACGCGGCGCAGTTCCTCGCGGACGAGAAGAAGCGCGGCCGCTGGAAACCGACCGCGGGCTTCATCGCCGGGCGCACCGCACCTCCGGGTCGCCGGATGGGCCATGCCGGTGCCATCGTCGCCGGTGGCAAGGGCGGTGCCGAGGACAAGATCGAAGCCATGCAGCGCGCGGGCATCGTGGTGGCCGACAGCCCCGCGGGTCTGGGCGAGGCCGTGCTGAAGGCGATCGGCACGTGATCCGGGCCCGGCAGGTCCGGCGGGGGGCAGCTGCGGTTTCGCTGCTGCTGACGGCCGGTCTTGCCGGGTGCGTCACGGTGCCCACCGGACGCACGGAAAGCACCACGGTCAGCGTGCAATACGCCCCCGGTTCGCTGACCGACGCCGAGGCGTTGGCGCAGGCGCGGGCCCGCTGCGGCGGGGCCGAGGTCACGCGGACGACGCCGCCGGAGACCCTGCCGTCGGGCCAGGTCCAGGTCACGGCGACCTGTCTTGCAAGCTATGACCGTTCGGGCAACCCTGTCCCGAACGACTGATCCCGAAGCCTGCGCAGCGCGCGCCGGGCGCACACCACCCCGAACCCGCGCATGAGCGGGTGAAAGACCAGACCCTTGGGACCACAACAGGCCATCGCGACGTGCCTTCGCAACTACGCCACGTTTTCCGGCCGCGCCGCGCGGTCGGAATTCTGGTGGTTCGCGGGCGCGGTATGGCTCGGGTCCATGGTGGCCGCGGCGCTGGACATGATCCTTTTCGGCGATGACGCCGAGGATGGTGGCCCGATCGGCTTGATCTTCGGTGTGGCGACGTTGCTGCCCAGCCTTGCGGCCGGATGGCGGCGGATGCACGATACCGGGCGCATGGGTCTTTATCTTCTCTATCCGGTGACGATCATCCTCGGGCTTGGGTTCGTCACGTCGCTGCTGGGCGGCACTGGGCTTGCACAGGTCCCTGCGCTGGAAGGACCCGCGATGCTGGCCCTGTTCGCGGTGATGATCCTGTTCCTGCTGTCCCCCTTCATCGTTCTTTACTGGCTCCTGCGCCCGTCCCAACCCGGCCCGAACGCCTATGGACCCAATCCCCACGAGGTTACGCCATGACCGAACACTCCCCGAATGACGTGTTTCACGCCTCCAGCTTCCTGCAGGGGCACAATGCGGAATACATCGAACAGCTTTACGCCCGGTATGCCACCGACCCGGCCAGCGTGGACGCGGCCTGGGCCGAATTCTTCCGCGCGCTTGGCGATGACGACCGCGTCGTGCAGGCCGACGCGCAGGGCCCAAGCTGGGCGCGCGCGGACTGGCCGCCGGTGCCCGACGACGATCTGACCGCAGCGCTGGACGGCCAGTGGCCGATACCCATTGCAGCACCCGCAAAGGAAGCGAAGGCCGCCGGCGACAAGATCAAGGCCAAGGCCGCGGAAGCCGGGATCAGTCTGAGCGACACGCAGGTCCAGCGCGCCGTGCTCGACAGCATCCGCGCGCTGATGATCATCCGGGCGTTCCGGATCCGGGGGCATCTGGTGGCGGATCTCGATCCGCTGGGCATGCGCAGTCAGGTTCCGCACCCGGAACTGGACCCGAAATCCTACGGCTTCGACGGCACGGACCTGGATCGCCCGATCTTTCTCGACAATGTGCTGGGGCTTCAGGTCGGCACGATGCGCCAGATCCTCGAAATCGTGAAGCGCACCTATTGCGGCACCTTCGCGCTCCAGTACATGCACATTTCCGACCCCGAACAGGCGGCATGGCTGAAGGAACGGATCGAGGGCTTCGACAAGGAGATCAAGTTCACCCGGCGCGGGCGTCAGGCGATCCTGAACAAGCTGGTCGAAGCCGAGGGCTTCGAGAAGTTCCTGCATGTGAAGTACATGGGCACCAAGCGGTTCGGGCTGGACGGCGGCGAAAGCCTGATCCCCGCGATGGAGCAGATCATCAAGCGCGGCGGCGCCTTGGGCGTGCGCGAGATCGTCGTGGGCATGCCCCACCGGGGCCGGTTGTCGGTGCTGTCGAACGTGATGGCCAAGCCCTATCGCGCGATCTTCAACGAGTTCCAGGGCGGCAGTTTCAAGCCCGAGGACGTGGACGGATCGGGTGACGTGAAGTACCATCTGGGCGCCAGTTCAGACCGGGAATTCGACGGCAACACGGTGCACCTGTCGCTGACCGCGAACCCCAGCCACCTGGAGGCGGTGAACCCGGTCGTGCTGGGCAAGGCCCGCGCGAAGCAGGACCAGAACGGCG
>DAIPIS010000286.1:0-2423 GCA_036770665.1 Meridianimarinicoccus sp.
TCGCGCCCGACGCACCCGGACAGCGCGAGCCCGGCTCCTGCCCGTCCTGCGCCCGTCCTGCGCGTCTCGCCGCGCGGGATCGTCGCCTTGGCTTGCCACGAAGGCATCGTGCCCGCTCCCTACCTCGACAGTGTGGGCGTTCTGACATGGGGGATCGGCCACACCGCGGCGGCGGGCGAGCCGATCCCGGCAGACCTTCCGCGGGGAATGCCGAAGCATCTTGACGCCGCACTCGAGGAAGTCTTTCGGGTGTTCAGGGCCGACCTCATCAAGTACGAGCGCCGGGTGCGGTCCGCGGTAAAGGCGCCACTTCGTCAACACGAGTTCGACGCGCTCGTGTCCTTCGATTTCAACACGGGCGGCATCTTCAAGGCGCAGCTCACGGCGGCGCTGAATGCGGGCGAGCCCGACGCGGCCCGGCACTTCTTCGGGTGGATACGACCGCCGGAAATCCGAGGCCGCCGGGTGGACGAGCATCGCCTGTTCACGACCGGCGCATACCCCGAAAAGTCCGTGCCGATCTGGAAGGTCGACAGCAACGGCAAGCTTCGCGGCATTCACAGCCGGATCGGCCCGGACGAACTTCTGCGCCGGATGGACACACTGGCATGACCATGATCGGACCCCGCACCATGCTCGCTGGCCTCGGACTCGCCGCCCTCCTTGCCGCCCTCGGCTGGGCCTACTTCCTCGGCCGGTCCCATGAAGAGCGCGCCCACGTCCGCGAGATGCTGGATCTTCAGAACCTCTACATCGAGGAGCGCGACCGGGCTGACGGGGCCGAGCGCGCCCGTCTGACCATCCAGGCCGAGCGAAACCGCCTTGCAACGGAGCTTCAAAATGCCGCCCAAGCCGATCCTGACGCTGGCCGCGCTAGCCTTCCTGGGCGCGTGCTCGAGCGGCTCAATCGCTTCTAGGCCGCTTCCCCCGCCGCCCAGCCTGACGGCGCCCTGCGCGGCACCTCTGGCGCTGCCCGAGCGCGACGCGACGCAGGGCGAGGTCGAGACATGGTGGGGCCGGGATCGGGCCGCCCTTCGCGAGTGCGGGGAGAAACACGCGGCGCTCGCCGCCTATGCCGTGGGGCCACGATGACTGACGATCCCGATCACCGCTTCGACCTGATCCAGACCGCGCCGATGCCCGAGGTCTCGCCTACGCAGGGCATCCGCGTCTTCGACCGGCTCGGACGCGAGATCGTCGTCCTGCCGCCCGATCCCCGGCTCTACGCCTACCTTGTCGCCCGCCTGTCGTCGGAATTGCAGAGGATGATGGCCCGTGGTCACTCTGACACCTGACGAAGATGCGCGGCGATGGGAGGCGATCCGCCTCTACGGGCCGCAGGGCAAGTCCGCGGCGGAAATTGCGCGCATCCTCGGCACGGTCAAAGCCAGCAGCTTCCGTCACTGGATCTCGGACCGGCCCGAGGCGCGGGCGCTCATGGAGCGGAAGGCGCTTGACCCCGGAATTCAGGCCGCGCTCGCCTCCACCGGGGTGTCAGCGTCCAGTGCGAGGTTCGGATACCGCCGCGTCGAGGGCGAGGATGGCTCATTCGACACGGTGTTTTGGCGGCTTCCAGAGGCCGAGCGCCAGAGCGTTCTGCAGGAAATAAGGGCGGCGTTCGACGGACTTGCGCCCGCCACGCCCGTGCCGGCCCCGCGGCGTGTCGCGGACGACCTCTGCAACGTGGTCCCACTCTACGACGTTCACTGGGGCATGAAGGCTTGGGGCCTCGAAACCGGCGCCCATGACTACGACCTGAAACTAGCCGCGCAGGACATCATCGACGGCTTCGCCACGGTCCTCGATCTTGCGCCGCTGGCCGATACCGCCGTGCTTCTCATCGGAGGCGACTTCTATCACGCGGACGACAACACGGCGCAGACGCCGCGCTCGCGTCATTCGCTGGATGTCGACAACAGGCTGCACAAGGTCATCTCCTCGTCCATCGCGGTCATTTCCGCGGCGATCGACATGCTGCTTGCCAAGCACAAGCGGGTCCGCGTCCGGATCTTGCGCGGAAACCATGACGAGCACTCGCACCTGATCCTGGCCTTCGCACTCGAGCAGCGGTATCGCAAGGTCCAGCGCGTCGAAATTGACATGAGCCCGATGGACCTCTTCATGTTCCAGTGGGGCAGCGTCGGGCTTTTCGGCCACCATGGCGACAAGGGGAGCGTCAGCGACTTCGCGCACCGGGTGGCTGATGTGTGCTCGTTCTGGAGCGCCTGCCCGCACCGGCACGCTTACCTCGGGCACAAGCACAAGCTGGAAGTGCAGCGGGTCGGGGGGCTCTACGTCGAGCGGCTTGACCCCGTGGCCCCGCCCGACGCCTATGGTGCGACGTGGGCCGGGCGGCGCGTGCTGAAGATCGACGGATTCCACCGGCAAGACGGGCGCGTGGTGAGCGTCTACAGCCCGCTCGC
>DAIPIS010000287.1:0-2419 GCA_036770665.1 Meridianimarinicoccus sp.
CGGCGAGGCAGGCATAGAAGGCGGTCCCGCAGGCGACCATCACCACGCGGTCCACTTCCGCGAAGTCGGGCAGGGCGGGCAGGGTCAGGCCGGTGCCGTCGGGCGCGATGTAGGCCGTCAGCGACGCGGCGAGGGTGGCGGGCTGTTCGGCGATCTCCTTCATCATGAAGTGGCGGTGGCCGGACTTGTCGGCCTGCGCCGCGCCGGGGGCGATCGTGCGCACCGCCCGGTTGGCCCGCGCGCCGCGCGCATCGGTGATGGTGACGCCCGAGCGGCGCACCACGGCGCGGTCGCCTTCTTCCAGATAGGTGATGCGGTCGGTGAGCGGCGCCAGTGCGATGGCGTCCGACCCCACGAACATCTCGCCGTCCCCATGCCCGATGGCCAGCGGGCTGCCGTGTCGCGCGGCGACGATCAGGTCATCCTCGCCCCGGAACAGGAAGGCGAGCGCCCATGCCCCCTGCAGCCGGTCGATGGTGGCGAAGGCGGCGGCGACCGGGTCCATGCCCTCGGCCATGTGCGCCTCGGTCAGCAGCGCGATCACCTCGGTGTCGGTGTCGGTGTGGTACGCGATCCCGCGCGCGGCGAGATCTTCGCGCAAGCCGCGGAAGTTCTCGATGATGCCGTTGTGCACCACGGCGACGCGGCCTGCCATGTGCGGGTGGGCGTTGCCTTCGCTGGGCGCGCCGTGGGTGGCCCAGCGGGTGTGGCCGATCCCGGCCAGCCCTTGCAGGGGGTGGTGTACCAGATGATCGGACAGGTTGATCAGCTTGCCCACGGCACGGCGCCGATCGAGCGCGCCGCCCGCGACGGTGGCGATCCCGGCACTGTCATAACCCCGGTATTCCAGCCGCTTCAGCGATTCGACCAGCAGGGGCGCGACCTCGTGCTGCCCCAGGATCCCGACGATGCCGCACATCGGCGCTACCCCTTCCGTGCGCGGGCAGCGCGCAGCTTGTCGAACAGGCGGGTCGCGAAACCGGGCTTGTTGTCCTGCCGGGCGCGGGCCACGGCCAGATCGCCCGGGGGCACGTCGCGGGTGATGACCGACCCCGAGGCCGTCATCGCGCCGTCGCCGACCGTGACCGGGGCGACCAGCATCGTGTCCGACCCGATGAAGGCCCCCCGCCCGATCACCGTGCGGTGTTTCGACACGCCGTCGTAGTTGCAGGTGATGGTGCCTGCGCCGATGTTGGTGCCCGCGCCCACGTCCGCATCGCCGATGTAGGACAGGTGGTTGGCCTTCACCCCGTCGCCCAGCCGCGCCGCCTTGACCTCGACGAAATTGCCCACATGCGCGCCATCGCCCAGTTCCGCCCCGGGGCGCAGGCGGGCGTAGGGGCCGACCACGGCGCCATCGCCCACATGGCACCCTTCCAGATGGCTGAAGGCCCGGATGCGGGCGCCCGATTCGACGGTCACGCCGGGGCCGAAGACGACGTAGGGTTCCACCACCGCGTCGCGGCCGATCAGGGTGTCCTGCGCGAAATGCACCGTGTCGGGTGCGATCAGCGTCACGCCCGCCTCCAGCGCGGCGGCGCGCGCGCGGGACTGGAACAGCGCCTCGGCCTCGGCCAGACCGGCGCGTGTGTCGATGCCGAGCGTCTCGGCCTCGGGGCAGAGGACGACGCCGGCGGTCAGCCCGCGGGCGTTCGCCTCGGCAACGATGTCGGTCAGGTAGTATTCGCCGGCCGCGTTGTCGTTGCGAAGCCCCGCCACAAGGTCGCCCAGCACCGCCAGATCGCACGCCACCACGCCGCTGTTGATCAGCGGGATCGCGCGCTCGGCCTCCGTCGCGTCCTTGTATTCGACGATGCGTCGCAGGCGTTCCCCCTCCATCACCAGACGCCCGTAGCGCTGTGGCCGGCTGTCGGTGTGAAACCCCAGCACCGTCACGTCCGCAGGCGAGGCGGCAAGGCGCTCCAGCGTCTCGTGCGTGATGAAGGGGGTGTCGCCGTAGAGGACGATCACTTTTCCCGACAGGCCGTCCAGAAGCGGCAGGGCCTGCTGCACGGCATGGCCCGTGCCCAGCTGATCTGCCTGGTGGGCGATCTCGACCCCCTCGGCGAACGCATGTGCCGCCGCCGTGACGGCATCCGACCCGTGGCCGGTGACCAGCACGATGCGGTCCGGGTCCAGCGCGCGACCCGCCTCGACCGCATGGACAAACAGCGGCACCCCCCCCAGCGGGTGCAACACCTTGGGCAGATCCGAGTTCATGCGCGTGCTCCGGCCTGCGGCCAGCACGATAAGATGGGTCGGCATCGGGCCCTCCGCTGCGGGTGCGGTTCTTCTACCCGTCGCGGCCCGGCTCGCAAGCCCCGGGCCTGTCACGTTGCGCGACAAAGCCTTACATCGATCCGCGGAATCCTGAAGGAGTGCCCATGCGCACGCTTGTCTTCGACCTGGACGGAACGCT
>DAIPIS010000288.1:0-2414 GCA_036770665.1 Meridianimarinicoccus sp.
GGCGGGGTGGACATCGTCACCACACCGCTAAATCGCCTGTCATGGATGGGGCTGAACGTGCCCTACTGGGAAGGGCCCGTGTTCGTGTCGGGCAGCCATGACGGGATCGGGTATCTGGAGATGACAGGGTATGAGTGACTGGTGGACCGATCTCGACACCCTGCACACCCGGGTCTGGGACACGCTGGTCAAGGGCGTGCACGTCCGCCATGCCGCGGCACGCCATGTGGCGCTGGCCACGGCCGGGCAGACCGGCGGGGCCGAGGCGCGGATGGTCGTGCTGCGCGGCGCGGACCGCGCGGCCGGAAAGCTCTTTGCGCACACCGACACGATGTCCGCCAAGGTGGCGGAACTGCGGGCCGATCCGCGTGCGACCCTGCTCGTGTGGGACGCGCAGGCGCACCTGCAGATCCGCCTGAAATGCGAGATCGGCATCGATACCGGCGATTGCGTCGCCCCCGAATGGCGGCGCATCCCGGAACCGTCGCGCCGGGTCTACGGCAACGGGGACGAACCGGGACAGGGCATGGCCTGCCCCGAAGCCCTGACGGTGACGCCCGACCAGAAACGGTTCGCGGTGATGACCTGCACCGTACGCGAGATCGACGCGCTGCACCTTGGGCGCGACATGCACCACCGCGCGCAATACAGCCGAAGCCGCAACTGGCAGGGGCGCTGGGTGACGCCCTGACGGCGGTGCCGGACAGGCAACCGGACAGGAAATCGGACAGGGGGGCTCCCGCCCGTCGCGCGCGCCCGTGCGGGCGCGGCTCCCGTTGGGCCCGGCGGGCTGACGCCCGCGCCCGTGCCCATGGCGGCCTCGGGCTCCCGCCCGCGCGCGTTCCCATGGCGATATTGGGGGAAAATTTACCGACTCGGGCGTAAGCCGGGGGCATGATGCGATCGACCCGACAGCCCCCGCACAGCGCCCATGACCGCCCGACCCGTGACGACGATCACGACCGGGCCGCAGATGCATGGCGCGATCCGGACCCGCCGCGCGACACCGGCGGGCGGCCGGGTCGGGGGCGGGCACAGGCGGGGGCGTGCGACCCGACAGCCCCGACCGATCATGCGGACGCCGCCCGCAATGGCCGCGCGGGCGACCCTGTGTGGAGCCGCCGCGCGGACGGTCCGGATGCAGGCCGCCCGGACCCTGCGGCGCCGGCGTTCCGCGGCAGCGGACCCCGCGCCACCGCCTATCGGCACGATCGCCAAGGGACGCCCGGGCACGACGCGCATCGGGCGGACGGGTTGCACGACGCCGGATCGTCCGGGGACGGGTCGCGCGCAGATGGGCCGCGTGCGGCGTCGTCGCGCGGGTCTGCCGTCCGCGCGACGCGCGGCGACCCGGTCCTTGTCGCCGCCCCGCATCCGGACGCCGTGCAGGCGGACCCGCTCCATGCCGATGCCGTGCTCGGGCACGGCGTGCTGGGGGCCGGCTGGATCGATGGCGATCTCGCCGCGCTCGATGTTGCGATTCACCCCGCCGCCGTCCTGCGCACCGGGCCCGGCGTCGCCACGGGGCCGGGCGCGGTCATGGCTGCCGCCCTCGCCGATCTGGGCCGCTACCGGACCCTCGCCTATTTCGCCGAGAACACGCTGGCCAGCACGACCACGCCCGCAGACATCTGCCCCCGCGCGCTGGCGGCGATGGACATGGATCAACCGCCCGCGGACGGGGCGATCCTGTCGCTGCGGGGCAGCCTGACCGGGCGCCTGTCGCCGGGGTCCGGCGACGGAGCCGCGCGGGACATCCGCGAACGGGTGATGGCCGATCTGTGGTGCGGCCACGGACAGGTGCTCGACGGCTGGATCCTGCGCGACAGCGGCGGCGCGCTGGCGCAGGCGCGCGGACCGCACCCGGCGGACTGGGCGCGCGCACGCCTGCGCGCGGCGGGCGGACCCGACCGGATGCCGCCGCCGCTGACACCGGACACCGACCCGGACGGGCCCTATGTGGCGCGCAGCCCCCGGTCGCGCCGCTGCGAGCGGGGGGAGACGCTGGCCGACCGGCTGCGCCGGATCATGGACGGCGATCTCGCCACGCTCGACCGGGGCAGCGATCCGGCCTGCGCCCATGTCTTGCCGGGCGGCGTCACCGGGCTCGGGGCTGCCCCTGCGCGGGCGTTCTGGGCGGGGCTGCGGGCGGCCCTGCCGTCGGCGGCGTTCCGGATCGAACACCGGCACGGCGCCGCCCGCCCGTTCGAGGCCCCGCAAGCCGCCGTGCGCTGGTCGCTCTACGGGCGCCATGACGGGCCGGGCCGGTTCGGCGCGCCGACCGGCTGCTTTCTCCATGTGGCGGGCATGACGCAGGTGGAATTCGGCCCGCGCGGGGTGCGCCGCGACTGGACCGTGATCGACGATTGCGCCGTCTGGACGCAGATCGTGATGGCGACCGGGCAGGCATGACC
>DAIPIS010000289.1:0-2413 GCA_036770665.1 Meridianimarinicoccus sp.
ATGAACATCGACGGGATCAACACGCTCGCCTGCATCTACGGCATGGACGAGATCAAGGGCGACGTGAAGATCTATCCGCTGCCGCACATGCCGGTGGTCAAGGACCTTGTGCCGGACCTCACGCATTTCTATGCGCAGCATGCGTCGATCATGCCGTGGCTGGAAACCAAGACCAACACGCCCGCCAAGGAATGGCGGCAGTCGGTCGAAGACCGCGAAAAGCTCGACGGGCTCTATGAATGCGTGATGTGCGCCTGCTGTTCGACATCCTGCCCGTCCTACTGGTGGAACGGGGATCGGTACCTCGGGCCTGCCGCGCTGCTCCATGCCTATCGCTGGATCATCGACAGCCGGGACGAGGCGACGGGCGAACGGTTGGACGATCTGGAAGACCCGTTCAAGCTCTATCGTTGCCACACGATCATGAACTGCGCCAAGACCTGCCCCAAGGGACTGAACCCGGCCAAGGCGATCGGGTCCATCAAGAAGATGATGGTGGAACGGCACGTGTGATGGCGCGATGCTGCTGACCGGAATTCTGCTGGCCGCCCTTGCCGGGGCGGCCATTCCGTTTGGCGGTTGGCTCGGGACGTTTCGCCGCCTCGGGCCGGACCCGACCGCCATCGCGCTGACCCACGGGATCATGGCGTTCGGGGCGGGTGCGCTGTTGTCCGCCGTGGCGCTGGTGCTGGTGCCCGAAGGTGCCGACCGCGTGCATCCTGTGGCGGCCCCGCTGATCTTTCTGGCGGGTGGTGTGGCGTTTGCCTTCGTCGATCGCGCGCTGGCGCGGCGCGGTGGCCATGTCGCGCAGTTTCTGGCCATGATGCTGGATTACCTGCCCGAGGCGCTGGCTCTGGGCGCGATGCTGGTTGGCGACCCGAACACGGCGCTTCTTCTGGCGGGGCTCATTGCCCTGCAGAACCTGCCCGAAGGCTTCAATGCGTTCCGCGAGATGCAGGGCAGCAACGGCTGGTCCAGCCGACGCATCCTGATCCTGTTTGCCGCCATGGTGCCGCTGGGGCCGCTGATGGCGTTCGTCGGCCTGACGATGATCGACACGGACTCGGCGCTGCTCGGCGTCCTGATGCTGTTCTCGGCGGGCGGCATCCTGTACCTGCTGTTCGAGGACGTCGCGCCGCAGGTGCCGCTGGAGAACGCATGGGCCCCGCCGTTCGGCGCCATCGCGGGGTTTGCGTTGGGGTTGGCGGGCCATCTGGCAACGGTGGCCTGACCCGATGCCGCTCCTGATCATCCTTGCGGTCGGCGTGTTCATCTGGATGCTCGTGACCTTTCGCGCACGGCAACGCACCCGAAACTGTCGCTGGCGCGAGGATCGCAGCCGCGACACGCCGGAGGGACGGTATTTCGTCTGCGTGTCCTGCGGGGCCGACACGTTCTGCCCGGACAACATGCCGCCGCGCGCCTGCCTGAAGCGCGAACGCGGCCTAACCTGAACCAAAGTCAGGCGAAGGCTGCCGTCAGCGCGATCTCGACCATGTCGGCGAAGCTGTTTTCCCGCGCGCGGCTTTCCAGTGCGGCGCCGGTCAGAAGGTGGTCGCTGACGGTCAGGATCGCGAGCGCCCGCGCATTGTGCCGGGCGGCGAGGGTGTAAAGCTCGGCCGCCTCCATTTCCACGGCGAGGATCCCGTGACGGGTCATCTGGTCGTTCAGGTCGGGCCGTTCGTCATAGAACGTGTCCGATGAATAGATGCCCCCCACATGGGTCGGCACGCCCTTCGCCGCCGCCGCATCGACCGCCGCGCGCAACAGGCCATAGTCGGCGCAGGGGGCATAGCGCAGTTCGCGGAAGATGGTCGACGACGGGGTCGACACGCTGGAACAGGTCATCGCGATCACCAGATCGCGCAGGTTCACGTGATGCTGCATCGCCCCCGTGGACCCGATCCGGATCAGGGTCTTCGCGCCGTAGTCGCGCAAAAGCTCGTTGGCATAGATCGACAGCGACGGCATGCCCATGCCGGACCCGTGGATCGTGACCCGGTGGCCGTTCCAAGTGCCGGTATAGCCCAGCATTCCGCGCAGGTCGTTGACGCAGACCGGATCCGACAGGAACGTCTCGGCGGCCCACTTTGCGCGGCGCGGATCGCCCGGCATCAGGACGGTGTCGGCGATGTCGCCGGGTGCTGCGGCGATATGGATGGTCATGGCATGTCCCCGTTTGCGGCGCCTGCGCGACCATGGGAGGGCCGCGCACGGGGGAAAAGCCCTTCGCGCGCGCTGCGGATCATTCGGCGGCGACCGCCTCGGGATCGGCCAGTTCAACGATGTCGAACATGATCCGGTTCAGCTCGAAATCCTTGGGCGTGTAGACGCGGGCGACCCCCATGGCACGCAGCTTGCGGGCGTCGTCTTCGGGGATGATGCCGCCCACCAGCACCGGGATGTGGTCCAG
>DAIPIS010000290.1:0-2398 GCA_036770665.1 Meridianimarinicoccus sp.
GGTGACGCTCGACATCCGCGCGCGGCTGTCACGCGCGGACTGACCCCGCCCGCCCCGCCACTGACCGCTGGAACTTCGCCCCGCCCTGCGGTAACCGAGGCCCGGACACGGCACAGGGGACGGCATCGGATGGCACGGATTCTCATCACCTCGGCGATCCCGTACATCAACGGGATCAAGCACTTGGGGAACCTCGTCGGCAGCCAGCTGCCCGCCGATCTGCACGCCCGCTACCACCGTGCGCGGGGTCACGAGGTGCTGTTCCTCTGCGCCACCGACGAACACGGCACCCCCGCCGAGCTTGCCGCCGCCAAGGCCGGCAAGCCCGTCGCCGACTACTGCGCCGAGATGCACGCCGTCCAGGCCGAGCTTGCCCGCGGTTTCCGGCTGTCCTTCGACCATTTCGGGCGGTCGTCCAGCCCCCAGAACCACCGGCTGACCCAGCATTTCGCGGGGCGTCTGGCCGATGCGGGCCTGATCCGCGAAGTGTCTGAACGCCAGGTCTATTCCAACGCCGACGGTCGCTTCCTGCCGGATCGCTACATCGAAGGCACCTGCCCCAACTGCGGCTACGACAAGGCGCGCGGCGACCAGTGCGAGAACTGCACCAAGCAGCTCGACCCCACCGACCTGATCGACCCGCGCTCGGCGATCTCTGGCTCCACCGATCTGGAAGTGCGCGAAACCAAGCACTTGTACCTGCGCCAGTCCGCGATGCGCGCCGACCTCGCGGCGTGGATCGACGGCAAGACCGACTGGCCGATCCTCACCACCTCCATCGCGCGCAAATGGCTCAACGATGGCGACGGGTTGCAGGACCGGGGCATCACCCGCGATCTGGACTGGGGCATCCCGGTCAGGAAGGGAACCGAGGACTGGCCGGGCATGGAAGGCAAGGTCTTCTACGTCTGGTTCGACGCCCCCATCGAATACATCGCCGCCGGGGCCGAATGGGCCGAAGCCCAGGGCCAGCCCGACGCCGCATGGGAACGCTGGTGGCGCACCGACAAGGGTGCCGCCGACGTGCGCTATGTCCAGTTCATGGGCAAGGACAACGTGCCGTTCCACACCCTGTCCTTCCCCGCCACGATCATGGGGTCGGGCGAGCCGTGGAAGCTGGTGGATTACATCAAGTCGTTCAATTACCTCAATTATGACGGCGGGCAGTTTTCCACCTCGCAGGGGCGCGGCGTGTTCATGGACCAGGCGCTGTCGATCCTGCCCGCCGATTACTGGCGCTGGTGGCTTCTGTCCCACGCCCCCGAAAGCGCGGACAGCGAATTCACCTGGGAGAATTTCCAGGCCAGCGTGAACAAGGATCTGGCCGACGTGCTGGGCAATTTCGTCAGTCGGATCACCAAGTTCTGCCGGGCGAAGTTCGGCGAAACCGTGCCCGACGCCGGGGCCTACGGCGCACGCGAGACAGCCGTGACCGACGCCCTGCGCGTGCGCCTCGCCGCCTATACCGCCCACATGGACGCCATAGAGATCCGCAAGGCAGCCGCAGAGTTGCGCGCGATCTGGGTTCTGGGCAACGAATACCTGCAGGATGCCGCGCCATGGACCGTGGTCAAGACCGATCCCGATGCCGCCGCCGCCATCACCCGTTTCGCGCTCAACCTGATCGGCGTCTATGCCGGGCTGTCGCAACCCTTCATCCCGGACGCCGCGGCGGACATGGCCGATGCCATGGGCACGGACCTTGCGTGGCCCGAGGATGTCGATGCGGCACTGTCCAGGCTTGCCCCCGGTGCCGCCTTCCGGGTGCCGGATGTGCTGTTCGCCAAGATCGACGACGCGACCCGCGCCGACTGGCAGGTCCGCTTCGCGGGCACGCGCGTCTGACCGTGCCCGCAGCACTGCGCAAGACTCGACAGGCGCAAAGAAAAACGCGATAGTCGCGATACCGGGTCATTTCGCACCGGCTGCACCCGCGCGGAAAACCGACAATGAAACGAAGCCTTCTCGATACGTGGCTATCGGCCCCTGATGACGCCTTCGAAGCCTTCTTCGAACTGGCGCCGGTCTTCATGTTCTCGGCTACCGCCGACTGGAAGATCGCGCGCGTCAGCCGCTACTGGTGCGATGCGCTGGGATCCGACCCGGCGGACCTGCCCGGGATGCCCGTCATGCGGCTGATGACCGCCGACAGCCGCCGCAAGGCGGAAACCGAAACCCTGCCGCGCTTCACCGAAACCCGGCTGATCGAAGGGGCGGAGTTCGATTTCATCCGCCACGACGGATCGATCCTGCCGGTCGTGCTGTCGGCCCGCGCCCAGATCGACGACACCGGCCGTGTGATCCGCGTGCTGGCGATCATGTTCGACAATTCCGAAGCGCGCGCCGCACAGGCCGCCCTGCGCGCCGCCATCGCCGAAGCGAAGGAGGCGAACCGGGC
>DAIPIS010000291.1:0-2397 GCA_036770665.1 Meridianimarinicoccus sp.
CCCGGTTCAAGGACTACATCAGCCAGCCCAAGCAGAACGGCTATCGCAGCCTGCATACCGCCGTTCTGGGCCGCGACGGCAAGCGCGTGGAGGTGCAGATCCGCACGCGCGAAATGCACGATGTCGCCGAAGCCGGGGTCGCCGCGCACTGGGCCTACAAGGATGGCGAACGCGCGGAAAACCCGTTCGCGGTCGATCCCGCGGCGTGGATCGCCGGGTTGGCCGAACATTTCGAAGCCTCCGCCGACGACGACGAATTCTTCGAAGCGGTGAAGCTGGAGATGTACACCGACAAGGTGTTCTGCTTCACCCCCAAGGGCGACGTGGTGAAACTGCCGCGCGGGGCGACGCCGCTCGATTTCGCCTATGCCATTCATACGCGGATCGGCAACGCCTGCGTCGGCGCCAAGATCGACGGCCAGCGCGTGCCGCTCTGGACCCAGGTACGCAACGGGCAGTCCGTTGAAATCATCACCGCCGAAGGCCAGAGCCCGCAGACGACCTGGATGGACATCGCCATGACGGGCAAGGCCAAGTCGGCGATCCGCCGCGCCTTGCGGGCCGAGAACCGGTCGCGCTTCGTCAAGCTGGGCCGAGAACTCGCGCGCGCGGCGTTCGAACAGATCGACAAGCGCGTGACCGAAAAGGCGCTGCTGACGGCGGCGACCCGGCTGGGGCTGGACCGGGATTCCGAGGAACTGCTCGCGCGTCTCGGCGGGGGCGAACTGGTCGCCCGCGACATCATCGCGGCGCTCTATCCCGAACTTGCCGACCGCAAGGGAGAAAGGATCGATCCGGGTCGGTCCGTGGTCGGGCTCGAAGCCGACCAGTCGTGGGATCGCGGACAATGCTGCAAGCCTGTGCCCGGCGAACGCATCGTCGGCATCACCATGCCGGGCCGCGGCGTGGTCGTGCATGCCATCGACTGTCCCTGCCTTGCCCAGTTCGAGAACGAGAACGATCGCTGGATCGATCTGCGGTGGCACTCCGGCCCCCACGCGCCGGTGCATTCCGTGACATTCGACATCGTGCTGACCAACGACGCTGGCGTGCTGGGGCGGATCTGCACGTTGATCGGCGAGCAGAAGGCGAACATTTCCGACCTTGTGTTCGTGGATCGCAAGCCGGATTACTATCGGGTGCGCGTGGAAGTGGACCTGAGCGATACCGAACACCTGCACCGGGTCACCACCGCGCTCGAGGCGGAAAGCAACGTCGCGGAACTGGTGCGCTATCGCGACCCCGCCTTGGGCTGACGGGCAGGCAGGCGCAGGGAAGGGCGGCGAATGGTGTTCAAGCGGCGCGACAAGCCCAGTTTCGGGCTCCGGCTGAGGGGTTTCTTCTATCCGCCCGGCGGCTGGAAGCGCGCCTTCAGCTACATCTGGCACCGGCTGCGGCGCCTGCCCGACCGGCCGGGCCGGATTGCCCGCGGCGTGGCCTGCGGCGTGTTCGTGTGCTTCACCCCGTTCTTCGGGTTCCACTTCCTGCTGGCGGTTCTGCTTGCGTGGATGATCCAAGGCAACAAGATCGCCGCGTTCCTGTCCACCTTTGTCGGCAACCCCCTGACCTTCCCGTTCATCGCGGCCCTGTCGATCGAACTGGGCGAATTCATCCTGCGGGTGGAGACACCGATCCCGCTGTCGCAGTTGCTGCCGGCATTCGCGGCGGCGTTCGGGGAACTGACCAGCAATCTTGTGACGGTCGTGACCCGGGGCGGTGCGAACTGGGACCGGCTCCGCGATTTCTTTCACGCGGTCGTGCTGCCCTACACGGTCGGTGGGCTGGTGCCTGGCGTGATCGCCGCGGTGCTCAGCCACATGGTCACCCTGCGCCTCGTGCTGGCCTATCAGGCGCGTCGGCAGGCCACCGCGCGCAGAAAGGCCGCCATGGCCACTGACAACGGGTCATCCGCGCCCTAGACTGCAGTTCAGGCAAGTGATGGAAGGAACCTCGCCATGACATCGGATCATCTGCGCCTTGGCGTGAACATCGACCATGTGGCGACGGTGCGCAATGCGCGCGGGTCGGCTTATCCCTGTCCGCTGCGCGCGGCGCGGCTGGCCGAAGCGGCTGGTGCCGACGGGATCACGGCGCATCTGCGCGAAGACCGTCGTCACATCACCGATGCCGATATCGACGGCTTGATGGCAGCCCTCACGGTGCCGCTCAATTTCGAGATGGCCGCGACCGAAGAAATGCAGGCGATTGCCCTGCGGCATCGACCGCACGCCGTATGCCTCGTGCCGGAAAAGCGCGAGGAGCGGACCACCGAAGGCGGGCTTGAAGTCGCGCGCGAGGAAAACCGGCTTGCGCATTTCATCGCCCCCCTGCGGGACGCGGGCTGCCGCGTGTCGATCTTCATCGCCGCCGACCGCCGCCAGATCGAAGCCGCGCACC
>DAIPIS010000070.1:0-10685 GCA_036770665.1 Meridianimarinicoccus sp.
ACGTCCGTGAACGTGGCGAAGGCGCTCACCTCCCAGCCGTTGTTGAAGCTGCGCGCCAGCGTGAAGGTCGCGCCGACATCGCCCGCAAGATACCGGCCCGCGTCGATCTGCCCGTGCAGGCCATCCTCGAAGGCATAGTAGGCCGACAGATGACCGGTCGTGACCTCGTAGTCCTGAAAGCCGAAGCGCCGGTCGAAATCGCGCTGCCGCACGCGGTTCAGTTCCGCCCCCAGCGCAAGCCGACTGTCCACGGGCTTCCAGAGCACTTCCCCCGAAGCGCCGCCGAACATGCTTTCGAGGTAGCCGACCGTGGCGCGTGCATAGATGTCCGGCGCGGGCCGCGCAAAGGCGGCTGCGGTCAGGTATTCCATGCCCGGATCGCCATCGGTCAGGTATTTCGGAAAGTTGGTACGCACGGGCGGCAACGGGCCCGAATTGTCCGCCACGGTATCCGCAAGGTTGCCCGCGATCCGCTTGACCACGGCGCCCTCGATCTTGGTGCCGGGTGTCGGGCGCGCCTCGGCCCGCGCCCGCACACCCAGATCCAGCCGGATCGGGCGATCGGGATCGAAGAACCCGGTCTGAAGATACGGTTCCACCGCCCAGGCGAACAGGGGAAAGCGGCTTTCGGACACGGTCCGGGCAGCCCCTGCCCCGTCGCGCAGCGCCACTCTGGCGGCCATCGCCTCAGGGTCGCGGAATTCGAAGTTCTCGATGTCGCTGCGCCTCAGCGTCATCGCGGACAGCGCCATGCCGTTCGCCACCGGCACCAGTTCGAACACCTCGACCGACGCGGGCAACACCCGCGCCATGCTCCGTGCGGCCCGGCCGAACGCCTGCGCCGTGGCGCCAAAGCGCGGGTTTTCGAACCGCAGCGTTGCCCGGCGCGGGCCGAGTTCAAGACCTTCAAGCACGAGCCCGTCGCGCGCCATGGCCGCCGCAAGCGCACGTTCGATTTCCGGGGCGAAACCGGGTGCCGGGGCGTCGGCCCATGTGGTATCCGCATTGGTGTCGGGCGCACGGCGCAACACGGGCAGCGGCGCTTCTTCCCGCCCGCCGGGCATCGGCGCTGCCTTCGGATTGGTCACGAAGGTCACTTGTGCCGCGATCTTGTCGCCATGCAGCGCCATGACCGACAGGCGGGTGTCGTCTGGAAAGCGGTACTCCAGCCCCGCGTTCCACGACGTTTCACGATCCAGTTCGCCACCCTGCACGGCATCGGAATAGGCGTCGGACGAATACTCCAACTCGACCCGCAGCCGGTCGGACAGCCACAGGCCGATCCCGCCGAACAGCGCATAATCGCCGCGGAACCATTGGTCGTAGCTGGGCACGCCGCCCTCGCCCAAGGTCTCGGTGGTCCGGGTGCCGGTCGATCCAAGGGGATTGTCGCTGCCAAAGCGGCCCCAGCCAAGCCCGACCGTCACGTCCATCACGCGGGTCAACTGCTTGCTCGCCACAATGTATTCGCCGCTCAGCTTCCCGGTGCCCGCAAGGTCCTGCAACCCGACCGTCACGGATGGGCGCAGGTCGGTTTCCGGCAGGACCAGCACGCGCAGATCGAAACTCCGGTCAAAGATCAGCCGGTCGGACGGGCGGCCGAGCGATGGCGTATAGGCGTTCTCGTCGATGCCCACATAGCGGAAGCTGCCCGACACGCGTGGCGCAACCTGGAACGTGAGCGCCGTGCGCAGGTCGCCGCGGAACCCGCCGATCGACGTCGCCAGTTCCGCGTCCGGTGCCGCGAAGCCGGTCGGCATGTCCACAAGCCCCGGAACGCCGTAAAGTGAATAGGATGGACCGCCATCCTGTGCGCGCATCTCCGTCGCCGCGAGCGCGGCCGCGCCTGCGGCGATCAGGAACGCCGCGCGGCATTCAGGCCGCATGGTGCCGGGGCCCTGTCAGCATGTCACGAAGCCGATGTCGCCCGGTACGATGCGCGCCGCAGTCAGCCGCCCGGTGAACCACGCGCCCGTGTCGATGGCGACGCGGCCGCCCGTGATCTCGGGACTGTCGACGACCGTGTGACCGTGGACCACGAACTGCCCGTCGCTGCGCGGCGTGTCCGCAAAGGCCGGGTGCCCCCACAACAGCGTGCGCGCCTCCTGCAGCGTCATGGGCAGGGACGGATCGGCTGCGGCGTGAACGAAGTGGATGTTACCGCTGGCATGCTGCAGCGGCAGTCCGGTCAGCCACGCGACCAGATCATCGCCCATCGCCGCGCGCAGCCTGTCCGCGGCCGCGCGCGCATCGTCTGGTCCGGGATGTTCGGTGATGCCGCCCACCGCGAAGCTGGCCATCGCTTGCAGACCCCCGCTGCGCATCCAGCGCGCGGCACTCGTTTCCGGCGTCTCAAGGAAATCGATCATCATGCGTTCATGATTGCCCATCAGGCACACGACCGGACCCGACCACTGACCCGACAGCCCGGACAGACGCCGCAGCACCGCGGCACTGTGTTCGCCCCGATCGACATAGTCGCCAAGAAAGACCAGCGGCGTGCCGGGGTCTTCGGCCGCGATGCGGTCAAGCAGGCGGTCGAGCAGGTCCGCGCGCCCGTGGATGTCGCCGATCGCCACC
The DNA here is from genome assembly GCA_036770665.1 of Meridianimarinicoccus sp. Classification (GTDB taxonomy): domain Bacteria; phylum Pseudomonadota; class Alphaproteobacteria; order Rhodobacterales; family Rhodobacteraceae; genus Meridianimarinicoccus. The sequence continues at coordinate 2,581 of DAIPIS010000070.1, forward strand.
ACCGGCCCTGCCGGTGTCGGCGCGGCGTCAAAGAGCGGGACGGTCGGTTTCGGTTCGGCACGGCGCCGGAAAAGCTTGGCGAACATGGTGTCTTTCCTCTGGCCTGGCCTGTCGCGGTCAGTTCTGGTGATAGCCGCTGTAGTTGTGGCCATATCCGCCATACTGACCGTATCCATACCGCTTCAGACCCTTCGGGTCGACCTGCCCCAGGACCAGACCCGTCACCTTTATCCCGACGCTGGAGAACATTTCCAGCGCGGAGCGCACCTGTGTCTTGTGGGTGTGATCCCAGCGCACCGTCAGGATCACGGCATCCACGTGCCGGGCCGCGACCCGCGCATCGGGCACCGCCAGCACCGGCGGCGTGTCGATGATGATCGCGTCGTACTTGCTGCGCATGTCGTCGAGCATCGCTGCGAACCGGTCGGACGAATAGAGGTCCGCCGCATTGGCATTGGGCTTTTCGCTGTGCAGGACATCGATGCCAAGCGCGGCGCTGTGGCTGATCGCCTGTTCCAGCGGCACCGTGCCGGTCAGAACGCCCACGAGCCCGACATCGCCGGTGATGTCGAAGTAGTGGCTGAACACCCGCCGACGCATGTCGCCTTCGATCAGGAGTACCTTCTTGCCAAGCGCCGCAAGGTTGTGTGCCATCAGGATCGACAGCGTGGTCTTGCCCTCACCCGGCACGGACGAGGTCGAAAGGATCACCTGTGGCGGCGCGTCGACATTGGACAGCATGAGCGAGGTCCGCAGGTTGCGGATCGCTTCGGCGGCGTTGGACGCGGGCTTGCCGAGGATGTACTGCACGACCTGCTTGCGCTTGCGCGCCGGGATCCGCGGGATTGTCCCCAGCACGCGCATGCCCGTCCGTTCGGCCAGTTCTTCGCTGCCGCGGAAGGTATTCTGCATCGCTTCGCGCCCGAGAACGACCGCGGACCCGGCCATCAGACCCAGCATCATCGACAATGCCAGCACCAGCGACTTGCGCGGGGCCGACGCGACGGTGGGCACGACCGCTTCGGACAGGATGCGACTGTCCGGCTGCTGGATGCCGCGCTGCACCTCGGTTTCCTTCAGGCGGTTCAGGAAGAAGGTGTAGATCGTCGCCGTGGCCTCGGCCTCGCGGCGCAACTGCTGCAACTGCACCAGATCGTCGGACTGCGCTTCGATCCGGGCATTCAGACTGTCGTAGGACGTTTCGAGAGCGCGGCGCTGCGCCTCGGCGCGGGTCCGGTCGACGATGGCGCGCTGCAGCACCGCATCGACCCGCGCGTCGAAGGCCGCGTCACTGTCGGGCTGGTCCAGAAGCCGCTCGAGCGTCGCGTCGCCCGCGGCCTGCGTCATCAGGATCCGGTCGCCGGTATCCCGCGCCGCCGACAGCGAGACGTGCAGGTCCTGCGCCGCCTGCCGGACCAGTTCGGCCTCGTCGATACGGGTGCGAAGATCCTTGGATTGCCGGTTCAGCGCCTCGAGCGCCTCCGGGCTGATGAGATCGGAGCGCGCGTTGAAGTTCTTGACGTCCTGTTCGGCCTGCTCCACCTCCAGCCGCAACTCGCTGACGCGCCCGGCGAGCCATTCCACCGCCGAATCCGTGGCGGTGTATTTCACGTTGAGCTGATCTTCGATATAGACCTCGGCCAGCGTGTTGGCCATCAGTGCCGATTTCTGCGGCGACTCGGTCACCATGGTGACGCGGAAGACATAGCTTTGGCGGACGTTGGACACCGATGTCGCGGCGAGCACCCGGTCGATGGTCTTGTCCAGCACCTGCTGGGGATTTGGCTCTGACGGTGGCGGAGCCAGCCCGATCAGGCGCAGCGCGGCACCCGGCGAAAATTGTGCGGGTGGGACCAGCGACGTGTTGAATTCGGGATCGTCGAGCAGGCCGAGCCGATCGACCAGCTTGCGCGCGACACCGCGCGATTGAAGCACCTCGACCTCGGTGTTCACGGTCGCCTGGTCGCCCGACAAACCCGACATCACGTTCTGCAGATCGACGACCTGTTCCTGCCGGTTCTCGAGAACGACCGTCGCGCTTGCCGTATACATGGGCGTCGCCACGCCAAAGGCGTAGTATCCGCCGATGCCGACCGCGACAGTCGTGACGAGGGCGATCCACCACTTTCCCCGCCACAAGGTGGCCAGCAATGCAAGCAGGTCGATTTCGTCGTCCGCACCCTGCGCGGTCGGCGCTTCCTGAGGCGCTGCGATTGCGCCGAACTTTGCCGGACGGGGGCTGAGGGAACGCGTCTGGTTCACGAGGCGGGTCTTCCGATGCAGGGGACGGATCCGTGGACCCGACCACCCTTAGTCGTTCCGGACACTGTTGACAAACACGTCCCTGCCGGACCGTCCAAGATGGGACCGTCAAGCCACATCCGCGTGGTCCTGTATGGCCCTGCCGGTCCGGTCCGCGATGCGGTCGTTCGGGTCGTAAAGCGTGGGCGCCATCCGCAGGGCCTCGCGCAACGCGTCAAGATCGTTGCTGTCACAGGCCCGCGCAACGGTGTCCAGATGCGGGTTCAATTGCGCCATGGTCAGCCCACGCTCGCGCGCGGTGAGAATCCGGGGATGGCTGGTCGCGGTGCAGTTTTCGTCGATCAGGAGTTCCTCGTACAACTTCTCTCCGGGGCGCAGGCCGGTGAATGTGATCCGGACGCTTCCTTCCGGCAACGGACCTTCCCCGCCGATCACCGGGGTCATGCCGGACAGGCGGATCATCCGGGCGGCAAGGTCGACAATGCGGACCGGTTCGCCCATGTCGAGCAGGAACACATCGCCGCCGCGCGCCATCGCGCCCGCCTGGATCACAAGCTGGGCCGCTTCGGGAATAGTCATGAAATACCGGGTAATCTCGGGATGCGTGACCGTCACCGGCCCACCCGTTGCGATCTGCCGCGTGAACAGCGGAATCACGGACCCGGACGATCCCAGCACGTTGCCGAACCGCACCATGGAAAACCGCGTGCCGCTGCCGGGACGGGCCTGGCAGACCAGTTCCGCCAGCCGCTTCGACGCCCCCATCACGTTGGTCGGGCGGACGGCCTTGTCGGTGGACACGAGGATGAACGCCCCCACACCCGCGGCGTGCGCGGCATCGGCCATTGCCTTTGTGCCGAGGACGTTGTTGCGCACACCGGCGATCATGTTCTGTTCGACCAGCGGCACATGCTTGTACGCGGCGGCATGAAACACGGTATCCACCGCGAAGCGGCGCATCAGCCACTCGCCGCGGGCGCCGTCCTGCACCGATCCGATGATGGCGACAAGTTCCACCCCGGCCGCCGCGGCACGCGGCGCAAGTTCCTGGTCGATCGCATACAGCGCGTATTCGCTGATGTCGAACAGCACCAGCCGTGCCGGCCCCTGCCCGAGGATCTGGCGGCAGAGTTCGCTGCCGATGGACCCGCCTGCACCGGTCACCATGACGGACTTGCCCGCGATGTTCGCCGCCATCAGGTCGGCCTGCGGCGGCACGGGATCGCGGCCCAGAACGTCTTCCACCGAAACCGACCGGATTTCGCTGATGGTCGCCTTGCCGGAAATCAGATCGAGCAGGCCGGGGATGGTCTGCACCCGCACCGGCAGCGGTTCGAGAAACGAGATCAGTTCGGCGCGTTGCGCCCGTGCTGCGCTGGGAATCGCCAGCAACACCACCTGTACGTGAAGCTCTTCGATCAATTGGGCGATGTCGCCGCGCCCGAAGACCGACAGGCCACCGATCACGGCGTTGCGCAGCGCCGGATCGTCGTCGATGAACCCGACAGGACGGTACTCCCGGCTGTGGTGCAGGGAATGGAACAGCTGGCGTCCCGAATCGCCCGCCCCGTAGATCAGCACGTTCGGCCGCCCCCGCCCGTTGTGGGACCGATAGATCCCGCGCATCACGAAGCGCACGGCACCCACCGAGACGAGCGCGAGCAGCGCGTAGAGGAACGGCACCGACCGCGGCAACCACAGACCAAGGACCTGACTGAACAGGAACATCGAGATTGCGGACAATGCCACGCCAGCCCCGATGACCCGAAAGGCGCGCGCACTGATGTAGCGGATCACGGCCCGGTAAAACCCCAGCCGCACGAACGCGACAAGTGTCACGGGCAGGCTGAGCGCGAAGACCTGCCACGCGGAGGGGGTCAGCGCCGCCGACCAGCTTTCCAGCCTGAGGAACAGGGCCAGCAGGAAGCAGGACGACAGGATCAGGATGTCTGCAATGATCTGAATCGTGCGCTTCTGAGAGCGCGGGCGGACGAGCAACCACGTCATAGCCGCGTTCAGAAACCGGTCGAAGACTGAGAAATCCATGACAACCCCACGAAATAACCATCACGTTAACAGCCGTGGGGCGGGACGTCCACCCGCCGCGACGCAGCGCGGTGGGGGGCATTTCAGGTGGACGCCAGCATCTCAAAGAGCCGCGCCACGGCTTCCGCCCCCGGGTCGTTGTGACCGGCGAGCTTGTCCGCACCGACGTAACTGGCACGCCCGGCCTTGGCGCGGGTCATCGTCGCCGTCGAATCGGCCCCGGCGCGGGCGGCAGCAGCGGCGGCGGGGTATCCGTCGTCCAGCGCGGCGAGCGCCGGCAACAGCGCATCCACCATGGTCCGGTCGCCGGGTGCCGCCCCGCCCACCTGCCGCACCCGTTCGAGCCCTGCGCGGAGCGCCGCGACAGGTCCGTGCCCGCTGGCCGACGCATCGCCCGCCGCGGTGAAGAAGATCGCCAGCAGCACGCCGGACGACCCGCCCATGGTCTGGCTCAGTTCCAGCCCGATGGCGCGGTAAAGCTGTGTCAGGTCGGCCAGCGGGAGCCGGTCGAGCGCTGCATCAAGTGCCCGCGCCGCACCGGCCAACGTCGAACCCGTGTCCCCGTCCCCCGATTTCGCGTCGAGCGCGTTCAGGTCGGTTTCCATGCCCATGAAGAGCGCGCAGCACCGCGCGAGATAGGCGCGCGTGTCCGCATGGGCCGATGGCATCGGCCGGATCGGCACCAGCCCATCGGGCAACGGACGCACGTCCACCGCCCCGACCGGGTTGCAGCCGGGCCACGCGGCCGGACCGACCGGGGCCGACAGCGCCGCACGGCGGGCGTCATCCAGCGGCAGGAGCGACACGGAGAACCCGCGCATGTCCAGCGACGTCATCAGCGCGCCCGGACCCACGAGACTTTCGATCCGCTCGCCCATGCGGGAGGCCAGCAGTTCTTCTGCCAGCACCGACATTTCCAGCGGCGTCGCCCCGCCGAGATTGTTGAGAAGCGCCATATGCGGCCCGTCGCCCAGATGGCCCTCAAGCCGGTCGAGCACCATGTCCATGGCTCCGCGCGCGTGGGCGAAGGACACCTGTTCCACACCGGCCTCGCCGTGGATGCCGAGCCCCAGTTCCGCCATGCCTGCGGGAATGCGGTCCTCGCGCGGCGATCCCGGCAGGGTACAGGTGGACAGCGACATGCCGAGCGACACGACCCCGTCGATCACGCCCAGGGCGGCGGCGGCGACGGTATCGAGATCGGCACCCTCTTCGGCCAGCGCGCCCGCGATCTTGTGCACCAGCAGCGTGCCCGCCACCCCGCGCGGCTGCGGCAGGTCCGGCAGGGCCACGTCGTCATCGACGATCACCATGGCGACCTTCAGCCCGAAGGCGCGCGCCCGTTCCGCCGCCAGCCCGAAATTCAGCCGGTCGCCGGTGTAGTTCTTGACGATCAGCAGGCAGCCTGCCGGACCGGTCACGGCAAGGATGCCTGCCAGCACTGCATCGACCGACGGGCTGGCGAAGACGTCGCCGCACACCGCCGCGGTCAACATCCCCTGCCCGACGAAGCCGGCGTGGGACGGTTCGTGCCCCGACCCGCCGCCCGATACCAGCGCCACACGATCGCGGTTCCAGTCGGTGCGCAGCACGACCTTGATGTGCGGATAACCGTCGAGCCGCCCGAGCCTGCCGCCCGCCGCGCGCAGCAGGCCGTCGATCGCTTCCGTCACCACGGTGTCGCGGGTGTTGATGAACTGGGTCATTGTCGGTCCTTTCGGGCGATGCGGGTCAGGCGATGCGGGCGCCGGTATTATCGAAATACAAGGGGTTGCGCGGCGCGATGGCGATGCTGTCGCCAGATCGCAGCGCGGTGTGGGGATCGGTCAGAGTGACGATGTCGTGCCCCGCGAGCGACAGGTGCAGGCGTGTCTGGTCGCCCAGATGTTCCACGCGCGTGACCCGTGCCGCCTGCCCGTCGCCGTGCGCGATGTGTTCGGGGCGCATACCGATCGTCGCCGCACCGGCGGGCGCGCCGGGAAACAGCGCGGCGGGCAGCGCGTTGATGCGCGGCAGGCCAAGCCGCCCCGCCACGGTCAGGTTGACCGGGTTCTCGTAGATGTCGCGCGGGGGGCCGAACTGCACCAGCCGCCCGCGATCCAGCACGCCCACATGGGTGGCCATGGTCATCGCTTCGATCTGGTCGTGGGTGACGTAGAGCAGCGTCGCGCCGAGTGCCGCGTGGATGCGTTTCAGCTCCACCCGCAGGTCGGACCGGAGTTTCGCATCGAGCGACGAGAGCGGTTCGTCCATCAGGAACAGTTGCGGGTCACGCACCAGTGCGCGCCCGATGGACACGCGCTGCATCTCGCCCCCCGACAGGGCAGTCGCCTTGTTGTCGAGCTTGTGGGCGATGTGCAGCACCTCGGCCACTTCCGCGATCTTGCGGGTGATTTCGGGTTCGGGCGTGCGCAGGACGGGGGAGCGGAGCGGAAAGGCGAGGTTCTGGCGCACCGTCATGTGCGGGTAGAGCGAGTATTGCTGGAACACCATCGCCACGTCGCGCTGCGCGGGTGTCAGGTTCAGTACCGACCGGCCGTCGATGGTGATGTCGCCCGCATCCGGGCGCTCCAGCCCCGCGATCAGGCGCAGGGTCGTGGTCTTGCCCGCACCGGTGGGGCCGAGGAGCACGACGAAGCTGCCGTCGGGGATCGTCAGCGATACGTCGTCCAGCGCTGTTTCGCGCACGAAACGCTTGGTGACGCGGGAAAGCCGGACCTCAGCCATGGGTGAGCACCCCTGCGTTGCCGGCGGAGCGCAGGGCGCGGCCGGTGACAATATCGAACAGGCTCAGGGTGCGGGCATCCAGCGCCAGGCCCGTGCACGCCCCGGTCTTGACCGGCTGGTCGGAGGGCGTGCGCGCCTTGATCTCGCCATGGGGCGTATCCAGCGTCACGATCTGGGTTGTGCCAAGATATTCAACGGCCTGCACCACCCCGCGATAGGGTGCTGCATCGTCCAGCCGGACATGTTCGGGCCGCACGCCAAGGCCCAGCGTGCCCGAGGCCCCATCGTGCAAGGCGGGCATGTCGAAGCGCGCGTCGCCCAGCGTCACGGCGGTGTCACCCGGCGACACGGCCCCATCAAAGCGCAGCACGTTCATGGGCGGAGAGCCGATGAAATCCGCGACGAACAGGGTCGCGGGCCAGTCATAGATGTCCTGCGGGACCCCGAACTGTTCGACAACCCCATGATTCATCACGACGATCTTGTCCCCCATCTGCATCGCTTCCAGCTGGTCATGGGTAACGTAGACGGTCGTGGCGCCCATCCGGTCGTGGAGCGCGCGGAGTTCCTCGGCCATGCGTTCGCGGAACTCGGCATCGAGCGCGCCAAGCGGTTCGTCCATCAGGAAGGCCTTGGGGTCGCGCACGATGGCCCGGCCAAGCGCCACGCGCTGCCGGTCGCCACCCGACAGGCCGCCAACGGGGCGGTTCAGGATGTCTTCGATCCCCAGAATCCGGGCGACCTCGGCCACCCTCGCCGCGACCTGAGCCCTGGGAAGCCCTTGGGAAACAAGCGGATAGGCGATGTTGCGGCGGACGTTCATATGGGGGTAGAGCGCGAACATCTGGAACACGAAGGCGATGTCGCGCTGGGATGCGGGGCGCTGGCTGACCTCTTCGCCGTCGATCAGGATCTCGCCGGAGGTGGGCAGCTCCAGCCCCGCGATCATGCGCAGGGTCGTGGTCTTGCCGCAGCCCGAGGGCCCCAGAAGCATGAAGAATTCGCCATCCTCGATCACGAAGCTGGAGGATTTCACGGCGTTGAAGCTGCCGAAATCCTTGCGCAAGTTC
>DAIPIS010000292.1:0-2379 GCA_036770665.1 Meridianimarinicoccus sp.
ACCGGCGGCGCCTTCCTCAGCGCGCTGCGCAACTCCACCGCCATCGCCGCGCAGGCCGCCGTCGGGTCGGGACTGATCGCGGCGGCGGCGGCCTATGTCCTGACCTTCTCGGGGTTCCGGCTGAACCGGCTGATCGACCTGACCTGCACGCTCAGCCTCGCCGTGCCCGGGGTGGTGCTTGGCATCGGCTACATCTTCATCTGGAACGCGCCGCTGGTCGACCGCGCGGGCCTCTCGCTCTACGGCCACCCGTTCATCCTGGTGCTGGCCGGGATCGCGGGCGCGGTGCCGATTGCGGTGCGGGTGCTTCTGGGGGCGATGGCGCAGGTGCCCGCGTCGATGCTTCAGGCGGCGGCGCTGCAGGGCGCTGGGCTGGCGCGGCGGATCGCCACCATCGTGGTGCCGCTGATCGCGGCGGCGCTGGTGTCGGCCACCCTGACGGCCTTCGGCGCGGCGATGTTCGACCTCGCCATCAACTCGATCCTGCGTCCGCCCAGGCTCGATGTGCTGCCGGTCTACGTCAACCGCGCCTTCGAACAGGGCGAATTCGGCGCGGCCACGGCGGCCACGCTTCTGGCCGGTGGCCTGACCGTGGCGGTCATCGCGGCGATCAGCACCGCGTCGCGGTGGGCGCTGGCGCGGCTGATCCAGACCCCGGAAAAGAAAGGGCCCATCGGTGCTGAGGCTTGATGCGCTGACCCGGAACTTCGGCGGGCAGACGGTGCTCAACGGAGTGTCGCTGGACGTGCCGCAGGGCAAGGTCGCCTGCATCGTCGGTCCGTCGGGCTGCGGCAAATCCACCATCCTGCGCCTCGTGGCGGGTCTCGACGTGCCGGATGCGGGCCGGATTCTACTGGCGGGCACCGAGATCTCGCGCCCCGGCTGGGCGATCGAGGCGCGCAAGCGTCGGCTCAACATGGTGTTCCAGGACTATGCGCTCTGGCCGCACATGCGCGTCGCGCAGATCGTGGGCTACGGGCTGACGCACCTTACAAGGGCCGAACGGGATGCACGGGTCGCGGCCCTTCTGGACCAGATGCAGATCGCGGCGCTGGCCGACCGGCTGCCCTCGCAGATTTCGGGCGGTCAGCAGCAGCGTGTGGCGATCGCGCGGGCACTGGCCACCGACCCGGACCTCCTGCTGCTGGACGAGCCCCTGTCGAACCTCGACGTGCAGTTGCGCCTCGACATGCGAATGGAGTTCGCTGATCTCTTCGCCCGCGTCGGCAAGACGGTGCTGTACGTCACCCATGATCCGCTGGAGGCCTGCTCGTTTGCCGACCTGCTGGTGGTGATGCGCGCGGGCGAGATCGAGCAGTCGGGCGCGCCGCAGGACCTGTTCGCGCGCCCGCAATCGGCCTGGATCGCGACGCTTGCGGGCTATGACACGCGGATGGCGGGCCTGCTGACGGCGTCGCCCGATCCCGAGACCATCGCCGTGACGATCGCGGGCCAGCCGGTAGTCCTGCCCCGCGGCGCGCTGGTAGGCACGGCGTGGCCGGGCGCCGAGGTGACGGTCATGCTGCACCCGGGCAGCATCTCGCTGGGCGCCGGGGCGGGGTCCGGGGCCGCGAACCGGCTGACCGGCCGGGTGCGGCGGTGCCTGTTCGAGGGCCGGGACTGGCGGATCACGATGGACCTCGGCGCCGAGGGCGAGGCAGCCCTGGCGATGATGTCCCCACGTCGGGTGGCCGAGGGAGAGCAGGTCGAGATCCGCTTTCCCGGTGATGCCGCCGTCGTGTTTCCGCGCGTTTGACGCCCCAGCCTCCGGAACCGTCCGACATGATCCCCGACGCTGCCGCCCTTGCTTTCCGCCCGCTACACTTCGCCGATCACCCCGACGCCCTCGGCGCGGTTGCTTTGCCGGTCGCAGACCACCTCGTGCGGCGCGGGCTGCTGGCGGCTGGCCCGCGCCTCGCACTTGTTGCCGGTGATCCGACGGACCGGCTGGAGGATATCCGCGCCGAACTGTTCCAGCAGCACTTGATCGAGCCGGAACGCCACGAGCAGATGCCGGTGACGGTCGGGCCGAACGGCGCGGAACTGGCGCGTCTGGATCGAAGCGCGTTGCGCATCCTGGGGTTCTGGGCGCAGAAGGTCCACATCAACGGCCTGGTCGGTTCCAGCGGGCATCAGGGCCCGGATTTCTGGATTTCCCGCCGATCTGATCACGCGCCGTCCAACCCCGGCCGCTGGGACACGCTGATCGCCGGCGGACGTGCGGCCGGAAACAGCCTGGAACAGACCGCCCATCAGGAAGGATGGGAGGAGGCGGGGATCGGGCAGCACCTGATGGAGGGTCTGCACAGGATCGGCGAACTGGCGGTGCAATACGTCTCGCCGCGCGGGTTCCACCAGGAGTTGCTCGTCATTCACGAT
>DAIPIS010000071.1:0-1674 GCA_036770665.1 Meridianimarinicoccus sp.
CGCGCCGAACAACGTCGTGCCGTAACCGAAGCCGCCGCAACGCTGGCTGACACCCTGCTGGCGAACTGAGGAGGTTTCCATGCTGCTCTCTCTCTCGAAGATACTTGCCTTCGTCCTGATCGTCTCGGGCCTGATCTATGGCACCGAGTATCTGCTGACGAACGGATCGGACCTGCGGCTCGCCATCGCGAGCTACGAGATCACGCTGGGCCCGGTGCAGGCGGTGATCGCGGCGGTCCTGCTGCTGGCCGTGGTGTGGGTCCTGCTGAAACTGCTGGGGCTCGGGCTTGCCGTGCTCAAGTTCCTCGCGGGTGACGAGACGGCGATCACCCGCTACTTCAACCGCAACCGCGAACGGCGCGGGTTCAAGGCACTGTCGGATGCCATCACCGCACTGGCCGCGGGCGAAGGCGACGCGGCCCTGGTCAAGGCGGGCAAGGCCGAACGCCTGCTGCGCCGTCCGGACCTGACCAACCTGATCCGCGCGCAGGCGGCGGAAATGTCGGGCGACCACAGCAGCGCCACCGAAGCCTACAAGCGGCTTCTGTCCAGCGACGAGACGCGGTTCGTGGGCGTGCGCGGGCTTCTCAAGCAGAAGCTGGCCGAAGGCGACACGGACACCGCGCTGAAGCTTGCGGAAAAGGCCTTCGTGCTCAAGCCGCGCAGTGCCGATGTGTCGGATGCCCTGCTGCAACTGCAGGCACAGGCCGAAAACTGGAAAGGCGCACGCCGCACGCTGGGGGCGAAGCTCAAGTACGGCACCATACCCCGCGACATGCACAAGCGGCGCGATGCGATCCTTGCGCTGGCCGATGCCAAGGCCCGCATCGCAAAGGGCGATACGGACACCGCCCATGACGAGGCGATCGAGGCCGCGCGCCTTGCCCCAGCGCTGGTTCCGGCAGCGGCCATGGCAGCGCGGTCCTATCTGGCGCTTGGCAAGCCCCGCAACGCCGTGAAGGTCATCAAGACCGCGTGGGCGCGGGAACCGCACCCCGATCTCGCCGCGGCCTTTGCGGCGATCGTGCCGGACGAGACCCCGGAAGAGCGGGTCAAGCGGTTCGCGCCGCTGATCGCGCAGAACCCAAGCCATCCGGAAAGCCGCCTGCTGCAGGCCGAACTGGAAATCGCCGCCGAAAACTTCCCGGCCGCACGCAAGGCGCTTGGCGATCTGGTGGAGACGCTGCAGAATGCCCGCACGCTGACGCTGATGGCGGCGATCGAGCGGGGCGAAGGGTCCGACGACAGCACGGTCAAGGCGTGGCTCGCCAAGGCGCTGACCGTGTCGCGCGGCCCGCAATGGACCTGCGACAAATGCGGTCACGTCCACAGCGAATGGGAAGCGGTCTGCGACCGCTGCGGGGCGTTCGACACGTTGAGTTGGACCGACAAGGGCAAGGGCGATGTCGTGCAGTCCGGGGCGATGTCGATGCTGCCGTTGATCGTGGGGGCACTGCCTGCCGCCGGCCCGGCGGCTGCGCCGGATAACGGGCCGGTCACCGGCGACGTGATCGACCATGACAGCGACGGCCCCGGCATGAAGCAGGCGGCAAGCTAGGTCACCCGCGGCGCGCAAGGCCCATGCGGGGGGCGCGCCGACACCCGGACACACCCGGCCACGTCGCCGTCCGGTGCCCCGTGACAAGAGCGTCGCGACCTGAGGAGCGCGACAGG
>DAIPIS010000071.1:1774-10529 GCA_036770665.1 Meridianimarinicoccus sp.
CCGGCACGCCCCGGATGCGACAGGGGCAAGTTCCGCCCCGCAGGCAAGTGCCGCCCCGCAGGTCAGCGCAGCCATCGCCGGGCCGGTGTCAGGTGGCCAACACCGCGCATGCCGCGCGCCACAAGCTTCGGCGTCGCCAGCCATGCCCGGTGGCAGCGCAAGGGCCATGCCCAGTGCGAGGGCAAGGGCAAGGGAATGCCGATCCGGCCCGCATTCGCACCCGGCACGCGTTGCGCTTGGCCTGCAGTTTGATACACCAGACTCAAGAGCATGTTCGAACATGCCAGAGCAGCAAGGAAGACCCGTGACGTTATCCCGTCCCAACGCTGGCCCGATCGAAGCCGCCACCCCCCTTCCGGCGGCATTTCACCTGCGCAGCCGGTTCATCACCGCTGTCGTGGTCAAGCTGGCTGGACCGGTCGGTGACCCGTTCTACCGGGCACTGGATCTGATGATGCGGCAGGCTCCCCATTTCTTCGTGGGCGCCCCGCTGGTGATCGACGTGCAGATGGCTCCGTCCCTGCAGGACAAGGCCGATTTCCTGCGGCTGGCGCGCGAGATGCGCAATCGCAGGCTGTTCGCCATCGGCATCCAGAACGGGACCGAGGCGCAATCCGTCGCCGCAGCCCATGCCGGGCTTCTGGCGCTGGCGGGCGGCCGCGATTCGGCGCTGGAACAGACTGCGCGCCCGGATCGCACCGAGAACCGCCGGACACAGCCCGAGACCCCGGCACCGCAGCCGAACGACCAGCCCGACACACTGCCCGAAGCACTGCCCGAGACACTGATCGTGACCGACCCGGTACGGTCCGGGCAGCGCATATTCGCGGACCGGGGCGACCTGATCGTCGTGGGATCCGTCAGCCCCGGTGCCGAACTGGTCGCGCACGGCAACATCCATGTGTATGGCCCGCTGCGGGGGCGCGCACTGGCCGGCGTGAACGGCGACATGGGTGCGCGCATCTTCTGCCAGAGCTTCGAGGCGGAACTCATCGCCATCGCGGGTCTGTACCAGACCAGCGACGATTTCGATCCTGCGGTGCTGAAATTGCGGACGCAGGCCTTTCTTCAAGACGACACGCTCTGCGTGGAACCCTTCAAATAGCCATCGGGAGTGAATAGAACCTTGGGCAAGATCATCGTTGTAACCTCCGGAAAGGGTGGCGTCGGCAAGACCACGTCAACCGCGGCCATCGGGGCCGGGCTTGCCTTGCGCGGCAAGAGCACCTGCGTCATCGATTTCGACGTGGGTCTGCGCAATCTCGACATGATCATGGGGTGCGAACGCCGGGTCGTGTTCGACTTCATCAACGTCATCCAGAACGAGGCGAAACTGGGCCAGGCCCTGATCAAGGACCGGCGGCTCGACAACCTGTCGATCCTCCCCGCGTCCCAGACCCGTGACAAGGACGCCCTGACCCAGGACGGTGTCGAACGCATCCTCGACGAGTTGCGCACGCAGTTCGACTACATCGTCTGCGACAGCCCGGCGGGGATCGAACGCGGCGCGCAGATGGCGATGTACTTCGCCGATGAGGCGGTCGTGGTCACGAACCCCGAAGTGTCGTCGGTGCGCGACAGCGACCGGGTGCTGGGCCTTCTGAGCAGCAAGACGCGCCGCGCGGAAACCGGTGCGGACCCGGTGAAGCCGCATCTGCTGCTGACCCGGTACGACGCGAACCGGGTGGCCAAGGGCGAAATGCTGCCGCTGGACGATATCCTTGAAATCCTGGCCATCCCGCTTTTGGGGATCATCCCGGAAAGCGCGGCGGTGCTGCGCGCGTCCAACGTCGGCACGCCCGTCATCCTCGACGGCAAGTCGACGGCGGCCAAGGCGTATGAGGATGCCGTGTCGCGCCTGATCGGCGAACAGGTCGCCATGAAGGCGATGAAACCCGAGCGGCAAGGCATCTTCCAGCGGCTCATGGGCCGGGAGGCGTGAGCATGTTCAGCTTCTTCCGCCGCGCTGCGCGCCCCGACACATCCGCGGGTGCCGCCCGCGACCGGCTGCAGATCCTGCTTGCGCATGAACGGTCGGGGCGTGCCAGCCCCGATGTCCTGCCGCTGATCCAGCGCGACATCCTCGAAAGCATCAAGCGGCACATGCGCATCGGCGACGACAGTGTCGAGATCAAGATCGCGCCGGGGGACGATTTCTCGACGCTGGAGATCAACATCGAACTGCCCAGCGTGGGCGGACCGAAGGGCCGCGTCCCGGGCTGACAGCACCCGTCGCGGCCCTGCTCCCCCCGGTCCGGGGCCTGTTTTGCGGGCGCCAGTCCGGGCACCGCGGGGCATCGGTCCACGCGCAGCGGCTCTTGTGCGTCTTGGCGGGGGCTTGGGTTCAGCCGAAGATGGCGACCCGGCCGCCGTGCAGCGCGCCCCGTCCCGCCACAGACGCGCGCGCGGCATGCGGCATGTCGCGCGTCATGTCTTTGGGCGCATGGCGTTTCTGAGCGCATCGGCCAGCGCGCCGCCGCTGTCGGCAGCAGGTTCGGACTGGCGGGGTTTTGCGGGCGCGGGTCTTGCGCCACGGGCCGCATCGGTGCTGCGCGGCGAACGTGACGGCGTGACGTCCCGCTGCGGGCGGTCACCGTCAGCCCCTGCATCCTTGCGCATGCTCAGGCCGATGCGCTTTCGCGCCACGTCCACCTCGGTCACGCGGACCTTCACGACCATGCCGGCCTTGACCACCTCATGCGGGTCCTTCACGAAGCGGTCGGCAAGCTGGCTCACGTGCACCAGCCCGTCCTGATGCACGCCGATATCCACGAAGGCTCCAAAGGCCGCCACGTTCGTCACCGTGCCTTCCATCACCATCCCCGGGCGCAAGTCCCTGATGTCGTCCACCCCGTCCGCAAAGCGCGCCGTCACGAAGCTCGGGCGCGGGTCGCGGCCCGGCTTTTCCAGTTCCGACAGGATGTCGCGCACCGTGGGCAGGCCGAACCGGTCGTCCACGAAATCCTCGGCCCGCAGGCCGCGCAACGCATCGGGTGCCCCCATGATCGCACGGATGTCCCGCCCGCAGGCCTGCACGATCCGGCGCGCCACGGCATAGGCTTCGGGATGGACCGAGGTCGCGTCCAGCGGTTCGGTGCTGTCGCGCAGGCGCAGGAATCCTGCGCACTGCTCGAACGCCTTCGGCCCCAGCCCGGGCACCTTCAGAAGTGCGCGGCGCGCCGGGAACGGCCCCTGTGCATCGCGCTGCGCCACGATGGCCTGCGCCAGCGACGGCCCCAGCCCCGCCACCCGCGCCAGAAGCGGCGCGGACGCCATGTTCAGGTCCACCCCCACGGCGTTCACCGCGTCCTCGACCACGGCGTCGAGCGCCTTGGCCAGCCGCCGCTGGTCCACGTCGTGCTGGTACTGCCCGACCCCGATGGATTGCGGCGTGATCTTCACCAGTTCGGCCAGCGGATCCTGCAACCGCCTCGCGATGGACACCGCGCCCCGCAACGACACGTCAAGGTCCGGAAACTCCCGCGCCGCCAGTTCCGACGCGGAATAGACCGACGCCCCGGCTTCGGACACGATGACACTGGCCGGGCGCGGCGCGCCGCCGGGAAGCTGCTTCAGCGTCTCCGCGACCAGCCGTTCGGTTTCGCGGCTTGCGGTACCGTTGCCGATGGCGATCAGTTCGACCCCGTGCCGCCGGATCAGGTCCAGAAGCGCGGCCTGCGCCCCGCGCACATCGTTCCGGGGCTGGAACGGATAAAGCGTCGCGGTGTCCACCAGCTTGCCGGTCGCGTCCACGACCGCAGCCTTGACACCCGTGCGGATGCCGGGATCGAGCCCGAGTGTCGGCTTCGCCCCGGCCGGTGCGGCCAGCAGCAGATCCTTCAGGTTGCGGGCGAAGACGGCGATCGCTTCCTCGTGGGCACGCTGGCGCAGGTCGCCCATCAGGTCGGTGTACATCGTCAGGCTCAGTTTCACGCGCCACGCCCACGCCGCCACGCCGCGCAGCCAGTCGTCGCCCGGCCCGCGGCCCGGAATGCCGATGGCGGCTTCGACCATCGCCACGGCGCGCGGCATGCCGGTGTCGGGGTCGGGCGCGATGTCCACCGTCAGGATGTCTTCCTTCGCCGCCCGCAGGATCGCGAGCGCCCGATGCCCTGCGATGGTCGCCCATTTCTCGGTGTGCGCGAAATAGTCGGAATACTTGGCACCTGCGCTTTCCTTGCCCGGCTGCACCCGCGCGGTCATGACCGCCTCCGCCTGCATGAAGGACCGCAGCCGCCCCAGCAGATCGGCATTCTCGGCCAGCATTTCGGTCAGGATGTCCCGCGCGCCGTCCAGCGCGGCCTTCGCATCGGCGACCTCTTCGCCCAGATATCCCGCCGCCAGCGCCTCGGGCCTTGCCATGCGGTCCGCCATGATCGCCTGCAACAGCGGCTCCAGCCCCCGTTCGCGGGCGATCATCGCCTTGGTCCGCCGCTTGGGGCGGAACGGCAGGTAGATGTCTTCGAGCGCGGCCTTGGTGTCGGCTGCATCGATGGCGCGGGCAAGCGGGTCGGTCAGCTTGCCCTGCTCCCGGATGGACCCCAGGATGACCGCGCGCCGCGCTTCCAGATCGCGCAGATAGGACAGCCGGTCGGACAGGGTGCGCAACTGCGTGTCGTCCAGCCCACCCGTGGCTTCCTTGCGATAGCGCGCGACGAAGGGCACGGTCGCGCCGCCGTCAAGAAGGTCGATCGCCGCCTGCACCTGTTCGGAACGGGCACCGATGTCGGTGGCGATGCTGCGGATGATGCGCGTGGCGGTCTGTGTCACTGCGGATGTCCTCGGGGTGGATTGGACCACCGTGATAGCGGGGCCGCACGCGGTATCCAAGGGGCGTGCGGCGCGTCCATCCGGACCGGCGGGCCACGTCACACCCTTTTGCAGCGGCGCGGACAGACCATCATCCCTGCACGCGGTTCACGGGGACGCGGACGCTGGATCGTCGCGCGCCTGATCCCATCGCCGATGCCGGACCAACGACCTTCCTGCGGAAATGGTGCCCCAAGACGGACTCGAACCGCCGACCACCTATTTACGAAACAGGTGCTCTACCAACTGAGCTATTGGGGCCCGGGCGTGCGTGTATCCGTGCACGCGGCCGAACGCAAGCGTTCGGTTGCATGATGGCTGGCACCGCGTGGCGCGGAGGACCCAGCGGGCTGACAAGCGCCACCATGTCGGAATTGGACATAATCGGCTTTGACCCGCCATGCCGCGGTCGACACCCTTGCCAGACCGAGCGCACAGGCACGGTGACGGGGCCGGGAGAGACAGCCATGTCCAAGGACAAGATTTTCGACGTGATCTTCGAGTCGAAGGGCATCTGCGTCGGCAAGATGCGCAACGAGGTGACCAACACCGCGCTGCAGCCCTTTCAGGTCAGCCGCATGCTCGCCACCGACGAAGGACCGTTCCAGGGCGGCGAGGACACGTCGCCCACGCCGCTGGAATTCTTCCTCACCGGGCTCGTGGGCTGCCTGATGACCCAGATCCGCGTCTTCGCAAAGCGGATGCGGGTGGACATGCGCGATCTGGAAGTGACCTGCAGCGCGCGATGGGAAGCCCACAAGGGCGACATCGGCCCCTACGAGGCCCGTCCGGCGGGATTCGACATCGCCATCACGATGAACTCCGACGCGCCCGAAACCGACGTGCAGGCGCTGATCGAAGCGTCGAAGCGCGCCTGCTTCGTGGAGGCGACGCTGGCGCAAGCCAACGATGTGACCCACAGCCTGCGGATCAACGCGGGCGTGGCGCAGGCCGTCTGACCTGCAAGCCTGAACAGAAAACAAAAAGGGAGGAAACGACACCATGACCATCAGGACACCCGTGTCCGGCGCGGCGATCGCGGCACTGTGCACGGCACTGGCCAGCCCGGCGCAGGCGCAGCAGGAGATCGACGTCACCATCGTGTCGGGCTTTTCGCCCGCCGTGGCCGTCGTGCGGATGCTGCAGGACAGCTTCATGCCCGGCGTGGACACACGGCTGGCAGAGACCGGCAACTACACGATCAACTGGCAGGAGGCGTTTTCCGGCACGCTGGCGAAACCCGCCGGTGAACTTGAAGCGATCCAGACCGGGCTGGCCGACATCGGCGTGATCCCCACGGGCTTTCACGCCGACAAGCTGCCCGTCTACCAGATCGGCTATGTGACGCCCTTCACCACGACCGACCTCGTGCTGATCCATGAAGTGGTGGACGGGCTGGTGGACAAGTATCCCGCGTTCCGCGACACATGGACCAGCCTGAACCAGGTGACCCTGTCGGCCAGCGGCATCCCGGACAATTATATCCTGTGTTCATCGCAACCGATCGCGTCGGTCGCGGACATCGACGGGCTGAAGGTCGCGGGTGCGGGGCCGAACCTGCGCTGGATCGAACCGGCGGGGGCCACGGGCGTCACCGGCACGCTCGGCAACTTCTACCAGCTCGTCGAAACCGGGGTCGCGGATGCGATGCTCGTCTGGGGCGAAAGCGTCGTGTCACTGAAGTTCTACGAGGTCTGCGACCACTATTTCGACGCCAGTCTGGGCGGCGTGAATTCCTACGTCATCAACGCCAACCGGCAGGCGTGGGACCGGTATCCGGACGAGGTGAAGGACGCGATGGTCGCCGCCGCCAAGCAGTTCGGCATCGACATCGGAAACTTCGCCGCCGAACTCGGTGCCCGGGCCAAGGATACCGTGCTTGAAAACGGCGGCACCGTGGTCGAAATCGACCCTACGGAACGCACCGAGATGGCGATGGGCCTGCCCAACCTCGCGCAGGAATGGGCGCAGGCGCTGGAAGCGCGCGGCGTGCCCGCGCAGGCGATCCTGTCGGATTACATGCAGGCGATGCGCGACGCGGACCAGCCCATCGCGCGGCAGTGGGACGAGTGAGCCCCGATCGTGACCCTGGCCGTGGCGGGGACACCCCCCGCCCGGCCGCACCCGCACCGCCGCCCGACATTGCGGGGCCGCCGGTTCTGACCCCGATCACCACCGCGATGAACGCGCTCGGCGCGGTCGTGGTGCTGGGCATGGTCGTCATCGTGAACATCGACGTGTTCGGGCGCTGGCTGCTCAACGCCCCGCTGGCCGGCACGCTGGAGTTGACGGAAATGGGGGTCGTCGCCGTGGTCTACCTGACCATCGGGCATGCCGTGGCGGGCCGCCGCCTGACCCGGTCCGAGGCCGCGTTGGGCCTGCTGGACCGCCGCGGCGCGCGGCGCACCGACCTTGTCCTGCGCACGGTGTTCAACGCCGCCGGAACCGCTGTCTTCGCGATCATCGCCTGGGGGCAGGTGCCCCGCCTGATCGACGCGTGGACCGGCGATTATTTCAAGGGCAATGTCGGCATCTTCACCGCGCCCACGTGGCCGCTCGAAGCGATCATGCTGATCGGCGCCATCGCCGCAGCGGCGCATTTCGCTGTCCTGTGCCTGCGCCGGGCGCGCGCACTGGCCGGGGGCCCCGACACCACCGACCGGAGGCCGCGATGACCGGACTTGAAATCGGGCTTCTGTCCGTCGCCCTGATCGTGGTGCTGATCTATGCGGGCATGCATGTGGCCATCGCGCTCAGCCTCGTGTCGTTCCTGTCGGTCGCGTTCCAGCGCGGCGACCCGGTTCTGGCGTCGAAGCTGCTGACGCTCGCCGCGTCCGACGGGGTGGCCGACCAGACCTTCGCCGTGATCCCGCTGTTCGTGCTGATGGGACTGGTGATGAGCGCGTCCGACGTGGGGCGCGATGCCTATGACGTGGCGGATTACTTCCTGCGCCGCATCCGTGGCGGGCTGGGTCTGGCGACCGTGTCGTCGAACGCGGTGTTCGCCGCCGTCACGGGGGTCTCCATCGCGTCGGCTGCCGTGTTCACCCGCGTCGCGGTGCCGGAGATGCTGCGCCTCGGCTACAGCCCGCGCTTCGCGGTGGGCACGGTCGCGGGATCGTCCGTGCTGGGCATGCTGATCCCGCCGTCGATCCTGCTGATCATCTATGCGATCCTGACCGAGCAAAGCATCGGCATGATGTTCTTCGCGGGCATCGGGCCGGGGCTGTTGCTGTCGGGCGTCTATTGCGCGGGCATCGTCGGGATGGCCTACCTCACGCCGCGCTTCGTCTATGACGACACCGGACGCTTTTCCGATCCGCAGGCGACGCTGAACCCGCCGGATCGCAGCCCGATGGAACTGGTGGGCAAGATCGCGCCGATTTTCGTGCTCGTGGTCATCGTGCTTGGCGGCATCTATGGCGGCGTCTTCACCCCGACCGAGGCCGGCGCTATCGGGTCGGCGGCGGCGCTGATCCTCGCCTTCGCACGCCGCAAGCTGAGCCTGTCGGCGCTGTGGGGCGTTCTGAAGGAAACCGGGCACATCACGGCGTCGGTCTGTTTCCTCGTGATCGCGGCGACGATGTATACCCGGTCGCTGGGCCTTGCGGGGGTGCCGGTGGAAATCGGCAACATGGTCCGCACGGCGACGGAAAGCTTCCTGATCGTGCTTCTGATCTATGTCGCGGTGATCCTGTTTCTTGGCACGATCATCGACAGCGTGTCGATCCTGTTGATCATGGTGCCGCTGTTCCTGCCGATCATGCAGGGCTTCGGCGTCGATCCGATCTGGTTCGGCATCATCACCATCGTCGCGGTGGAGGTCGGGTTGCTGACGCCCCCGCTGGGCATGGCGTGTTTCGTCATCAAGGGATGCCTTGACGATCCGCGCATCTCGCTCGGCGACGTGTTCATCGGCGCGCTGCCCTTCGCGGGGATGATGATC
>DAIPIS010000293.1:0-2335 GCA_036770665.1 Meridianimarinicoccus sp.
ATGCATTACACCACCGCCGACGGGCGGCAGGTGCTGGATGGCACGGCGGGGCTGTGGTGTTGCAACGCGGGCCACGGGCGACCGAAGATCGTGGAGGCGATCCAGAAGCAGGCGGCGGAGATGGATTACGCGCCCGCGTTCCAGATGGGGCACCCGAAGGCGTTCGAGCTGGCGGCGCGGTTGCGGGACATGGCCCCGGCGGGCATGGATCACGTGTTCTACACCAACTCCGGGTCGGAATCGGTGGAAACCGCGCTGAAGATCGCCATCGCCTGGCAGCGGGCGCGGGGGCAGGGCACGCGGACACGGTTGATCGGGCGCGAGCGGGGCTATCACGGGGTGAATTTCGGCGGCATCTCGGTGGGCGGGATCGTGAACAACCGGCGGCATTTCGGGGCGCTGCTGGCGGGGGTGGATCACATGCCCCACACGCATCTGCCGGAGAACGCCTATTCCAAGGGCCAGCCGGAGCATGGCGCGCATCTGGCGGAGGATCTGGAGCGGATCATCGCGCTGCACGGGCCGGAGACGATCGCGGCGGTGATCGTGGAGCCGGTGGCGGGGTCCACGGGGGTGCTGCTGCCGCCCAAAGGGTATCTGGAACGGCTGCGGGAGATCACGCGCGCGCATGGGATCCTGTTGATCTTCGACGAGGTGATCACCGGTTTCGGACGACTGGGCAGTGCCTTTGCGGCGGATCATTTCGGGGTGCTGCCGGACCTGATGTGCACCGCCAAGGGGCTGACGAACGGGACGATCCCCATGGGCGCGGTGCTTGCCACGTCCGAGGTGCACGACGCCTTCATGCACGGCCCCGAACATCTGATCGAGCTCTTCCACGGGTACACCTATTCCGGGAACCCCATCGCGGCGGCCACGGGGCTGGCCACGCTGGAGGTCTACCGGGAGGAAGGGCTGTTCGCGCGCGCCGCCGCGATCGCCGGGTATTGGGAGGAGGGCTTGCACAGCCTGCGCGGCCTGCCCCACGTGATCGACATCCGCAACATGGGTCTGATCGGGGCGGTGGAACTGGCGCCGCGCCCGGGGCAGCCCACGGCGCGGGCGTTCCAGGCGTTTCTCGATTGCTACGAGAAGGGCGTGCTGATCCGCACCACCGGCGACATCATCGCCATGTCGCCGCCGCTGATCATCGAGAAGCCGCAGATCGACCAGTTGTTCGGGACGCTGGCGGATGTGCTGCGGGGGCTGGCGTGACCATCGCCGTGGCGGGCGAGAACCTGAAGATCGACGGCGACCGGCTGTGGGACAGCCTGATGGCGATGGCGCAGGTCGGCCCCGGCGTGGCGGGGGGTAATAACCGCCAGGCGCTGAGCGATGCGGATGCCGAGGGGCGTGCGCTGTTCGCGCGCTGGTGCGACGCGGCGGGGCTGGTCATGGGTGTGGACGCCATGGGCACGATGTTCGCGGCGCGCGCGGGCACGGACCCGGACGCGCTGCCGGTCTGTGTGGGCTCGCATCTCGACACCCAGCCCACGGGGGGCAAGTATGACGGGGTGCTGGGGGTTCTTGCGGGGCTGGAACTGGTGCGCACGCTCAACGACCTGAACATCGCGACGCGCCATCCCATCGTGGTGACCAACTGGACGAACGAGGAAGGGACGCGGTTTGCGCCCGCCATGATGGCGTCGGGGGTGTTCGCGGGGGTGCACGACCTGGACTGGGCTTACGCGCGCACGGACGCGGCGGGGCTGCGGTTCGGGGATGAACTGGACCGGATCGGCTGGAAGGGCGTGGAGCCGGTGGGCGCGCGCCCGATGCATGCGTTCTTCGAGTTGCACATCGAGCAGGGCCCGATCCTGGAGGCGGAGGGCGTGGATATCGGCGTCGTCACCCATGGGCAGGGCTTGTGGTGGCTTGAGGTCACGCTGACCGGCAAGGATGCGCACACCGGGTCGACGCCCATGCACATGCGGGTCAACGCGGGGCTCGGGATGGCGCGGATCACCGAACTGGTGCACACCATCGCCATGGATGCGCAGCCCGACGCGGTGGGTGCGGTGGGGCACGCGAATGTCTATCCCAATTCGCGCAACGTGATCCCCGGACGCGCCGTGTTCACGGTGGATTTCCGGTCGCCCGATCTGGACAAGCTGACGGCGATGAAGGCGCGGCTGGAAGCGGAAGCGCCGAGGATCGCCGCCGATCTGGGGCTTGGGATCGGGATCGAGGTGACGGGGCATTTCGATCCGGTGACGTTTGATGCGGGGTGCGTGGCGGCAGTGCGCGATGCGGCGGAACGGCTGGGCTACAGCCACCGGGACATCGTGTCGGGGGCCGGGCACGACGCCTGCTGGATCAACCGGGTGGCCCCCAC
>DAIPIS010000294.1:0-2322 GCA_036770665.1 Meridianimarinicoccus sp.
TCGCCAATATCAGAACCTTCGTGCGTGTCTATGAACTGGGCAGCATGTCGGCCGCGGGGCGGGATCTGCGCATTTCCTCGGCGGTGACGTCAGCGCGGATCTCGCAGTTGGAAGATCATCTCGGTGTGCGTCTGTTCCAGCGCACGACGCGCAGCCTGACGGCGACGGAGCAGGGGCGGGCGTTCTACCGGGGTGCGACAGCGATCCTCGACGCGGTACAGGACGCCGAGGCGCAGATCGCGGCGATCACCGAACACCCGCGCGGCGCGCTTTACGTGGCAGCACCGCTGGGGGTCGGGCGGCGGCTGATCGCCCCGCAGGTGCCCGCGTTCCTTGCGGCATATCCGGAGGTCAGCCTGCGCCTGCGCCTGACCGACCGCCGGATCGACCTGACGACCGAGGGGCTCGATCTCGCGTTCTTCCTGGGCCAGCCCGAGGACAGCACCCTGCGCATCCGCAAGATCGCCGATGTGCCCCGCGTGCTCTGCGCCGCCCCGAGCTATGTCGCGACGCGGGGCATGCCGCGGGACGGCGACGCGCTGCTGGCCGAGCGGCATGAATGCCTGAACCTGCGGTTTCCGGGGGCGACGGAATTCCAGTGGCCGCTGGTCACGCCCGCCGGGCCACGGCGCTTCGCCGTTTCGGGGCGGTACGAATGCGACGATGGTGATGTGCTGACAGACTGGGCGCTGGCGGGGCAGGGGATTGTGCTGAAGCCCGTGTTCGAGGTGGCCGAACATCTGGCCTCGGGCGCGCTGGTGCCGGTGGCCTGCGACACGCCGCCGGAACCGATCCAGATGGCGTGCCTTTATGCCCACCGCCGCCAACAGGACCCCAAGACCCGGCTGTTCATGGAGTTCGTGATCGCCCGCATCGCCGGGGCGGTGCAGGCGGCGGCGTGACCTAACTGCCGCGATAGGTGGCGTAGCCGAAGGGCTGCAACAGCAGCGGCACGTGGTAGTGATCCGGCGTGGACATGCCGAAACGGATCGGGATCACGTCCAGAAACCGGGGGCTTTCCGGCGGGGTGCCCACCGCATCCAGATAGTCCCCCGCGTGAAACACCAACTCATAGGTGCCGACCGCGAATTCGTCGGCGGGCAGGATTTGGCTGTCGGTGCGCCCGTCAGCATTGGTGTGCAGTGTCCGAAGATGCACGGGCGCGCCGCCGACGATGCGAAAAAGATCAATTTTCAGGCCTTGCGCGGGCTGGCCGCGTGCCGTGTCCAGAACATGGGTTGTCAGGTAGCCGGTCATGGTGCCCTCATCTGCGCTGCCAGAGTGTTCTATCCGCGCCACGCTGCCAAGGGCAAAGGCCGCGCCGCTTGACGCTCCTTTCGGGATTTTTTGAAAATGGCACGGCATCTTTCGCGATATGACCAGTGAAATCGGAGGCACATCCATGGCACCACGCTATCCCCGCGACATGGCCGGATACGGCCCGACCCTCCCCGACGCACGCTGGCCGAACGGGGCCAGGATCGCGGTCCAGATCGTCCTGAACTTCGAAGAGGGCGGCGAGAACAACATCCTGCACGGCGATGCGGCGTCCGAGGCGTTCCTGTCCGAAATCACCGGAGCGGCGGCATGGCCCGGTCAGCGGCACTGGAACATGGAGTCCATCTACGAATACGGCAGCCGATCCGGGTTCTGGCGGCTGCACCGGATAATGGGCGACCTGCCGGTGACGGTCTATGGCGTCGCCACGGCGCTGGCACGCGCGCCGGAACAGGTGGCGGCGATGCAGGCGGCAGGCTGGGAAATCGCCAGCCACGGGCTGAAATGGATCGAACACAAGGACATGCCCCCCGAGGACGAACGCGCCCAGATCCGCGCGGCGATCCGGCTCCACGCAGAGGTCACGGGCATGCCGCCGCGCGGCTGGTACACCGGGCGCTGTTCCATGAACACCGTGGACCTTGCCGCGGCAGAGGGTGATTTCGCCTATATTGCAGACAGTTACGCCGACGATCTGCCATATTGGGTGAAAGCGGGCGGCAAGGATCAGCTGATCGTGCCCTATACGCTCGATTGCAACGACATGCGCTTCGCGATCCAGGCGGGCTTCACCCATGGCGGCGATTTCGAGGCGTATCTGAAGGACAGTTTCGACATGCTCCATGCCGAGGGGCAGGCGGGCGCGCCGAAGATGCTGTCGATCGGCCTGCATTGCCGTCTGGCCGGTCGGCCGGGCCGGGCCATCGCCTTGCAGCGCGCGCTGGCGCACATGCAGGCCCATGACGGCGTTTGGTTCGCCACCCGCGAACAGATCGCAGACCACTGGGCCGCGACGCATCCACCCACGCACGGACTGCGCCCGTC
>DAIPIS010000072.1:0-10363 GCA_036770665.1 Meridianimarinicoccus sp.
ACCCGCGCCTTGGGCGCGATCTTGGCGAGGTCGATGCCGCCTTCGTTGTGGCCCATCAACGGGTTCAGGTGCACGGGGCGATAATCCAGCGTGACCTTGCCGTTCACATAGGCCAGCGTGTGCTTGCGCCAGATTTCGTCGTCGCGGTTGGGGTAATCCTCGTGGGCGTGGGCCCCGCGGCTTTCCTTGCGCGCCTCCGCCGAATGGATCGTCGCCAGCGCGTTCGGCATCAGGTTGGTCAGTTCCAGCGTTTCCATCAGGTCGGTGTTCCAGACCATGGACCGGTCCGTGACCTTCAGGTCGTCCATCTTGCCCGCAACCGCATCCATCTTGACGCAGCCTTCAGCCAGCGTCTTGTCGGTGCGGAAGACGGCGGCGTCGCTTTGCATGGTCTTCTGCATTTCAAGCCGCAGTTCCGCCGTGCCCGTGGTGCCCTTGGCGTGGCGCAGGCTGTCGAACCGGTCGAGCGCCTTTTCCACCGATGCCATGTTGACGCGGGGGTTGGCGGACTTGGGGTCCACGACTTCGCCCGCCTTGATGGCGGCGGCACGACCGAACACCACAAGGTCGATCAGGCTGTTGGACCCAAGCCGGTTGGCCCCGTGCACCGATGCGCAGCCCGCTTCGCCCACGGCCATCAGGCCGGGCGAGATGCGGTCGGGATCGTCCTGCGTGGGGTTCAGCACCTCGCCCCAGTAGTTCGTGGGGATGCCGCCCATGTTGTAATGCACGGTCGGCAGCACCGGGATCGGTTCCTTGTTCACGTCCACACCCGCGAAGATGCGCGCGGATTCCGAAATGCCGGGCAGGCGCAGGTGCAGCGTTTCCGGCGGCAGGTGGTTGAGGTGCAGGTGGATATGATCGCCATCCGGCCCGACGCCACGCCCTTCGCGGATTTCCATTGTCATGCAGCGGCTGACCACGTCGCGGGACGCAAGATCCTTGTAGGTCGGCGCATAGCGTTCCATGAAACGCTCGCCTTCGGAGTTGGTCAGGTACCCGCCCTCGCCCCGCGCGCCCTCGGTGATGAGACACCCCGCGCCGTAGATGCCTGTCGGGTGGAACTGTACGAATTCCATGTCCTGCAACGGCAGACCCTGCCGCGCCACCATCCCGCCGCCGTCTCCGGTGCAGGTATGCGCCGATGTGGCCGAGAAATACGCTCGCCCGTAGCCGCCCGTGGCCAGTACGGTCATCTTGGCGTTGAAGAGGTGCAGCGTACCGTCATCCAGTTTCCACGCCAGAACGCCCTGGCACTGCCCGTCTTCGGACATGATCAGGTCGATTGCGAAGTACTCGATGTAGAATTCGGCCTTCTGTTTCAGGGACTGGCCATAGAGCGTGTGCAGGATCGCGTGGCCGGTCCGGTCCGCGGCGGCACAGGTGCGCTGCACGGGCGGGCCTTCGCCGAACTGCGTGGTATGGCCGCCGAAAGGCCGCTGGTAGATCTTGCCGTCCTCGGTGCGCGAAAACGGCACGCCGTAATGTTCGAGCTCATACACCGCCTTGGGCGCTTCGCGCGCGAGGTATTCCATCGCGTCGGTGTCGCCGAGCCAGTCCGACCCCTTCACGGTGTCGTACATGTGCCACTGCCAGCTGTCCGGCCCCATGTTGCCAAGGCTGGCCGCGATACCGCCCTGTGCCGCCACGGTGTGCGACCGGGTTGGGAACACCTTGGTCACACAGGCAGTGCGCAACCCCTGTTCCGCCATGCCCAGCGTGGCCCGAAGACCTGCGCCGCCCGCACCCACCACCACGACGTCAAATTCATGCGTCTCGTATTCGTAAGCAGCCATCCGGTTCACTCCGTCAAATCACAGCGCAAGACGCACGAGCGCAAACAGCCCGGTGCCGATCGCAGCATAGCTCAGGCAGATCATGGCGATGATCCACAGCTTGCGCGCCATCCCGTGGACATAGTCTTCGATGAGGGTCTGCACACCGCCCTTGAAATGCAGGAACCCGACGACGATGGTCAGTCCTGCCACGATGGCCGGGAACGGCCGGGCGAAGTACGCGACCACGTCTTCGTAAGGTGCGCCGATCATCGGCCCGACTGTGAAAACGAACAGCGGGATCAGGATCAGCAGCGCCACCGACGACACCATCATCTGCCAATGGTGTTCGGTGCCGGATTTCGCGGACCCCATGCCGCGCGCACGCTTGATGTCGGTCAGGAATGCCATGTGTGCCTCCTCAGACGGCGATCAGGGTGATGAGCGTCAGCACGACCGATCCGCCGATCACGGCCCAGCCCAGCTTTTCGGCGGTCGCGATCTCGAACCCGTGCCCGGTATCCCAGATCAGGTGCCGCACGCCTGCAAGCGTATGATACCACAGGCCCCAGACCGAAAGCGCCAGCACGAGAGTGCCGAACCACGAGGTCAGCAGGCCATCCGCCGTCGCAAAGTAATCCGGGCCATAGCTGGCCGCGAGCAGCCACCAGACGATCAGCAGGGACGACACCAGAAGCGCGTTGCCGGTGATCCGGGTCAGGATGGACGTGACCGAGGTCAGTTGCGGGCGATAGACCTGAAGATGGGGCGAAAGCGGGCGGTTCCCGCGGTTGACGTCAGCCATGGGGCGATCCTTTGGCATATCCACATGCGATGTTATCGGAGTGATAGCACCTTTCGCGACCGTGTCACGGGCCGCGCCGGGCAACAGGCGCGGTGTATTGGCGCAATACGGACGGGTTAGCGATACCAAACAACATTCGTGATCACGAAAATTTCCGGCGTGATCACAGATCTTATCCGAGTGATTCAGTCGGAAGCGATGCCGAAATCAGACCGGAATCAGCGCCCAGTAATCCAGATCCAGCAGCACCCCGGGCAGGTACTTTCCATCCTCGGCACGCAGCGCGCCGGGTTCCGCACCGGCCTTCACCGCCACCAGCCGAAGGCGGATGGCCCCCACTCCAGGCGCGTCGGTTTCGGCCTTGTCCAGCACTTCGGACCAGGCCTTGACCGTCATCCCGGCAAAGGCCGGGTTGGCATGCGCCCCTGCGTTCAGGCCGACCACCATCTGCGCATTCGCCAGCCCGTTGAAGGACAGCGCCCGCGCGAGGCTGATGATGTGCCCGCCATAGATCAGCCGCTGTCCATCGGGGCGGAAGGTGGCATCGAAATGAACCTTGGCAGTGTTCTGCCACAGGCGCGTGGCCATCATGTGTTCCGCCTCTTCCAGCGTCACGCCGTCCACGTGGTCGATGATCTCGCCCACCGTGTAATCGCCCCAGCGGTGCGGTTCGCCGGCAAGTCCGAAATCGTAGTCGGTGAAATCCAGACCTTCCGGTATCGTCAGGTCCGACGCCGCCAGTGCCGGTTTCAGGTCGGGCACCAGTGCATCCGGCGCGGGCGCGGCCTCATTCCGCTTGCGCACCATGACCCAGCGCACATACGAAATCACGGGTTCGTCGTTCTGGTTGAGCCCGGTGGAGCGCACCCAGACCACCCCGGTCTTGCCATTGGAATTTTCCTTGAGCCCGATCACCTCGGACACCGCCCGAATCGTGTCGCCGGGCCAGACCGGTTGCAGGAACCGCCCCTCGGCATAGCCCAGATTCGCCACCGCGTTCAGCGAGATATCGGGAACCGTCTTGCCGAACACCACGTGGAAGGCCGCGATGTCGTCGATGGGCGAGCCATCCAGCCCGCAATCCTGCGCGAACACGTCCGACGAATACAGCGCGTGACGCGCAGGGTAGAGCGCATGGTACAGCGCGCGTTCGCCTTCGGCCACGGTGCGGGGCACGGCGTGGGCGATCACCTCACCAACGCTGTAATCCTCGAAAAAGCGGCCCGGATTGGTCTTGGCCATCACTGTTCCCCCAGTTTCATGTCGGGCGCATACGGTCCTGCGACGGTCTTGGTGACGGCCTGCCCGCAGCGCATCACGCCCCGGGCCGCGTCGAACGCATAGGTCGGGCTGCCGTGGAGTTGCCAACCACGGGCCAGCGCCGCGCTGACCTTGTGGCAGAACTCGGATGTGTCATCGCCCGACAGGAAGCGATACAGCGCTGTTTCCTCAGCCAAAGGGATAGACCCCCAGCCAGGCGTGGATGCTGGACACCGCGGCATAAAGCACCAGCGCGATGACGATCAGCTTCAGGTCGCCCTTGGGTTTCACCTCGGCTGGTGGGGTCCACGGGCCGGACTTGTTGATCAGGATCACCGATCCAACGGCCCATGCCAGCAGCCCGCCGAACAGGATGATGGACGCCAGATCGCCGTTCGCCAGCAGGTGTGCGATGGCCCATGTCTTGACCGCGATGAGTTGCGGATGGCGGATGCGCTGCGCCAGCTTGCCCTTCGCCGCACCGATCCCGTAAGCGTAAAACGCCAGCAACATCAGAAGGTTGTTGATGTGCGTGAAGAATGCGGGCGGATACCAGACGTTGATGAACGCGGCCCATTGGTAGCCGAGGATCATCAGGACGAGCCCCGCCACGACGCCCACGGCGACCACGGCCTTGCCCTTGTCGCCCATGGCCGCGCGCTGCGCAGGGGCAAGCCGCTTGAAGAAATGCGCGGCGGACCACAGCGCAAGTCCAAGTATCAGAACGATAAATCCCATGTCAGCTCTCCAGTGCGGCGATGGCTTCAGCTTTCGCAAGTGTCTGACGGGCGGTGACGATGTGCAAGTTTTCAACGATCTTGCCGTCCACGACGGCGACGCCCTTGCCTTCGGCTTCGGCGGCCTCGAACGCTTCGATCTGGCGGCGGGCGAGGTCGATATCTTCTTGGGAAGGCGCGAAAATCTCGTTCGCGATGGAGACTTGGGCGGGGTGGATCAGCGTCTTGCCGTCGAAGCCCATGTCGCGGCCTTGTTCGCACTCGCGGCGAAGCCCGTCGTCGTCCTTGAAGGCGTTGTAGACCCCATCGACGATGGCGATGCCTGCCGCGCGGGCCGCCAGAAGACAGATTTGCAGCGAAGTTACAAGGGGTTGACGATCCGGGGTGAAGCGGGTGCGCAGCTCCTTGGCCAGATCGTTGGTGCCCATGACGAACCCGCCCATGCGCGGCGCTGCAGCAATATCGGCGGCGTTCAGGATGCCGCGCGGCGTTTCCATCATGGTCCAGATGCGCGTGTCGGCACAGGCGGGCACGGCATCGAGGCGGGCGGCGACGGCTTCGACCTGGGCGGCGCTTTCGGCCTTGGGCAGCAGCACGGCCTGCGGGCCGGTGGGCAGGATCGCGTCCAGATCGGCGCTGCCCCAGTCGCTGTCCAGCGCGTTTATCCGTGCGATCCCAAAGCGTTGACCGTATCCGCCCATGGCCAGCGCATCGGCCAGCGTGGCGCGGGCATCGGCCTTGGCGTCCACCGCGACGGCATCTTCGAGGTCGAAGATGATGGCGTCCACGGGCAGGCTCCGGGCCTTGTCGAGCGCGCGGGCGTTGGAACCGGGGATGTAGAGGACGGAGCGGAAGGGGCGGGCTGTGGCGGTCATGATTCCCTCGTGTGTTGATGCTGCAATCGCATAATAATCATGCGCAGGGAACCCCGCAGCCGGAAGAATGCTGCGCCGCGTCATCGCCGCCGGGGCATATGAATTCCATATGACTCGCGTATGACTCCTGTATGACTCCTGTCGGGGCCACGCGGGGCGCGATCAGGTCAGCGCGTCCCAGATCAGCTTGGCCCCCGCCCCGGTCAGCAGCACGTATGTCAGCCCGAAGAAGAGCCGTTCGGGGATCGCGCGATGGGCGCGCACGCCGATCAGCACCCCCACCAGCGCCACGGGCGCAAGCCACAGCGACAGGGTCAGCGACTGCGCGGTGAAGATGCCGATGCCGCCATAGATCCCGGCCTTGAGCACGTTCAACGCGGCGAAGACGGCCACCGTCGTCGCCTGGAACTGCACCTTGGTCAGGCCCTGCGACAGCAGATACATCAGGGCAGCGGGGCCCCCGGCGTGGGCCACGAAACTGGTGAATCCCGCCGCGGCCCCGGCCGCGTACCCGGCGGCGGGCGGCAGCGGCGCGGCGCGGACCCGCCACCAGCCGCGCGCACGCCCGACCTGCGAGACCACGAACCACAGGGAGATCACCCCGATCAGGAAGCGGAAAATCTCGGGGTCGGTGAAGCGCCAGACCGCCGCCGCCACCAGAACGCCGGGCACGCCGCCCACGATCATGCGCCGGACGACCGGCCACGGCCACGCGCGCCAGAATGCGCGCAGACCGGCAGCGTCCATCACCATCAGGAGCGGCAGCATCACGCCAAGCGCCATGCCCGGATCGATCACCAGCGCCAGGATCGGCGTCGCCACGAAGGCCCCGCCGCCGCCGAACCCGCCCTTGGAGACACCGGCAACCAGAACCCCGGTGACGGCGGCCACCAGAAAGAAAAAATCGACATCCATGCGCTGTTCCGGTGCGGCGGCCCTGTTCTTGGTGCCGGTTGCCCGACAGTCTTGCCCGATGGGTGCCCCCCCTGCAACCGAACGCCGCGTCAGGCGCGCTTGCACCCTTTGGGCAATCGGACTACGCAACCGGTCATATCCACTGGATCGGAGATCAAAGACCATGGCCAGACCCAAAATCGCCCTGATCGGTGCGGGACAGATCGGCGGCACGCTTGCCCATCTTGTCGCGCTCAAGGAGCTTGGCGACGTTGTTCTGTTCGACATCGCCGAAGGCATCCCGCAGGGCAAGGCGCTGGACATCGCCGAATCCGGCCCGTCGGAGAAATTCGATGCCACGCTGAAGGGCACCAACGATTACGCCGACATCGCGGGCGCGGACGTGTGCATCGTGACCGCGGGCGTGCCGCGCAAGCCGGGCATGAGCCGCGACGACCTGCTGGGGATCAACCTGAAGGTCATGAAGGCCGTGGGCGAAGGCATCCGCGACAATGCGCCCGATGCGTTCGTGATCTGCATCACCAACCCGCTGGATGCGATGGTCTGGGCGCTGCGCGAATTTTCCGGCCTGCCGCACCACAAGGTCTGCGGCATGGCGGGCGTTCTGGACAGCGCGCGCTTCCGGCATTTCCTGGCCGTGGAGTTCGGCGTGTCCATGAAGGACGTGACCGCTTTCGTGCTGGGCGGGCATGGCGACACAATGGTGCCGCTGACGCGCTATTCGACCGTGGGCGGCATCCCCCTGCCCGATCTGGTGAAGATGGGCTGGACCAGCCAGGACAAGCTGGATGGCATCGTGCAGCGCACCCGCGACGGCGGTGCCGAGATCGTGGGTCTGCTGAAGACCGGCAGCGCGTTCTATGCGCCCGCCACCAGCGCCATCGAGATGGCCGAAGCGTATCTGAAGGACCAGAAGCGCCTGCTGCCCTGTGCGGCATGGTGCGACGGCGAATTCGGGCTGAAGGGCATGTATGTGGGCGTCCCCACCGTGATCGGTGCCGGTGGCATCGAGAAGGTCGTGGACATCGCCATGACCAAGGACGAGCAGGCCATGTTCGACAAGTCGGTGGATGCGGTAAAGGGTCTTGTGACGGCCTGCAAGGCGATCGACGAAACGCTCGCCTGAACCGGGACAGGGCCGTTCGGCCCGGTGTCGGACCGTGCCCGCAGACGACAAAAAATGGCGACCCGAGGGTCGCCATTTGCACGTGTCAGGTATGCCGGATCAGACAGTGGCCGTGCGACGGCGGCGCGTGAAGCCCAACGCGCCCAGACCGGCCAACAGAAGCGGCGCGGCCGCCGGGAGCGGAACAGGCGTGGTGGTCAGGTTGGCGAACTCGAAAGCGTTGCCGCCGGACCGGATGGTGATCGCATTGAAGATGCCGACGCCCGACAAGGTCACATAGCGCTGGCCCACCGCGACAGGGGGCTGGATGCTGGCACCGTTGATCGTGGCAACAACGCCGGTTCCCGACAGGATGAAGTCGAGATTGTTGTAGGTGTCGGGCGACCCCCACAGCAGACTGACCGACTTCGTCTTGGCGAAGCTATAGGTCGCCGACGCGCCACCGCTGACCGATGTGTAAAGCCCGTTGGCGACAGCGACCGATGTGCCTTCCCAAGGGCTGCGGCGGAGGCCGCCGATGGACCCGGTGACGTTCTGGAACACGGTGCCGCTGACCGATGTGGCGGTCGGGTTGGCGAAGAACTCGGTGGGGATCGCGCTGGACGTGACGGTGACCGCACCCGCCGACAGGGCCGAGGCAACGACGAGAGCCGACGCCGCAGTGACGACGCGGCGGAATGGGGTGCAAAGCAGGGAGTAGATCGACATTTTCAGCCTCCGGGCATGATAAACTTGTGACGTGGCAAAGCTACGCAGGGACGGCGAAGCGCCGAGTTCGGCAAACTGGTTCTGATGCGCTGACCCAGGCCGACGTCCGGCATCTTGGGTGACGACGATGAAACGGCGCGGTCTGGCAGGTTGCCGTTCCTTGCCGTTGTCGCTTGGCATCGTTCGGACGCATTTTCATCAAACGGACTTTGAAACGCTGGTTAACGGCAGACGCCGCAACCCGACCGACGCCATGATGCGATCCGGCAGAGGGCATGACGGCGCAGGCCTCGCCTGATTCGACCGGTGGATCGAAGCGCCCCTTGCCCGGCGACCGGCTGCAAATTTCCCCAAGGGAAGACATTGCAGGGCATCACTTGTGATCACACGTTTTTTGGCCGTGATCACAAAACAGGAATTTCCGGTGAAAACTGCGGAGCTGCGACCTTATGGTGTTTTCGTGGCCCGGGCACCTGTGTTTAGAGGGGGGTGAAAAATCCACGAAGGACGGGACAGCTTCATGAACATCCACGAGTATCAGGCCAAGGCGCTCTTGCGCGACTACGGTGCGCCCGTGTCGGACGGGCGGATCGTGATGAAGGCCGAAGAGGCCAAGACCGCGGCAGGCGAGATGGATGGCCCGCTTTGGGTCGTGAAGGCGCAGATCCACGCGGGCGGCCGCGGCAAGGGCAAGTTCAAGGAAGCCTCCGCTGGCGAAAAGGGCGGTGTGCGTCTGGCCAAGTCGGTGGAAGAAGCCGCCGAGGAAGCCCAGAAGATGCTGGGGCGCACGCTGGTCACGCACCAGACCGGCCCGGTCGGCAAGCAGGTCAACCGCGTCTATATCGAGGACGGATCGGGGATCGAGACGGAGTTGTATCTGGCACTTCTGGTGGACCGGGGCAGTTCGCGGATTTCCTTCGTGTGTTCGACCGAGGGGGGCATGGACATCGAGGAAGTCGCGGCCCACACACCCGAGAAGATCCTGTCCTTCCCGGTGGATCCGGCGACGGGATACCAGCCCTACCACGGTCGGCGGATCGCGTTTTCGCTGGGCCTGCAGGGCGCGCAGATCAAGCAGTGCGTCACGCTGATGGGCATTCTCTACAAGGCCTTCGTCGAGAAGGACATGGAGATGCTGGAGATCAACCCGCTGATCGTGACCGACGGCGGCGACCTGAAGGTGCTGGACGCCAAGGTCAGCTTCGACGGCAACGCCATGTACCGTCACCCCGACATCGCCGCCCTGCGCGACGAGACCGAGGAAGACCCGAAGGAGTTGCAGGCCAGCAAGTACGACCTGAACTACATCGCGCTGGACGGCGAGATCGGCTGCATGGTGAACGGCGCGGGTCTGGCCATGGCGACGATGGACATCATCAAGCTTTACGGGTCGGAGCCTGCCAACTTCCTTGACGTGGGCGGTGGGGCCACGAAGGAAAAGGTGACGGAAGCCTTCAAGATCATCACCAGCGACCCGCAGGTGAAGGGGATCCTCGTGAACATCTTCGGCGGCATCATGCGCTGCGACGTGATCGCGGAAGGCGTGATCGCGGCGGTCAAGGAAGTGGGGCTGCAGGTGCCGCTGGTCGTGCGGCTTGAAGGCACCAACGTCGAGAAGGGGAAGGAAATCATCGCGAATTCCGGCCTGAACGTGATCGCCGCCGAGAACCTGAAGGACGGCGCGGAGAAGATCGTGAAAGCGGTGAAAGGTTAAGTCATGGCAATCCTTATCGACGAAAACACCAAGGTCATCTGCCAGGGCTTCACCGGCTCGCAGGGGACGTTCCATTCGGAACAGGCCATCGCGTATGGCACGAAGATGGTCGGCGGCGTGACGCCCGGCAAGGGCGGGACCGAGCATCTGGGCCTGCCGGTCTTCAATTCGGTCCACGAGGCGAAGGCCATGACCGAAGCGAACGCCAGCGTGATCTACGTGCCACCGCCCTTTGCGGCGGACAGCATCCTCGAGGCGATCGACGCCGGGATGGAGCTGATCGTGTGCATCACCGAAGGCATCCCGGTGCTGGACATGATGAAGGTCAAGCGCGCGCTGGAAGGGTCGACATCGCGCCTGATCGGGCCGAACTGCCCCGGCGTGATCACCCCGGACGCCTGCAAGATCGGCATCATGCCCGGCCATATCCACAAGCGCGGGTCGGTCG
>DAIPIS010000005.1:0-38034 GCA_036770665.1 Meridianimarinicoccus sp.
TCGACCGCTGGCCCGAGAAGGTCCGCACCATGCAGGCCAACTGGATCGGCCAGTCGCGCGGCCTGCGCTTCGGTTTCGCGTGCGAAACCCCGGTGCATGGGGTCGACCGGATCGACGTCTTCACCACCCGCCCCGACACCCTGATGGGCGCGTCCTTCGTGGGCCTCTCCCCCGACCACCCGCTCGCGAAGTCGCTGGAGGCCGAAAACCCCGCCATCGCCGCCTTCTGCGCCGACTGCCGCCGCACCGGCACGTCCGAAGAAGCGCTTGAAAAGGCGGAAAAGCGCGGGATGGACACCGGGTTGCGCGTGCGCCACCCGCTCGACCCCGACTGGCTGCTGCCCGTGTGGATCGCCAATTTCATCCTGATGGATTACGGCACCGGCGCCATCTTCGCCTGCCCCGCCCACGACCAGCGCGACCTCGATTTCGCGCGGAAATATGATCTGCCAGTGACCGCGACCTTCGAGTCGCTCACCGACCCGCAGCCGATCACCGACACGGCACTTGTCTTGCCCAAGTCGGAAAAGGTCCGCTGGCTCAACCACTTCACCGGGCTGACGGAGGCCACGGGCGACGAGGCCATCGCCGCCACCATCGAAAAGGCCGAATCCGAAGGCTGGGGCACCGGCGTCACCCAGTACCGCCTGCGCGACTGGGGCCTGTCGCGGCAACGCTACTGGGGCTGCCCGATCCCCGTGGTGCATTGCGATGCCTGCGGCGTGGTCCCCGAACGCAAGCAAAACCTGCCCGTCAAACTGCCCGAGGACGTGTCCTTCGACCGCCCCGGCAACCCGCTCGACCGGCATGACGCCTGGTGCCGCGTACCCTGCCCGGCCTGCGGCGCGCCCGCGAAACGCGAAACCGACACGATGGACACCTTCGTCGATTCGTCATGGTATTACGCGCGCTTCACCTCGCCGGGGGCCGCCACGCCCACCGACCGCGCGCAGGCTGATTACTGGATGAACGTGGACCAGTATATAGGCGGCGTCGAACACGCGATCCTGCACCTTCTCTACTCCCGCTTCTTCGCCCGCGCGATGGCGATCTGCGGCCACCTGCCCGACACCGCGGCGGAGCCCTTCGACGCGCTCTTCACGCAAGGGATGGTGACGCACGAGATCTACCAGACGCGCGATGCGCAGGGCCGGGCGGTCTACCACCTACCCTCGGACGTGACGGACGGAAAGCTGGCCGACG
Source organism: Meridianimarinicoccus sp. (assembly GCA_036770665.1). Taxonomy (GTDB): domain Bacteria; phylum Pseudomonadota; class Alphaproteobacteria; order Rhodobacterales; family Rhodobacteraceae; genus Meridianimarinicoccus. The sequence goes on from DAIPIS010000005.1 coordinate 1,204, forward strand.
GGACACCCGTGGAAACGATCCCCTCCGCCAAGATGTCCAAATCCAAGAAGAACGTCGTGGACCCGGTGGGCATCGTGAACCGCTTCGGGGCAGATACCGCGCGCTGGTTCATGCTGTCAGACAGCCCGCCCGAACGGGACGTGGAATGGACCGACGCCGGGGCGGAGGCCGCCCACAAGCACCTCGCCCGCGTCTGGCGCTTGGCGGCGGACGTGGCCCCGAGCCTGCCGCAGGCGGGCGAGAGCGCCGCGGAGGCGGCCCCCGCCGGGGCGGGGGTCTCCGACGCGGCGCTGGCCCGGCTGGCGGCCCGCACCATCCGCGACGTGACGCAGGGGATCGACGGCTTCGCCTTCAACACATCCGTCGCCAAGCTCTACGCCTTCACCGCCGCGATCCAGAAATCCGACGCCCCCGCCGCGGACCGTGCCGCGGCCCTGCGCATCCTCGTGCGGCTGATGGCGCCCATGACCCCGCATCTGGCGGAAGAGGTCTGGGCGATGCTCGGCGGCACCGGCCTCTTGGCGCGCCAGCCCTGGCCGCAGGCCGACCCCGCGCTCCTCGAGGACGACACCGTGACCCTGCCGATCCAGATCAACGGCAAGCGCCGGTCCGAACTGACCGTCCCGAAGGACATGCCCACGCCCCAGATCGAGGCCGAGGTCATGGCCGATGCCGCCGTGCAGAAGGCCCTCGCGGGCGGCTTGCCGAAGAAGCTGATCGTGGTGCCGGGCCGCATCGTCAATGTCGTGGTCTGATCCGCGCCCGAGAATGTCGTGGTCTGATCCGCGCTCAAGACCCTCGTGGTCTGATCCGCGCTCAAGACCCTCGTGGTCTGATCTGCGCTCTGGACTCTCGTGGTCGGATCGGTGGGGGTCCGCCGCGGGCCGCCACGGGCCGGGGCGCGATCCGCGCCCATCGGGAACATGCGCGGACACATCGCGAACGGACCCGCGCACGGCACTGCCGGTCCGCGCCCCGTACTCCGACAGGCTTCCCGGCCGACGCGCCGTTCTGGCCTTGCTCCTGGGGGCGCTGGCCGCGGCCGGCGGCTGCGGCTTCCGTCCGGTCTATGGCCCCGCTGGCAGCGGCACGGCACTGGACGGAGCCACGGTCGTCGCACAGGGCGGTGGGCCCAATGATTTCACGCTGACCCGCGCGTTGCAGGACCGGCTTGGTCCACCGGGCGACGCGCCGCGGTTCCGGCTGGCCACCGCCCTGTCGCTCGACACCGAACAGGTCGCGGTCACCACGGCGCAATCCGTCAATCGCTTCAACCTGATCGGCGTCGTGGACTACACGCTGACGGACATCGCCAGCGGCGATACCATCCGTGCGGGTCGCATCGACGGGTTCAACAGCTTCTCCGCCATCGGCACGTCGCTCGCCACGCGCACGGCACAAATCGACGCGACCGATCGCCTGATGGTGATCCTCGCGGATCGCATCATGGCAGACCTTGTGTCCACGCCCGCGTTGCTGGGGGGAACAGCCCCGTGAAACTGTCCCCCCGCGATGCGCTGTCGTTCTTCGACAAGCCCGACCCGGCGCGCGCAGGCATCCTGATCCACGGCCCCGACCCCATGCGCTGTGCACTGCGCCGCGAACAGGTGATCGCGCGGCTGATCGGCCCGGACGGACCGGCGGACATGCGGCTGACCCGGCTCGCGCCCGGCGACCTGCGCGGCGATCCTGCGGCCCTTGGCGACGCGATGCGCGCGCAAGGCTTCTTTCCCGGTCCGCGCGTGGTGTTCGTGGACGGGGCGACCGAACAGATGGCCAAGGCGGCGGCGGCGGCGCTGGATGACTGGCGGCCCGGCGATGCGCAGATCGTCGCGGTGGCGGGCAACCTCACACCGGGCAACGCCCTGCGCAAACTGTTCGAATCCCACCCCAAGGCGGTGGCGGCCGCGGTCTACGCCGATCCGCCCGGCCGGGCGGAACTGGAAACCATGATCGGGCGCGCCGGGTTGCGCGACCTTCCCGCACCCGCCATGGCGGACCTCGTGGCGCTTGGGCAGACGCTCGATCCCGGCGATTTCACCCAGACGCTTGAGAAACTCGCGCTTTACAAGCTGGGCGATCCCGCGCCGGTCAGCGCCGCGGACATCGCCGCCGTGGCCCCCTTGTCGATCGAAGCCGACCTCGACGACATGCTCGCCGCCGTGGCCGAAGGGGCAAGCGACCGGTTGGGACCGCTCCTGAAACGGCTGCAGGCGCAGGGGACCGCCCCGGTGACCATGGCCATCGGTGCTGTCCGGCACTTCCGCACCCTGCACGCCATCGCGGCCCATCCCGGTGGGCCGTCGCAGGGCGTGGCGGCATTGCGACCGCCGCTTTATGGCCCGCGCCGCGACCGGATGCAGCGGCAGGCCGCGCAGTGGGGCCGCCCCCGGCTGGAAGAAGCCCTCCACGCGCTGGTCGACACCGACCTCGCCTTGCGCAGCGGCGGACAGACCGCCCCGCAGGGCGCCATGATCGAACGGGTGCTGATCCGGCTCAGCTATCTCGCCCGCCGCTGAACGCCGCGCGACTGCGACCAGACCCGCGAACCGGCCCCAAGGACCAGCCCCAAGAAGCCAAGGGGCCTGTCCCGGTCAGGTCAGGTGGGTGGCGAAGAACGCGAGCGTCCGGTCCCATGCGAGGGTCGCCGCCGCCTCGTCGTAGCGGGGCGTCGTGTCGTTGTGGAACCCGTGGTTCACATCCGGATAGAAATGCATGGAAAACGCCTTCTGGTTGGCCTTCAGCGCCTCGGAATACGCCGCAGCCCCGGCGTTGATGCGCTCGTCCAGACCGGCGTAGTGGATCATGAGCGGCGCCTCGATCGACGGCACGTCGGCCACCTCGGGCTGGCGTCCGTAGAAGGGCACCGACGCGGCGAGGTCGGGGTAGGCCACCGCGAGCGCGTTGCACACGCCACCGCCATAGCAAAAGCCAACCGCGCCCACACGCCCCGTGCTGTCGCCATGGTCGCGCAGGAATTCGAAGGCCGCGAAGAAATCCTCCATCAGCTTCGCGCCATCAAGGGTGCTCTGCATCTCGCGCCCGGCCTCGTCGGTGCCGGGATAGCCACCAAGCGGCGTCAGCCCGTCCGGACCGAAGGCGAGGTAACCGGCCTTGGCGGTGCGGCGCACCACGTCTTCGATATAGGGGTTCAGGCCCCGGTTCTCATGCACCACCAGCACGGCGGGCAGCGGTCCTGTCGCACCGGCGGGCCGCGCCATCAGCCCGCGGATCGTGCCGTGGCCTTCGGGGCTGTCGTATTCGGCGGTCATGGTTTCGATATCGGGATCATCGGGTGCCACCTGCTGCGCCAGCGCATAGTTGGGTGCCAACTGTTCGAGGATCATCGCCCCGGTCACGCCCGCGGCGGCATACTTTCCGGCCTGGGTGATGAAGTCGCGCTTCGTCATCTTGCCGTGAACGTAGCCGTCGAAAATCTCGAGGATACGGGGGTCGAAGTCGCTGGCCTTGCGGCGGGTGGGTTCGGTCATCTGTCGCTCCCTGCGTGTGTTTTGCCGAAGACTAGCACACGAGCCCGCACCGGGCAGCGACACGCCGATGACGAAACCGTGTGCGCAGCAGGCATCCGGCGGACAGCCGGCGGGCGGGCGGGGCAATGCCGGAGCGCCGGTCACGGTTGGTCACGACTGGTCATGGGCCGCGCGCTTTGGCATAGAGACCACGACGCCGAAAACCACCGGAGCCTTCATGACCCGCATCGTCGATGCCCTGTCCGACATTTCCGACGATTACGACACCCTGTTCTGCGATATCTGGGGGTGCCTGCACGATGGCGAGCGCGCCTTTCCCGATGCCGTGGCCGCCCTGCGCGGGTTCCGCGACCGGGGCGGGCGGGTGTTCCTGCTGACCAACGCGCCGCGTCCACGCGGACAGGTCGCGGCGCAACTGGCGCTGCTGGGCGCGCCGGACGATTGCTACGACGACATCGTGACCTCGGGCGACAGCGCGCAGGCAGCTCTCGTGCATGGCGTGGTCGGGCGCAAGGTCTACCACATCGGGCCGGACAAGGACCTGTCGTTCTTCACCGACCTGGCCCATGACCTGCCGCCATCGGACATCGAACTGGTTCCTCTGGATCAGGCCGAAGGCATCGCCTGTACCGGGCTTGTGGACGACGAGAACGAACACCCGGACGACTATCGTCCTCAGCTTCTGCTGGCCAAGACGCGCGGCCTGAAGCTCCTGTGCGCCAACCCCGATATCGTTGTGGACAAGGGACACACACGCCTGTGGTGCGCGGGCGCGCTGGCGCAGCTTTATACCGAGATGGGAGGCCAGAGCCTTTACTTCGGCAAGCCGCATCCGCCGATCTATGACCTGGCCCGGCGGCGGCTGACCGCGCTGGACCCGGCGGGCGAACCGCGCATCCTGTGCATCGGCGACGGGCCGGCCACGGACCTCTCCGGGGCCATCGGCGAAGGGCTCGACGTGCTGTTCGTCACGGGCGGTATCGTGGCGGCGGACACCGGCACGATCACGGCGCAAGGCCACGTCCCGGACGCGGCCATGCTGGACCGCTTCCTTGGCACCCAGAGAATGACCGTCACCTATGCCATCGGCCACCTGCGCTGAACCCGCGCGGCAACCGGACAGGCCCGCCGAAACCCCTGCCCGCGCGCCCTGCGCCGCGGCCCTTGCAACCGCGCAACTGCGCCGTGGAGAGACCACACATGACCGATACGATCGGCACCATCTATCTCGAAGACCTGGCGGTCGGCATGTCCCGCAGCCTGACCAAGGTGATCGACGACGCCACCGTGCGCGCCTTCGCCGACTTGAGCGAAGACCGCAACCCGATCCACCTTGACGAGGCCGCCGGTGCCGCGTCGACCTTCAAGCAGCGCATCGCCCACGGGATGCTGGTGGGCGCGCTGTTCTCGGCCTTGCTGGGCGAACGCCTGCCCGGGCATGGCACGATCTATCTCGGACAGAACCTGCGGTTCCTCGCGCCCGTTCCGATTGGGGCCGAGGTCACGGCGACCGTCACCGTCTCCGGGATCAATGCCGAGAAGAAGCGCGTGACCCTCGATTGCGAGGCCCGGATCGGCGACAAGCTGGTCGTGAAGGGCGATGCGACGGTGTTGGCACCGGTGCGGGGATAGGCTACGTCCCCGGCCATGCGTCGTTTCGACCGTTTCACCGACCTGCCCGAAGATGCCCGTGGTGCGAGTGCCGCGATCGGGAACTTCGACGGCGTCCATCGCGGCCATCAGGCGGTGATCGCGCTGGCGCGGGCGGCGGGCACCGGGCCGCTCGGCGTCGTGACCTTCGACCCGCACCCGCGCGAATATTTCGGGCGCGCGCCCGGCCCCTTCCGGCTGATGACACCCGACGCCCGCGCGCACCGGCTGGAAAAGCTGGGGGTGGAAGTGCTCTACGCATTGCCCTTCGACGCGACCATGGCGGCGCTGTCCGCCGAAGCCTTCGCGCGCACGGTGATCGTGGGCGGGCTCGCGCTGTCCCATGTCACGGTCGGGGCGGATTTCTGTTTCGGCAAGGGCCGCGACGGGAACGCCCGCGACCTGCGCCGGTTCGGCGATGCCATGGGCTTCGGCGTGACCATCGCGCCGCTGGAGCATTTCGCGGACGGCGCGCGCGTGTCCTCGACCCGCATCCGTGACGCACTGGCCGAGGGGCGGCCCCGCGATGCCGCCGCCATGCTGGGCCACTGGCACCGGATCGAAGGCCCGGTGATCCATGGCGAGAAGCGGGGCCGGACGTTGGGCTATCCTACGGCGAACATGGCGCTGGACGGGCTGCACCTGCCGCGGCTCGGGGTCTACGCCGTGCTCGTGGACGTGCTGACGGGGCCGCATGCGGGGCGGTATCACGGGGTCGCATCGCTGGGCGTGCGGCCCATGTTCGGCGAGAACGCCGCGAACCTCGAAACCTTCGTCTTCGACTTCGCGGGCGATCTTTACGATGCTGAACTTTCGGTGGCGCTGGTGGATTTCCTGCGCCCCGAGATGCGCTTTGACGGGGTGGATGCGCTGGTGACGCAGATGGATGCCGACAGCTTGCAGGCCCGCGCGATCCTTGCCACCCTGCCGGAGGCCGGATGACCCGCAACCCCGCCGATGCCCCCGGCCTGCGGCGGCGGTTCTGGGAAACCGTGCCGCTGAACCGCATGACCCCGGCGGAATGGGAAGCGCTCTGCGACGGTTGCGGCAAGTGCTGCCTGAACAAGCTGGAGGACGCGGATACCGGCGAGGTCTGGTTCACGCGCATCGCCTGCCGCCTGCTGGACGGGGAAACCTGCCGCTGCGGGCAATACGAGAACCGTCGCCACTTCGTGCCCGAATGCGTATTCCTGACGCCCGCGACCCTGCCCGACGTCGCCTACTGGCTGCCCGCCACCTGCGCCTACAAGCTGTTGCACGACGGCGCGCCGCTGGCGGACTGGCACCCGCTGGTGTCGGGCGACCCGGACAGCGTGCACACGGCGGGCATTTCCGTGCGCGGCTGGACGGTGCCCGAATTCGAGGTGCCGGAAGAAGACTGGGAAGACCACATCATCGAGGATTTCTGATGCAGTTCGCGTCTGACAACACGGGGCCGGTGCATCCGGCGGTGATGAATGCGCTGGTGGCTGCGAACGCGGGCCACGTGCCGTCCTACGGCGCGGATGGGATCACGGCGCGCGCCACGGCGCAGATTCGCGACCTGTTCGAGGCGCCCGAGGCGTCGGTTCATCTGGTGGCGACCGGTACGGCGGCGAACGCCCTGGCGCTCGCCTGTCTGGCGCAGCCCTGGCAGACGGTGTTCTGCGCGCGCCACGCCCACATCCAGGAAGACGAATGCGGCGCGCCCGAGTTCTTCACCCACGGCGCAAAGCTGACGCTGGTGGACGGGCCGGAGGGCCGGATGGACCCCGACATCCTTGACCGCGCCATCGCCGCAGAGCAGGCGCGCGGCGTGCACGGCGTGCAGCGCGGGCCGGTGTCGATCACGCAGGCGACCGAACTGGGCACCACCCACGACCTGCCCGGGCTGCGTGCGCTGACCGATGTGGCGCGCGCCCACGGTCTGCCGGTGCACATGGACGGGGCGCGTTTCGCCAATGCACTGGTCCGGCTGGGCTGCACACCCGCCGAGATGACATGGAAATCCGGCATCGACGTGGTCAGCTTCGGCGGGACCAAGAACGGGCTGATGGGCGTCGAAGCCGTGGTGATGTTCGACCCCGCCCGCGCGTGGGAACTGGAGTTGCGCCGCAAGCGCGCCGCACATCTCTTTTCCAAGCACCGGTTCCTTGCCGCGCAGATGGCGGCGTATCTGGACGGCGGGTTGTGGCTGGATCTGGCCGCGCGCGCCAATGGGCGGGCCGACCGGCTGGCCGCGGGGCTGGCCGCGCGCGGGATCGGCTTGCGCGCGCCCGTGGAGGCGAACATGGTCTTCGCCCGCCTGCCCCGCGACGCGGATGCGCGGCTGCAGGCCGCCGGGGCCCGCTATTTCCACTGGGACAGCCCGGATGCGACCGATCCCGACGCACCCGTGACCGCGCGGCTGGTCTGCGACTGGTCCACCGATGATGCCGCCATCGACAGGTTTCTGACCGTGCTGGACGGCTGACAGGGCACGGCGGCGCCGCAGACCCGCCGAATGCCGACAGGTTGCCGCAAGGGGCGTCTTGACGCGCGGGCGCATAGTCTCTAGATCGGGGTCGTTAGCACTCGCCGAGGCTGAGTGCCAACACTGGATGAACCCTGAGCAAGGAGACTCAGAAGATGGCTTTCAAACCGCTTCACGACCGCGTTCTGGTCCGCCGCGTCGAATCCGAGGACAAGACCAAGGGCGGTCTGATCATCCCCGACAGCGCCAAGGAAAAGCCGGCCGAAGGTGTCGTGATCGCCTGCGGCGCGGGTGCCCGCAAGGACAACGGCGAACTGATCGAAATGGGCGTCAGCGCCGGCGACAAGGTCCTGTTCGGCAAATGGTCGGGTACCGAGGTCACCGTCAACGGTGAAGAGCTGCTCATCATGAAGGAAAGCGACATCCTCGGCATCATCACCGACGATGCGCAGGCCGCCGCGGCCTGACTGCCCGGCCAAATCCTGCACTTTCCCATCAACCGAAATTCTGAGGAGAATTCTTCATGTCCGCCAAGGAAGTGAAATTCGACATCGACGCCCGCAACCGCATGATGCGCGGCGTCAACATTCTGGCCGACGCCGTCAAGGTCACGCTGGGCCCCAAGGGTCGCAACGTGGTCATCGACAAGTCGTTCGGCTCGCCCCGCATCACCAAGGACGGTGTGACGGTCGCCAAGGAAATCGAACTGGAAGACAAGTTCGAGAACATGGGCGCGCAGATGGTCAAGGAAGTGGCCAACCGCACCAATGACGAAGCTGGCGACGGCACCACCACCGCGACCGTGCTGGCGCAGGCCATCGTCCGCGAAGGCATGAAGGCGGTCGCCGCCGGCATGAACCCGATGGACCTCAAGCGCGGCATCGATCTGGCCACCGCGAAGGTCGTCGAAGCCATCAAGGCCGCCGCGCGTGACGTGACCGGCACCGCCGAAGTCGCGCAGGTCGGCACCATCTCGGCCAACGGCGAAGCGGAAATCGGTCGCCAGATCGCCGACGCGATGCAGAAGGTCGGCAACGATGGCGTCATCACCGTCGAGGAAAACAAGGGCCTGACCACGGAAACCGAAGTCGTGGAAGGCATGCAGTTCGATCGCGGCTACCTGTCGCCCTACTTCGTGACCAACGCCGACAAGATGGTGGCGGATCTCGAAGACTGCATGATCCTGCTGCACGAGAAGAAGCTGTCGTCGCTGCAGCCGATGGTGCCGCTGCTCGAAGCCGTGATCCAGTCGCAAAAGCCGCTGCTGATCATCGCGGAAGACGTGGAAGGCGAAGCGCTGGCCACCCTCGTGGTCAACAAGCTGCGTGGCGGCCTGAAGATCGCGGCCGTGAAGGCACCGGGCTTCGGCGACCGTCGCAAGGCCATGCTGCAGGACATCGCGATCCTGACCGGCGGGCAGGTGATTTCCGAAGACCTCGGCATGAAGCTCGAGAATGTCACGATGGACATGCTCGGCTCGGCCAAGAAGGTGTCGATCACCAAGGACGAGACCACGATCATCGACGGTCACGGCGAAAAGGCCGAGATCGAGGCGCGCGTGTCGCAGATCCGTCAGCAGATCGAGGAAACCACCTCGGACTACGACAAGGAGAAGCTTCAGGAACGTGTGGCCAAGCTGGCGGGCGGTGTTGCCGTCATCCGCGTCGGCGGCATGACCGAAACCGAGGTGAAGGAGCGCAAGGACCGCGTCGACGACGCGCTGAACGCGACCCGCGCCGCGGTGCAGGAGGGGATCGTCGTCGGTGGCGGTGTCGCCCTCGTGCAGGCTGGCAAGTCGCTTGACGGTCTGACGGGCGTCAACTCCGACCAGAACGCGGGCATCGCGATCATCCGCCGCGCGCTTGAAGCGCCGCTGCGCCAGATCGCCGAAAACGCCGGCGTGGACGGTGCCGTCGTCGCGGGCAAGATCCGCGAAAGCAACGACGCGTCGTTCGGCTTCAACGCGCAGACGGAAGAATACGGCGACATGTTCAGCTACGGCGTGATCGACCCCGCAAAGGTCGTGCGCACCGCGCTGGAAGACGCCGCATCGGTCGCTGGTCTGCTGATCACCACCGAAGCGATGATCGCCGACAAGCCGCAGAAGGAAAGCGGCAATGCCGGCGGCGGCATGGGCGGCATGGGTGACATGGGCGGCATGATGTAAGCGAAAGCTGCATCGCGCATATCAGGGGGTCGCCTTCGGGCGGCCCCTTTTTCGTGGCGCGCGCGCAACCGGGGCGGCGCTTTGCCCCCGGACTTGCGCCCGACAGCAGGAGACGACCGATGTCCCGCAAGGACCACCGCCGCGCCATGGCCCTGGCACTGCCGCCCGTCGTGCTGGCGCGTCTGCGCGCCCGGCAGAAACGCAGCCGGGGCCGCCGATTGATGGATACATTGCGGGTCGCCATCGCGCAGGCGCTGTCCGTGCCATCGCCCGTTCTGGTGCCCTGTCCATCCGCACCATCCGGCACGACGCTTCGCCTGCTGCAGCTTCCCCGCGACCTGCGCGCCCGGCTTGCGACGTTCAGCCGGGACCACGGAATGACGGAAAGTGATGCGATCTGCGGTCTGGTGCTTGGACTGGTCGCCGATGAACCCGGAGCCCCCAGAGCGGATCAGGCCGCACGCGACGGCGCGCAACGTCGCAGGATGTGACAACGGCTTGCGCCCGGCGCGGCACTGGCCTTGAATACGTCCGACGACAAGGAGCCCGGATCATGCTGCGCCTGCGACACCCCCAACCGGCCGACGATACCGCATTGTCGATACTGATCGTCAGCGCGTTCGGGCAATCCAACGAATGGAACCTGGTAAGGCAACTGCGTGCGGATGGCAGCATGGCCGAGGAATTGCTGGCCGAAGACGAACATGGGCTCGTGGGGCATGTCTGCCTGTCCCGGCTGGATGCGCCCGAGGGCTGGCTGGCGCTTGGCCCCGTCGCCGTCCGGACCGAGGACCAGCGCAAGGGTATCGGCAGCGAACTGATCCGCCACGCCCTTGATCGTGCGCGGCAGGCCCATGCCAAGGCCGTGGTGGTCGTGGGCGACCCGCCATACTATCACCGCTTCGGGTTCGTGTTCGGTGGACAGGCCACCCTGCACACGCCCTATCCACGTGAATATACCGGCCTTTATCCGATTGCCCCGGGCACCGCGACAGCGGCCGTGATGCTGGCCTACCCCGCGCCTTTCGCAGAGGCATGATCGCGCGCCACCCGGCTGCCGGGTTGGCCATGCTGTGCGCCCTGACGATGCTGGCCTTCGCGGCCAACTCCCTGCTGAACAAGCTCGCACTGACCGGTGGCGACACGGGGCCCGCTGCGTTCGCCGCGATCCGGCTGGGCGCGGGTGCCACCGTTCTCGGCACGCTGGTCCTGCTGGCGGGCACCGGCGGAACAGCGCGGCTGCGCGCCGGGATGCGGGCGGGCCATGCGGGGGCGTTGGCAGCCTACATGCTCGGATTTTCCTTCGCCTATGTGACGCTCGACGCCGGGCTGGGCGCGCTGATCCTGTTCGGGGCGGTGCAGGTCACCATGTTCGCGGGCGGCCTTGCGGCGGGCGATGCGATCCCGCGGCGGCGCTGGCTGGGGGCGGCGCTGGCGATGGCGGGGCTCGCGTGGCTGCTGTGGCCGGTCGGGGCCGGTGCACCGCCCCTTGGCGGAGCCGCGCTGATGACCGTGGCCGGTGTCGGCTGGGGCATCTTTTCGCTCAAGGGCCGGGGCGGGCGCGATCCGCTGGCCACGATGGCGGGCAGTTTCCTGCTGGCCTTGCCCGCGGCGCTCGTGGCGCTTGTGCTGGTGGGCGGCGACGGGGTGGATACCCGCGGGGCGGTGCTTGCGGTCCTGTCGGGCGGGGTCACGTCCGGGCTGGGGTATGCCGCGTGGTACCGGGTGCTGCCACGGATCGCCAGCAGCGCTGCGGCGGTCCTGCAACTGAGCGTGCCGGTGATCGCCATGGCGGGCGGCGTGGCCCTGCTGGGCGAGACGATCGGCCTGCGCGCGGTGCTTGCCGCGGCGGTCGTGCTGGGCGGCGTGGCGCTCGCCGTCACCGCACCATCCGCACCAGCGCGGCGGGGCTGATCCGCGGCGGCGTGCCGAAGGCGATGTCCGGCAGCGCATCGGGCTTGAACCGCAACCCCATCAGTTCCGCCGCCGTCACGAAACGCCGCGCGTGGACAACGCCGGTCGGATCACGCCAAGCGGGGTCGAGCACACCCGCCGTCACCGTCGCGTGGAAGATCAGTTCGACCTGGTGAAAGCCGCTGTCGGGGTCGTGGAATTCGCCGACATGGCAGATCGCGCCGGGTGCGATGGTCAGGCCGGTTTCCTCGGCCACCTCGCGGCGCAGGTTGTCCGCCAGCGACGACCCCGCCTCCATCCCGCCACCGGGCAGGCACCACAGGTCGCTCTGGTTTCCGGGAAAGGCATTGACCAGAAGCACCCGGTCCGCATCGCGGATCACGGCACGAACGGCAAGGCGGGGTGCTGCGGCGGTCATGCCCCTTCCATGGCGGTCCGGCAGGACTTGCGCAAGCGCGGCAGCCGGGGCAAAGCGACGCCATGACCGATCAGGCGTTCACCATCACCAAGGCAGATGTGCTCCGCCCCCGCGGGATCGACGCGGACCCTCTGGCCATCGCTGGCGGCGTCTTTGCCGATGCGCCCGTGGGCCGTGCCGTGGATCTGTCCGGCTGGACAATCTGCCCCGGCATCGTGGATATCCACGGCGACGGGTTCGAGCGCCATGTCGCCGTGCGCCGGGGCGCGCTGCCCGACATGGGCGACGGATTGTTCGCGATGGAGGCCGAACTGGCTGCGAACGGGATCACCACCGCCGTTCTGGCGCAATTCGCAAGCTGGGAAGGCGGGATGCGCAGCCCGGAGTTTGCGGCGCGGCTGGTGGCGGCATGGAAGGTTGTGGCACCGCAGGTGGCCACGGATTTGCGGATCCAGATCAGGCTGGAAACCCACCTGACCGAGGCCTTCCCGACGATCGAGGACCTGATGGACGGGGCGGGGATCGACTACCTCGTGTTCAACGACCATCTGCCCCATGACAGGCTCGATGCCGGGCGCACGCCGCCGGGCCTGACCGGACAGGCGCTCAAGGCCGGGCGCAGCCCCGAGGCCCATCTGGCGCTGTTGCAGCGCATCCATGCCGCGCGGGGCGCGGTACCGGACGCGGTCACGGCACTGGCGGGACGACTGACAGCGCGCGGCGTGCGGATCGGCAGCCACGACGACCCGACGCCGGACCGGCGCGCGTGGTACCGGGACCTTGGCGCGCGGATCGCGGAATTTCCCGAAACGCTGGCGGCAGCGCGGGCGGCGCGCAACGGTGGCGACGGCATCATCATGGGCGCGCCCAACGTGGTGCGCGGGGCCAGCCACGCGGGCAAGGTCAGCGCGCGCGACATCGTGGCCGCCGGGCTGTGCGATGCGCTGGCATCCGACTACCACTATCCGGCACCGCGTGCGGCAGCGCTGACACTGGTGCGCGAAGGCATCTGCGATGTCGCCGCGGCGTGGCGGCTGGTGTCGGACGGACCAGCGCGCCTGCTGGGGCTGACGGACCGCGGGCGGATCGAACCGGGCCTTCGGGCCGATCTCGTGATCCTCGACCCCGCGACGGGCCGCGTGGGTGGGACCATGGCCGGGGGGCGCTTCACCTACCTCGCCAGCCCGCTGGCAGAACGGTTCATGGCCGGCGCGGCGTGACCCGGTTCACATGCCCCATCTTGCGACCCGGCATCACCGCGCCCTTGCCATAAAGGTGCAAGGCCGTGCCGGGTTCGCGCGCCAGCACCGGCCACGCGGCAACGTCCTCCCCGATGAGGTTTTCCATCACCGCGTCCGCATGGCGGTGCCCGTCGCCCAGCGGCCAGCCCGCCACGGCGCGGATGTGCTGTTCGAACTGGTCCACGGCGCAGGCGTTCTGGGTCCAGTGACCAGAGTTGTGCACCCGCGGCGCGATCTCGTTCACCACAAGACCCGCGCGGGTCACAAACAGCTCCACCCCGATCACGCCGACGTAGTCGAGCGCGTTCAGGATGCGCGCCGCGATCAGCACGGCATCGCTGCGCTGGGACGCCGTCAGGCGGGCGGGGACGGTGGTGCGGCGCAGGATGCCGCCCTCGTGCAGGTTCTCGCCCGGATCAAAACAGGCCACTGCCCCGTCAAGCGCGCGCGCGCCGATCACCGACACCTCATGGGTGAAATCGACAAAACCCTCGGCGATGGCGGGCGCTCCGTTCAGCGCGGCCAACCCCGCCGCCGCATCATCGCCGGGCGCAAGCCGGACCTGCCCCTTGCCGTCATAGCCGAACCGCCGGGTCTTGAGGATGGCGGGCAAGCCCACGGCGGACAGCGCCGCCGGCATGTCCTGTGGTCCGGCAACGGCGTGGAACGGCGCGGTCGCGAGGCCCAGATCGCGCAGGAACGTCTTTTCCGTCAGCCGGTCCTGCGACACCGCCAGCGCGCGGCGACCGGGACGGATCGGGCGGTGCCCTTCGATCAGGTCCAACGCCGCGGTCGGGATGTTCTCGAATTCATAGGTGACGACATCGACGGCGTCGGCGAAACGCGCGAGCGCACCAGCATCGTCCCACGTCGCGATGGTGGCCGCATTGCACACCTGCTGCGCGGGACCGTCCGCCACCGGGTCGAACACATGGGCGCGCAGCCCCAGACGGGCGGCGGCCAGCGCGAGCATCCGGCCCAGTTGCCCGCCACCAAGGATGCCGATGACCCCGCCGGGTGCCAGCGGGTCACTCATCGACCGGCTCGTCGGGTATCGACGCCGACAGGTCGGCGCGCCAGGTATCCAGCCGGGCCGCAAGTGCGGGATCGTTCAGCGCCAGAATCGCCGCAGCCATGAGCCCGGCATTGGCCGCCCCCGCCGCCCCGATCGCCATGGTCGCCACGGGATAGCCGCGCGGCATCTGCACGATGGAATAAAGCGAATCCACGCCGTTCAGCGCGCGCGTCTGCACCGGAACGCCGATCACCGGCAGGCGTGTCTTGGAGGCCATCATGCCCGGAAGATGCGCCGCGCCGCCCGCGCCGGCGATGATGACCCGCAAGCCGCGGTCCACCGCGCTGCGCCCGTACTCCCACAACCGGTCCGGCGTGCGATGGGCCGACACGATCCGGGCTTCGCAGGGCACGCCCAGCGTGTCGAGGATCTCGGCCGCGCCCTTCATCGTGGGCCAGTCCGACTGGCTGCCCATGATGATGCCCACGATGGCTTGCGTCATTTGCCCCTCCGGCCGTTTTCTTGCGCGAAGCGGCACTATAGCCACGCGAACCGCCGCTGCAACGGCGCGCGGGCCGTCAGGCGATGATGTCGGGCAGAAGCTGGTCCTCGATCAGGGCGATACGGTCCTTCAGCATCAGCTTCTGCTTCTTCAGCCGCCGCAGCGTCAGGTGATCGCCCCGCGCGGATTGCTCAAGCGCAGCGATCGCTTCATCCAGGTCGCGATGTTCACGGCGCAGCACTTCGAGCTTCACGCGCAGAACGTCATTATGGGTCATCTGTCCGAAAGCGTTCATACCCATGCCCCGCAGATCAGGTCAGACGTCAATACCCAAAAACCGCCCTCATGAAAAGCCTCGCGCACGCCGCCGTTCTTGCAAGTCGCGGGTTGCTCCCCATATCTGGCTCAGGCCGCCGCATCGTCGGGGCCACTGCACAGTCGCTTTTTCAAGGACGTGTCCATGACGAAACTGACGCTGGGAACCCATCCCTTCCTTCTGGGCTTCGAACAGCTCGAACGGCTTGTCGAACACACCGCCAAGACCGGAAATGACGGGTATCCGCCCTACAACATCGAACAGACTTCGGAACGGTCATACCGCATAACGCTGGCCGTGGCGGGCTTCTGCGAAGACGATCTGGCAATCACCGTCGAGAACCGCCAGCTTGTGGTGCGCGGACGCAGCCGCGACGACGCGTCGGACCGGACCTTCCTGCATCGCGGGATCGCATCGCGCCAGTTCCAGCGCAGCTTCGTGCTGGCCGATACGGTGGAGGTGCGCGGTGCGTCCATGGAAAACGGACTGCTCCATATCGATCTTGAACGGTCGATGCCGGATGTGGTGATGCAGCGGATCAAGATCAGCAAAGGAGTTTCATGATGGATACGCCCTTCGACATCGCGACGGACAGCCGTCAGGATCGGATCGTCTATGTTCGCCCCGTATCCGCCGCCGAGTTGCCCGAAGCGATCCGCGCACAGGCCAATGCGGTGCATAACATCTATGCCGTGCATGCGGCCAACGGCGACCGGTTGGCGCTGGTCAATGGGCGCCAACTTGCTTTCGTGCTGGCACGGCAGCACGACATGCAGCCCGTGAATGTTCACTGACAGAAGATCGGCGCGCTGACCGAAAGCGGTCAGCGTGGCCGGATCGGGTCGGTTGCGTCGGGGTCGGGGGATTCAGGATCGCCATCCGGTGCCGCATCCGGATCTGGCAGCAGCGATCCATCCGGCGCGTAATCCCCAAGGAAATCGCGACCGGCATCGTCCTTGAACCGCAAAGGCCATAGCGGTGCACCCTCTGCGGTTTCCGCATCGTCCAGCTCCGGCGGCAGGGTCAGCGTTTCGCATTCCGAACTGCACAGCGCCTCTCCGGGCAGAAGTGACGCCGCTACACCGGGGCCAGCTGCGGCATGTGCAACGGCGCAGGACACCCCTGCAACGAACACCGCGCGCAGGGCTTCCCTTGATCGCACGGACAAGCGTCGGTTCCGATATGCCATGCGTGTCGCTAGCCGTCGGCGCCCGTATCTGTCAAACGGTTGGCCCGGTCATCACAAAAAGGTTAACCCAGCACTGCGCACCTGCGGACGCCTCAGTCCTGCGCGGCCAGAAAGCGTTCGGCATCCAGAGCGGCCATGCAGCCCATACCGGCACTTGTCACGGCCTGACGATAAACGTGATCGGTCAGATCGCCCGCCGCGAACACGCCTGGAACGGATGTCGCCGTCGTTCCGGGCTGGACCACGACATAGCCGCCGTTATGGGTGTCGAGCGTGTCCGCCACCAGTTGCGACGCTGGCGCATGGCCGATGGCGATGAACACGCCCTTGCAAGGGATCTCGGTGATCGCGCCGGTGTCGACATGGCGGGCGCGCACGCCTTCGACCCCGAGCGGCGAGTCGGTTCCGGTGATCTCGTCCAGCGCGTGGTTCCACAGAACCTCGATCTTGGGGTGCTTGAACAGGCGGTCCTGCATGATCTTCTCGGCGCGCAGGCTGTCGCGGCGATGGATCAGCGTCACCTTGTCCGCGAAATTCGTCAGGAACAGGGCTTCTTCCACAGCGGTATTGCCACCGCCCACGACGACGACGCGTTGCCCACGATAGAAGAAGCCGTCGCAGGTCGCGCAGGCTGAGACGCCGTAGCCCTTGAACTTGTCCTCGGACGGCAAACCCAGCCAGCGTGCCTGCGCCCCGGTCGCAAGGATCAGCGCATCGGCAGTATAGGTCGTGCCGCTGTCGGCGGTCGCCGTAAAGGGCCGTCTTGACAGGTCCAGCCCTGTGATGATGTCCGACACAAGTTCGGTCCCCATTTCCCGCGCGTGCGACTCCATGCGCACCATCAGGTCCGGTCCCATCACCGACGTGTCCCCGGGCCAGTTTTCCACATCGGTCGTGGTGGTCAACTGCCCGCCCGGCTGGATCCCCTGGACGAGCACCGGGTTCAGCATCGCACGCGCAGCGTAGACTGCGGCGGTGTAGCCCGCGGGCCCTGACCCGATGATGAGAACCCGCGTGTGTTTCGTGTCGGCCATGTGTCGTCCCCTGCACTCGATCTGCGTCGATATAGGCGGCAGCGGACGCGCACGAAAGGCAAAAGCCCGAAAACCCCGCAACATGCGCAAGCGTGAATTTTTCGGCACTTACCGAGCAGGCTGCGCGAAACAATATTGCGCCCGATGATGGGATTGACTAGGTTCGCCCCGAACGAGGAGACGTCCATGGCCGCCACGAAACTTGACCCGATCGACCGAAAGATTCTGGCCGAGCTTCAGGCGGATGGACGCATGACGAACGTGGAACTGGCCAAGCGGGTCGGGATTTCGGCACCGCCCTGTCTTCGCCGGATGCGCACGCTGGAGGAAGCGGGATATATCCGCGGATACCATGCGGACGTGGACAGCCGCGAACTGGGTTTCGAAGTGCAGGTCTTTGCCATGGTGGGGCTGCGCAGCCAGGCCGAAGCGGACCTTTCGGCATTCGAAGCGCGCTGCCGGGCATGGCCGCTCGTGCGCGAATGTCACATGCTGAACGGAGAGGTGGATTTCGTCCTGAAATGCGTGGCCCCCGACCTGAGCAGCTTTCAGGCCTTTCTGACCGGTGAACTCACGGCGGCAGACAACGTGGCCAGCGTGAAGACCTCTCTGGTGATCCGTACCGCCAAAGACGAAGTCGGGGTCCCGTTCCAAGTGCTTGAAAGTCGGCTCAGTCGAAGCGCATGACGGTCGCCGAGCCGTGCGCAGCCTTGTCGGATCATTTCAAGAAAACGGGCCGTCCGGTGCGTACCAGACGACCCTTAACTCGCTGAGACCACATGGCAGGGCGTCTGCCGAGGACCTTAACACTCGATAACAACTCGGTAACCAGACACATCTCCCACCACACAGGGTCATGTGTTTCCCGTGAGCCTGCCTTACGATGCGATTGTAACGGGCGCGAGACAGAATTGCTGCAATGCGGCAAAAAAAATGCCCACGCGCGTCAAAGCCTGATTGTTGATATGAGCCTGCCGTAGTCTGCCTGTTTTTCGTGCACGCTTCGTCTGTAGGAGAAGAAGAGGTCCGGATTCGCGTATGTGCAGTGCCGGAGCCATTCGGCAGACCCGACCCCGGCTTCCCGTAGCCGGTTAAGCACGAAAGCAGGCAGGTCGAAGTGCAGCCTGTCGCCCGCGCCCTGTGCGAAGAACCGGGCGTTGTCATGCGCTTCGGCCATGAAGGCCGACATGAACTCCGGGCCGACCTCATAGGCTGCTTGCCCTATGGTCGGGCCGACGATCGTGACGGTGCGGCGCCGGTCGGCGCCGAGCGATTCCATCGCGTCCAGTGTCGCCTCCAGAACCCCCGCGAGTGCGCCTTTCCACCCCGCATGGGCAGCCCCCACAACCCCGGCGGTGTGATCGGCGAACAGAACCGGCGCACAATCTGCCGTCAGAACGGCCAGCACGATGCCTGCGCGATCCGTAACGATCGCGTCGGCCTCGGGCGGCGCACCGGGTGCTTCTGCCGCGACCACGGCGCGCGCGGAATGGGTCTGATGCAAGCCGCGCAGCGCATCCGGTTGCGCCTCCATCGCAAACGCGACCCGCGCGCGGTTGATTTCGACGGCGTCGGCTTGATCCGACGATCCCCGGCCGCAGTTCAGGCCGGCGAACACGCCCGAAGACGCGCCGCCGCGACGGGTGAAGAATCCGTGGCGCAGCGGCTGAAGTGCGCTGGCGGTGATGATCTCAAGCGTCATGATTCGTGCCCGGGAACGGCGGCGCAGTGGCCGGGGTGATGGCGAGACACTTGAACAGTGACCCCATCTCGGTCGGATGGGTCAAGCGACGATGTGCCGTCACATGCGCTGCAAGCGCAGGGCCGCTCAGGTTACCAGCCAGCCGGGTTGCCCGCGCCGTGATTCCCAGCCGTTCGAGCAGCACGCCCTGCGGCACCGTCCCGCTGACCCTGATCCCGTTCTGCGACGCTGCTTGCGACAGTGCCTCGAAATCCACATGGGCAGTCAGATCGGCCGCGCCGGGATTGGCGAAGGGGTCGACCGGCGCGTGCCGTTCGAGCGCCTGGAACGTGTCGCCCAGAGACCGCCAGTCCCCGTAATCGATGATCAGAGCGGCACCACCGCGGCGGGCGATCATCGACGCGATGCCTGCCATGACGGGCGCTGCGGCGGCACGGATTTCGATGATGTCGCCCTCGGACGTGTCAGCCAGCCGCTGCACCAGGGCACCAAGCGGGAGCGGCTCGCCAAGTCCGAAACCCAGAACCGGTCCCTCGTCGCCCTGTGGCAGCAACGTCACCAGCCGTTCGGACCAAGCCTGCCCCCGCCGCTGGAATTGCCTTATCGGAAGCGCATCGAAGAATTCGTTCGCCACGACGAACGTCGGAAGATCGGGAAGTGTGGCGATCGTGTCATGCCAGTGGACCCCGGACAGTCCGATCGTGCGGTCCTGCACTGCGCGCAGCACCGGCGAGGCTTCGACAAGATGGATCCGTTGGCCAGCCGCAAAGCCCGGCACCCGCGCCGTGGCCCGCAGCACATCCGCCATCAGCGTCCCGCGGCCCGGCCCGAGCTCCACAAGGGCGAAGGGCGTGGGACTGCCTTGGTCCAGCCACGCCTGCGCCATGGCCAGCCCAACGATCTCGCCGAACATCTGGCTGATCTCGGGTGCCGTGATGAAATCGCCCGCGATGCCCAGTGGATCGCGCGTCGCATAATAGCCGTGATCGGGGTGCAGAAGGCACTCCGCCATGAAATCAGCCAATGTGATCGGCCCGGTGGCGGAGATCCTGCGCACCAGAAGGTCTCGCAGCGGGGTCATACCGCCCCGCTGCCGCGCACCCCACGCCCCGCAAAGGCCAGAACTGCAAGTCCACCAATCAGCAGGGGCAGGGACAGGATTTGCCCCATCGTGAGCCCGGCTTCGCCAAGCCGGATCACATGCCCCCAAGGGTTGTCCACCGTAATGAACTGTGCATCGGCCTGACGAAAGTACTCCACGAAGACACGGGCGAGCCCGTAACCCGCAAGAAACGTGCCTGTCACAACCCCGGGGCGGCGCAGCGCACCGCGCCGCGCGATCCACAGCAGCACGACGCCCAGAACGAGCCCTTCGAGCCCGGCTTCGTAGAGTTGCGACGGGTGCCGCGCGCAGGGATCGGGCCATCCCGCCGGGCAAGCCTGCGCAGCTTCGCCCGGAAACACCACACCCCAGGGCAGCGTGGTGGGCCGACCCCACAGTTCGCCGTTGATGAAATTCGCGATCCGTCCGAGGAACAGCCCAGGCGGCGTGGCCAGCGCCATGGCATCGGCGACCTGCATCGGCGGTAACCCCTGCCGCCGGCAGAAAATCCATGCCGCGATGACCACTCCCAAGAGGCCGCCGTGGAACGCCATGCCCCCTTGCCAAAGCTTCAGGATCTCGCCCGGATTGGCGAGGTAGTACACAGGTTGGTAGAACACCACGAAGCCCAGCCGCCCACCGATGACCACGCCGAGCACGACCGCCGTGAGCAGCGCTTCGGCCTGCGCCGCCGTCATCGGCGGCTGGCCGAGCGGCCAGAGCGCCGCGCGCGACAGGGCGGACCGAACGATCCACAAACCGATCAGCAGACCTGCGATGTAGGCGAGCGCATACCAGCGCAACGCAAGCGTCACGCCGCCAATGGTGACCGACAACAGGTCCGGACCGATGTCCGGAAAGGGGAGCGCAAGGATCATGTGCGGCACATGGCAAGCCGCAGGTTGCGAAGTCAACCTTGAGATTTGCTCTGCGCCGCGCCATATCAGGGCGATGCAACGAGGAGACGGCGATGCAGTCCCAGAACAAGTTTCTCGATGATCTGTCCCAACTCATGACCAATGCGATGGGGGTCGCGCAGGGTGCCCGCGAAGAGGCCGAGACGGCCTTCAAGGGCATGCTTGATCGCTGGCTCGCGGACCGCGAATTCGTGACCCGCGAGGAATTCGATGCTGTCCGTGCCATGGCGCAGAAAGCGCGTGAAGAAAACGAAGCGTTGAAGGCGCGTCTGGATGCCGTGGAAGGGCGCGGCGGCGCCTGATCCGACCGGCGGCGTTCTTGCGACCGGCCCTGACCGCCCATATCCAAGAAACCGCCACATCCGATGGGCCTGCACGACCGTTCGCGTGCAGTCACCATCCCGGTCGGACCGACACCGGAACAGGCGACACATCGTGTCACGCGGGTTTTCGGCGAAACGCGCCCCGTGGTGAGGGGCGTGCCACACACGTCAGCGTACGATGAACTCGGCGTGCAGGGCACCGGCGGCTTTGATGCTCTTGAGAATGTCGATCATGTCGCGTGGCGCGACGCCCAAGGCATTCAGGCCTGCGATGACCTCCGCGAGGCTCGTTCCGCCCGGAACTTCGGCCAGTCCCGTTCCCTCCTGCTCTTCAAGTTCGGCGCGCCCGCGGGGCACGACGACCGTTTCCCCATCGGAGAACGGGTTCGGTTGGACCACCAGGGGTTCTTCCTGCACCCGCAGCACCAGGTTACCCTGCGACACGGCCACTCGGCTGATGCGCACATCGTCCCCCATCACGATGGTGCCCGACCGCTGATCGACGACCACCCGCGCCCGGCGTTCGGGTTCGACGCGGATGTTCTCCACCTCCGCAAGTGCGCGGGCCGGGGAACCGGCGCGCGTCGCGGCGAGATCGAACTGGACTGTCCCGGCATCGAGCGCCTCGGCGACCCCTGCGCCGAACAGGGCGTTGATCGCCTGTTCGATCAGCAGCGCCGTCGTGAAATCCGGGTCTCGCAAGCCCAACCGCAGCGACGTGAGTTGGGTGAAATCGAATGGAACCTCCCGCTCCACCCGGGCACCGGACGGTATTCCCCCGGATGTGGGCACGCCTTCCGTGACTGTCGCACCCTCCGCCTGAGCCGTGGCACCGCCGGCGATGACCGTTCCTTGTGCGACAGCGTATATCTGTCCGTCTGCGGCATTGAGCGGAGTCATCACCAGCGTTCCACCGAGAAGGCTCTTTGCATCGCCGATCGCCGAGACGGTGACGTCGATCTGTCCCCCCACACGCGCGAAGGGTGGCAAGGTCGCCGTCACGAAGACCGCCGCGACATTCTTCGGGCGGAACTGCTCACCCGTCACGTTCACGCCGAGCCGCTCGAGAATGTTCGACATGATTTCCTCGGTGAACGGACTGTTTCGCAGGCCATCGCCTGTCCCGTTCAACCCGACGACAAGGCCGTATCCGACAAGGTCGTTCCCCCGAACCCCATCGAATTCGACAAGATCCTTCAGACGGATATCCTGAGCCACCCCTGGCATCGCGGCAATACAGACGCCGATCACGAAAAGCAGCAGGCGGATCATCGCAAAACCTGCGCGAGCGACATGTAGGATACCCGCGCAGTCACCGCATAGATGGTTTCAAGCTGCACCTGCACCTGCTGCAAGCGAAGGGCGGTGTCGTACGGGTCAACTTCGATAAGGGCTGCACGGGCGATCCGAAGCGCACCGATTTCGGATTCGGTCCGTACGCGCGCGGCTTCTATCCCGGCCTCGGTGAAGCCGATGTCAGCGCGACGCTGCGTCAAGCCGTCCGCCGCCGTCAGGAGCGTTTCGCCCGCGCTGTGCAGAACAGCCCGCCGCGCGGTCGGATCGTCCGCGAACAACCCCCGATCGATCAGTGTTCCCAGTGCAAGCCCACGCAATGTGTCCCGCATGGCTGGGTCGGCGGCGGTCACCGCAAAGGTGGCGGTTCTGTCCGCAGCGATCACCATTTTCGAAATCGGAGCCGACGCGCCCGTGTATCCAACCGTTTCGAAGCGCCCGCCCGGCGCGTTGAACCATTCCGAAACCACATCGAGGGCTTCCGCAGGACCGATGACCCCAACCAGTGCTGACTCGAGATCCGCGAGCATTGTTTCTGCGCTGGCAAGCGGCGGACCATCGAGGGCGGCACCGCCAAAAAGTGCTTTGTTCTCCATTTGTGTGTTCAAGGCGCTTACCACCTGCCCGAACTGCTGGCTCGCCTGCCCCGCGACGACCCTGCGGTGGAGATCGCTGCCCTGACCGGTCGCTTCGAGAAGAGCCGGCCCCGCAGCAAGCACGATGTCATGCACCGCTTCGAGCGCGCCTTGCTGTCCCGCAGCGAAACGCGCCGCGGACGCATTGCCGGCGATGTGCGCCTCCATCAGCGACAGGCTACGTCCGATCCCGGCGAGCGGGCCGAATTGCCCTTTCAGCGCCGAATTCAAGTCCGCGATGCGCCCTGACGACATCTCGGCCGTCAGCCGATCAAGATCGCCCTTAACGCGGGACATGTCGCGGCGCAGCAGGGCCGACTGCGCCAGGTCACCGATGTTCGATAGCTTCATCGTCATATCTCCAGCAGTCGGTCGAGCATTTGCTGCGCCGCCGTCACGACCCGGGCGTTCGCCGCATAGGCCTGTTCGATGACGAGCAAGCGCTGCATTTCTGCATCGCTGTCCACGGACATGACCTGCAGGCTCTGCCCGATTGCGACCGAGCGAGCACTGGCGTGGGCCATGTCACTGTTGATCCCCGCACGGGCCAGACCGAGCGTGCTGTAGAGTGCAGCGCCGATCCCGGCCGACGTGAAGCGACCCGGTGGTCCCGCGGTCGACGCGGGCGCATCCACCGATCCGAGGGCAGCACCGAGCCGCAGAAGCGTTTCGGTATTGCCAGCATCGCCGCGCACCGTTGACCCGAGGCCATCACGCAGTCGCCACGCTGCACCGCCCAGATCGGGATCGACCAGAGCATTCACGGCAATCCGCCGCGACAAGCCGGTTTCGTTGGCCGGGTCGAAGATGGCGCCACCATCGGTCAGGAGCGCAGGTTCGCCGATCGCGCGTGTCGGGTCCACATCGCTGCGCGCGAACCGTTCGAGAAGGTCGCGCGCAAATGCATCGAGCTGTGCCATTGCGGCTGGAGCGTCGTTGTCGCGCACGGCCAGAAGGCCGGAAAGCTCGCCGCCAGCCAGAAGATGCCGGTCCCGTCCGAGGTCGATGGGTCGCCCGTCCAGGGAAAGGCCGGACAGGTGGCCGCTTTCCAGGCTCTGGAATTCGGTGATCACCGGCGTACGGGAAAAGCCGATGGTTGGTGCAGGCCCATCCATGAGAACCCCGCCGGACGACATCAGGGCGACGACCCCGTTGCCGCGATCGACCTCGCGCACGGGTACGAGAGTGGCGACCCTGTCGATCAAGGCTTCACGTTCATCCAGCATCGCGCCGCCGTTGCCGCCGCGCAGAACATCGCGCCGGATGTCGTCGTTCAGCATCTCCAGCCGTGCCAGATCGGAATTCAGGCGGCCCACGGCATCACCGATCGCCGCATCCGCGCGCGCACGTTCCATCTGGATTGCTCCTCCGATGTCGGAAAGCCGCCCGGTCAGGCGCGACAACGCATCGACAACTTGCGCAAGGTGCTGTTCCGACTGTGGATTTGCTGCCGCGGTCAAAAGGCCCGCTTCGACGGTCGTTACCAGATCGTCAAGCGACCGGCCCGAACCCGGTTCGCCCATCACGCCCTGAACCTGTTCCAGAAACCGGGCCGATGCGCCGTGTCGCGCAAGGTCCGCATCGGCCGCGCGCCGGTCGGTCAGCAACGTCGCATCGCCGATACGGGTTTCGCCGATGACCTGAACGCCGCCGCCGCCGCCGACCCTTGCACCGAGGTCGAGTTCGCGCCGCCCGTACCCTTCGGTCAAGGCGTTGGCGAGATTGTTCGACACCACGGCCGCCCCGCGACTGGCGGCGGCCAGACCCGAAATCGCCGTGTTCATGGCACCCGTGATGGACATACCTGGCCCCTTTCAGCGCTCAACGCTTGATGTTCGTGGTTTCCTGCAGCATCTCGTCGACCGTCTGGATCACCTTGGCGTTGGACGAATAGGCGCGCTGGGTCTGGATCAGGTCGGTCAACTCCGTCGCGACATCGGTCGTCGACTCTTCTCGCGCGAAGTTCACGAGGCCACCCGTCGGCCCATCGCCCGCATCCCACAGGAAATATCCACCGCTTTCGTTCGAGATCTGGTAGGTCTGATTGTCCAACGCGGTCAGGCCGTTGGGATTGGGCATGTCCACGAGCGGCACCTGATAGACCGTGCGCACCGCGCCGTTGTCGTAGGTGGCGTTCACCATGCCGTTCCCGTCGATATCGACCCCGATCATGTTGCCCACCGGCACGCCGTTCTTGTTGATGACCACGGGCGAAAAGCTGTCCGACAACTGGGTCAGTCCCTGCGCACTGCCCGGTTGACCGATCGTGATATCCATCGGCCCACCGGCAACGTTGACCGTCAAGCCGCCCGTCGCCGGATCATAGGCCCCGCCTGTAATGGTGGTGACGGATGCAAGTGTGCCGCCACTCACACGGCTGTCGTCGAAATTCAGTGTGTACTGACCTACGATCGCGCCGCCCTGCGCGTTGTCAGCGACCCGCATCGTCCAGCGGTTCGTGGCCGGGTCCCCCACCGCGGGTACATCCGGCGTGAAGGTGATGTTCAGCGATGACGACATCCCGAGGTTGTCGAAATACTCGACCGTAAGGTTCTCGACGTTGCCGACTGCGCCGGCCACTGTCGCCGTTGCGGGCAGGTTCGCGATCACGTCCATCTGCGTCGTGGGTTCGCCCACGAATTCGTTCACGTTGAGCTGGACGGGTTCGAGACCCGCGGGCGTATCGCGCGGATAGTTCGGTATCGTCCCATCCTGCAAGGCTGGCCAGCCCATGAGAACAAGCCCCGTCGAGCTCTTGAGGTATCCCTGTTCGTCCGTCCGGAACGACCCCGTCGTTTGCAGCAGCATCGGCGGGTTGCCATTGCCGCCGCGTATGGCAGCTTCGGTCGTGACCGGGATCATCCCGCGCCCGCGCACGGCAATGTCGGTGGCATTGCTGGTGCCGACCAGCGATCCGCGGTCGCTGACCAGCCGCTGCGTCGTCATGTTGACACCGCCTGCGGAGTAGGCGCCGCCGGACTTGCCGATCACCATCGAGTTGAAATCAGCCGAAACGCGCTTGTACCCGTAGGTGCCCGAATTCGCGATATTGTCCGAGATCACGCTGAGCTTGCTGGCATTTGCCTTGAGCCCCATGACCCCGGCGTTCAGCGAGGAAGAAATCGACATGTGTGTGCCTTTCCGCTTCAGAGACAGTCCTTGTCCCAGAGGCGTAAGGCACCCGACCTAATTCAGGCTTAACAGATAAAATTGTTCGCAATTGCCCGAGGGCGGCGGCGGGTCTGGCCCGCCGTACCCTCCCTTCACGCGTCGGGCGGCAGCACGCGCAGGCGCAATTCGCGCAACTGGTCATTGGCGGGTTCGGACGGCGCGCCCATCATCAGGTCTTCGGCCCGCTGATTCATGGGGAACATGATGACCTCGCGGATGTTCGCCTCGTCCGCCAGCAGCATCACGATCCGGTCGATGCCCGCGGCACAGCCACCGTGGGGCGGTGCGCCGTACTTGAACGCGTTCACCATGCCGCCGAAACGCCGCTCGACCTCGTCGCGCCCGTAGCCCGCGATCTCGAACGCCTTGAACATGATGTCCGGCTTGTGGTTGCGGATGGCACCCGACACCAGTTCATAGCCGTTGCAGGCCAGATCGTACTGGTAGCCCAGCACCTTGAGCGGATCGCCGTTGAGCGCGTCCATCCCGCCCTGCGGCATGGAGAACGGGTTGTGCTCGAAATCGATCTTGCCGGTTTCCGGGTCCTGTTCGTAGATCGGGAAATCCACGATCCAGGCAAAGGCGAAGCGGTTCGTGTCGGTCAGGCCAAGCTCGTCCCCGATGACGGTCCGCGCGCGGCCAGCGACGGCCTGGAAATCCTTGGGCTTGCCGCCAAGGAAGAACGCGGCATCGCCCACGCCGAGGCCAAGCTGCTGGCGGATCGCCTCGGTCCGCTCGGGGCCGATGTTCTTGGCGAGGGGGCCTGCAGCCTCCATGCCCGCATCGCCGTCTCGCCAGAAGATATACCCCATCCCCGGCAGACCCTGATCCTGCGCGAACTTGTTCATCCGGTCGCAGAACTTGCGGCTGCCGCCCGTGGGTGCGGGGATCGCGCGCACTTCGGTGCCCTCCTGTTCCAGCAACTTCGCGAAGATCGCAAAGCCGCTGTCGCGGAAGTGGTCGGACACCACCTGCATCCTGATCGGGTTGCGCAGGTCGGGCTTGTCTGTGCCATACCACAGGGCCGCGTCGCGGTAGCTGATCTGCGGCCAGTCGCTGGGCGCATCCACCGTCTTGCCGCCGCCGAACACCTCGAACGTGTTCGCGATCACCGGGGCGATCGTGTCGAACACGTCCTGCTGTTCGACAAAGCTCATTTCCAGGTCGAGCTGGTAGAAATCCGTGGGCGAGCGGTCGGCGCGCGGGTCCTCGTCGCGGAAACACGGCGCGATCTGGAAATACCGATCGAAGCCCGACACCATGATGAGCTGCTTGAACTGCTGCGGCGCCTGCGGCAGCGCATAGAACTTGCCCGGATGCAGCCGCGACGGCACGAGGAAGTCGCGCGCGCCTTCTGGCGAGGATGCCGTGATGATCGGCGTCTGGAATTCGTTGAACCCGAGCCCCCACATCTGGCGGCGCAGGTGGGCCACCACGTTGCTGCGCAGCATCATGTTGGCGTGCAGGCTGTCGCGGCGCAGATCGAGATAGCGATATTTCAGCCGGGTTTCTTCCGGATAGACCTGATCGCCGAAGACCGGCAGCGGCAGTTCCTCCGCCGCGCCCAGAACCTCCAGATCGCGGATGTAGACCTCGATCTCGCCGGTGGGCAGTTTGGGGTTCACCAGCGACGCATCCCGCGCCTTCACCACGCCGTCGATGCGGATGCACCATTCGGACCGGACCTTTTCCACCAGCGACACGGCCGGGCTGTCGGCATCGGCCAGAACCTGCGTGATGCCGTAATGGTCGCGCAGGTCGATGAACAGCACGCCGCCATGGTCGCGCACCCGGTGCACCCAGCCCGAAAGCCGCACGGTCTGGCCCACATGGGCCTTGGTCAACTCGGCGCAGGTCTGGCTGCGATAGGCATGCATGATGTGGTGTCCCGGCTGTCTCTCGATCCGGGCCGATACACCGCGCATGGGCGCGGAAGTCAAGCCGCGCGGGTCAGCACGAAGCGGCAGGCGGGGGCACCCGTGGCGCAACAGGCGATCTCGGTGCAGGTGTAATCCGGGGCGACCAGCCGGGCATAGAGCCGCGCGAAGACCGCGGCGTGCCAATGGCAGACCGGGGCGCGCGCATGTTCGCCGCGCACCATGGGGTTGTCCGCGATCTCGAACACCAGGGGCGCGCGGGATGCGACCCGGAACCGGCCCGACCCGGCGAAGGTCCAGGCGTGCCGCGCAATGGCCTGCGCCAGCAGCCGCGCTGACAGGGCGGCTGGCAGGACATGCAACAGAGCCTGCGCCGGGCGCGGAATCCGGTGGATCAGGATATAGTCGCCGGTACGCCGTCCCGCCGCGCGGGCGATGGCCGGGGCGAGATCCGGCAGGTCGCGCCGCATGTGCTGGTGCAGCCGTGCGACCGGCCCCTCGTCGATCATCGTGGTGCCATCCGGCATCTCGAACAATCCCGCACCCGCCATCATCCGCACCCGCGCCGCGCGCCCGACCACGCGGTCTAGCACCGGCACCAGTTGCAGCACCGCGTTCGGCCCGATGCGGGCCTGCGCAAACCCATGCCCGCCGCCGTCCATCAGACGGCTTCCTGCGCGGCCTCGGTCATCTGGTCCTTGCCGCCGCCGCAGGCCCGGATTTCCGCCCCGTTCGGCATCCTGAAATTCGCCGTCCTTTCCACGGCGCGGGCCTTGCCCTGCGCGCGCACCGCGTCGCGCCGTTCGGCGGCACGGGCGGCCTTGTCGGCGCTGGCTTCCCAATCGTCCATCTGCGCTTCGGCGATGGTGCGGGTTTCGTCGAAATGGAAGTCCAGCTTGTGCTTGCTCTGGGGCCCCGTGTAGCCGACCTTGCCCAGATCATAGAACGTCCGCGCGAACCCGGCTTTCATGAATGCCTTCAGACAGCCCAGCAGATATCGCCGCCGGAACCCGGTCCCGCGCCACGGATAGTGGAACAGCGCCTTGCGCATGTAGAAGCGGCGGTAGTTCTTCATCACCCCGTCGAGCAATTCGCCCCGTTCCATCGCCGCGGGCTTCATGATGGGTGTCACGAAATTGTAGCGCGAGAAATCGAAGACCTCGACCTTGTCCTTCAACTCCTGGAACAGCGGCGTGAAGGGCCAGGGCGTGTACATCGCCCAGTTCGCGAGATCGGGCTGCCAGTCCCACGCCATCTGGAAGGTTTCTTCCAGCGTCTCGGCGGTCTCGTTGTCCAGCCCCACGATGAACTGCGCCTCCACCAGAATGTCGGCCTCGCGCAGCAGGCGCACGGCTTCCTTGTTCTCGGCGACGGTGGTTTCCTTGTTGAACTGGTCCAGCTTCATCTGCGCCGCGGCCTCGGTGCCAAGGCTCACATGCACCAGACCTGCCTTGCGATAGAATTTCAGCAGGTCCCGGTCGCGGTAGATGTCGGTGACGCGGGTGTTGATGCCCCACTTGATCTTGTCGGGCAGGCCGCGGTCGATCAGCTCCTGGCAGAATTCGACGAATTTCTTGCGGTTGATGGTCGGTTCCTCGTCGGCGAGGATGAAGAACCCGACCTGATGCTTTGTCACCAGCCGTTCGATTTCATCGACGACCTTTTTCGGGTCGCGCACGCGGTAGTCGCG
Source organism: Meridianimarinicoccus sp. (assembly GCA_036770665.1). Classification (GTDB taxonomy): domain Bacteria; phylum Pseudomonadota; class Alphaproteobacteria; order Rhodobacterales; family Rhodobacteraceae; genus Meridianimarinicoccus. Next base: position 31,303 of record DAIPIS010000005.1, read on the forward strand.
CCAGAATTTCCACTGCGAGCAGAAGGAACAGGTGAACGGGCAGCCGCGCGCCATGTTGGGGATCGCGACGCGGGTGTTCAGGGGGATGTACTTGTACTTGTGCCATTCGAGGATGTCCCAGTCCGGGTCGATCCCGTCGAGATCCTTGACCGTGCTTGCGGCCTGCGTCGCCACGATCTCGTCCCCGTCCAGAAACGCGAGCCCCTTGATCGCGCGTCGGTCGGCAGGCCAGCGGCCATCGCGCACAGCCTCCATCAGGGCCACGAGGATCTCCTCCCCCTCGCCACGCACGATCACGTCGACCCACGGTGCTTCCGACAGGACCTGCTTGAACATGAAGGTCGCATGCACCCCGCCCAGCATCCGCAGCGCGCCGGGGCAGCGGTCGCGGGCCAGTTCCAGCACCTTTTCCGCCTTGTAGATCGACGGCGTGATCGCGGTGACGCCGACCACATCGGGCTTCAGCGCGGCCAGCCGGTCGCCGACGATGGCGTCGTCGAGGTTGTCGGTCATCGCGTCGATGAAATGGATGTCGTCGAACCCGGCCCGACGCAGCGACCCGGACAGATAGGCGACCCATGCGGGGGGCCATGTGCCGGCTATCTCGGCCCCGCCAGAGCGGTAGTTCGGATGCACGAAAACGATTCGCATGGTGTGGCTCCCCTGTGTTTCAAGAAGCCTAGGACGCGAACTGTCATCTTGGTTTGACACATATCAAGAGGTGACAGGTTTTGTTGACACATTCTTGCTACCCAATGTCAGGCGCGCCGTGGTCCGCGCGATCCGGCGTTTGCGGCGGTCGGCGCGTTTGGGCTTTCGTGTCGGCGCGCCCGATCCGCCCCGCGACACCCCCATCCGGCAATTCCGGGCCGGGGGTTGAACCTCGGACCCTTCTGTTGCATGTTTGTATCACTGACGGGCTGGTGCCGCCATCGTGGCGCCGCCCTGTGCCGCTGTGACACTTGGCGTGCAGCGGGCACGCTTTCCAGATCGGGCGCGACCTGTCCTGACCCACTTCGGGCCAAGGCAAGGTCATTTTGTCCGTGGACGGCCAATGAAACCTGAAAGGGAGACACAATGCTGAACCCGACCACACTGACGACCGAAGAACTGCGCAGCCGGATCACGGAATTGCACGACGCGGGCATGCACATGGCCGCCAAGGCGCTTGCCCGCGAATTGCACGTCCGCGAAAAGCAGGCCGCCTGACCCGCACTGCCCGCGCCCGTCCGGGGCGTGGGCCACGGCCCGGCGGCCAGTCCCGTCAGGCCACCATCTGCTCGGCACGCTTCAAGTCGACACTGACAAGCTGGCTCACCCCCTGCTCAGCCATCGTCACGCCGTACAGCCGATCCATCCGCGACATGGTCACCGCGTGGTGCGTGATGACCAGGAACCGCGTGTCGGTCCGGCGGGTCATCTCATCCAGCATGTCGCAGAACCGGGTCACGTTCGCATCGTCGAGCGGGGCATCGACCTCGTCCAGCACGCAGATCGGCGCCGGATTCGCCAGGAACACGGCGAAGATCAGCGCGAGCGCCGTCAGGGTCTGCTCCCCCCCGGACAGAAGCGACAGGACCGACAGCTTCTTGCCCGGCGGCTGGCACATGATTTCCAGCCCTGCATCCAGCGGATCGTCGCTTTCCACCAGAACCAGCCGCGCCTCGCCGCCGTTGAACAGATGGGTGAAGAGCGTCCCGAAACTGGCGTTGACCTGATCGAACGCGGTCAGCAGCCGTTCGCGCCCTTCACGGTTGAGCGCGTTGATCCCGGAGCGCAGCTTGGCGGTCGCGGCCTCCAGATCCTGTTTCTCCCGCACCAGTGTATCGTGTTCGTCCTGAACCTTGCGCGCGTCGTCCTCGGCCCGCAGGTTGACCGCCCCGAGCGCATCGCGCGACCGGCGCAGACGCTGGATCAGCGCATCCAGTTCGCCCAGCGGCGGCAAGGCGTCCGGGTCGACGCCCAGTCGGCTGAGCAGCGTTTCCGGCGTGCACTCGGCTTCCTCGCGCATGCGGTCAGTCGCGGCGGCGACAGCCGCTTCGGCAGCCTCGGCGCGCGTCTCGGACCGGGCGCGGGCTTCGCGCGCATCGGCGGCCGTGCGTGCAGCATCGCGTTCTGCGGCGGCCGCCGCACGCAGGGCCGCGTCCGCAGCAGCACAGGCATCATCGGCAGCCGTGCACCGCCTGTCCGCATCCGCCAACCGCTCCGCGACCCGTACCAGCGTTGCGGCGACCTCGCCGGGCACTGCGCGCGCAGCATCCAGATCCACCAGGCAACGCCCGATACGTGCATCCAGCTCGGCCATCCGGGCATCGGCGGTCGACAGCCGGTCGGCCCAGAGCGCACGTTCCTTCGCCACCGCCTGAAGACGCGCCACGCGGGCCTGCCCGTCGCGTTTCATCTCGTCATGGGTGGAGCGACGGGTGATCATGGTCAGCCGCGCGGCCTCCACGCTCAACCGCAGGGCATCTACCTGCGCGCGGCTTTCGGACAGGTCGGGCAAGGCGGCGGCCTGCGCTTCGGCATCGTCAAGCGCGCGCTGCGCGACGGCAGCGGCTTCGGCGTGGCGATCCACCGCCAGTGCCGCGCTTTCGATACGACCTTCGGCCAGCGCACGATCCGCCTCGGCGCTTGAAGCGGCCCGGTTCGCGTCAGCCAGCGCCGCATCGGCGGCCCGGCGTTCCGCGCGTGCCACGCGGTCGGCTTCGGTCGCGACGGCAAGCGCCGCGGCCAGTTCGGCATGGCGCGCCGCGGCCTCCGTGGCCCGGCCTTCCGCTGCGTCAAGTACCGAGCGAAGCGTCGCCAGCCGGTTGATCTGTTCCAGCCGCAGCGCCGCGGCAGACGGCGCATCGTCGGCGGTCGTGCGCAACCCGTCCCAGCGCCACAGGTCCCCGTTGCGCGACACCAGCCGCTGCCCCGGCAGAAGCTGCCCCTGCATCGCCTCTGCAAGCGCCGGGTCGACGACACCCACCTGCCCAAGCCGCCGCTGCAGCGCGTCGGGCGCATCCACATGCCCGGACAGCGGCTCGGCGCCTTCCGGCAGCGCGGGGGGCGTGCAGTAAGGCGGCAGCACCCGCCAGCCGCTGCCGTCCGCGCCCGCACGCGGTGCGCGCAGATCATCCCCGAGCGCCGCGCCGAAGGCCCGCTCGAACCCCGGCGCCACCCGTGCTTCGTCAAGGATCTGTGCGCCCGACCCCGTATCGCGCGCCACCAGTCGGCGCAGCGCCGCGACCTCGGCGGCCAGCGCGCGGGCCTCCCCCTCGGTCTCGCTGCGCGCGGCGCGGGCGTCGGCCTCCTCGCCCTGCACATCGGCGCGAACGTCTTCCGCCGCCGCGAGCACCGCTTCGGCACGGGAAAGCCGGTCCGCTGCGGCCGCCAGCGCGGCTGCCGCGACCGTTTGGGCATCACGGCCGCGCGCGGCTGCAACCCGGGCATCCTGCACCGCGGTTTGGGCCGCATCTGTATCCTGCGCGCAGCGGGCCAGCGTCTTGCGCGTATCGGCCAGCAGCCGCTCCACCGCACCGTACCGCGCAGCAAGGCGCGCGACCTCCTCCGTCAAGGCCGTCAGCGCGTCCTCATGCGCGGCCAGCATGTCCGCCGCCTCGGACGCCGCCGCTGCCGCCATGACAACCCGGTCTTCATGCCCGGCCCCGGCTGAGTCGAGTTCGTCCCGTTCGCGGTCCAGCCGCGCCATCGTGTCGCCCGCGTCGCGTGTCAGGCTCTCCTCGCGGTCGCGGTCGCGGACGAGCTGCGCCGCCCGAGACTCCAGCGCCGCGATCTGGCCGTCGGCCTGGATCGCACGATCGCGCAACGTATCGCGCTCCACGCTCAGACGCTGCACCAACGCCGCCGCGATGGCCTGTTCCTCGCGCAGGGGCGGCAGCGCCTGTTCAGCGGCTTCCCGCGCGGCGGTAGCGGCGCGGCTGTCGGCCTCGGCCCGAACGGCGTCGCGCGTCGCCGCCAGCACGGCGGCCTGCGCATCCCGCAGCGCCGCGTCCGCCTCCCGCCAGCGGCGATAGAGCAGCATCCCCTCGGCCACGCGCAGTTCCGTCCCGATCACGCGATACCGTGCCGCCTGTTTCGCCTGCCGCGCCAGTTGGGCCAGTTGCCCCGCCAACTGGTCCACGACATCGGCGACCCGATCGAGATTCGTTTCCGTTGCGCGCAGCCGCAGTTCCGCCTCGTGCCGCCGCTGGTACAGGCCCGATATGCCCGCCGCTTCTTCCAGAACCCGGCGGCGGGACTTTGGCTTGGCGTTGATCAGTTCGGAAATCTGCCCCTGTCGCACCAGCGCGGGCGAATGGGACCCCGTGGAGGCATCCGCGAACAGCATCTGCACGTCGCGCGCCCGCATCTCGCGCGCGTTGCACTTGAAGGCGGACCCGGCATCGCGGGTGATCCGGCGCGTGACGTCGATCTGGTCGATGTCGTTGAAGGCCGCAGGCGCAAGACGGGCGCTGTTGTCCACGATCAGACTGACTTCGGCGAAATTCCGGGCGGGCCGGGTGGCTGCTCCGGCGAAGATCACGTCCTCCATGCCCGCGCCGCGCATCGCCGATGCGCGGTTTTCGCCCATCACCCAGCGCAGGGCTTCGAGCAGATTCGACTTGCCGCAGCCGTTCGGCCCCACCACGCCGGTCAGCCCCCGGGCGATCACCAGCTCTGTGGGGTCCACGAAGCTCTTGAAACCGTTGAGACGAAGGCGGGTGAACTGCACGGGCGATGTCCGGTAAAGGGTGCGAAGTTGACCGTCATCTTCGGGATCATGACCCGTGCTGTCAATCGAGAACCCCGCATATGGCGCAGAAAGCCACCAAACACTCAAGATGTGGGCATGACCCCAAGGACTGGCCGTGGTGTGCCACGTCAGATCCACGCGCCCGCGACGCGATGGCGCTTGACCCGACGCGGCGCGCATGAGCAACACCGATCCGTGTGGTTCCCCAAGGTGCAAAGCGCCGGGGATCAAATGGGAATGCGGTGACGGTGACCCAATCAGGGACCGGAACCCGCAGCCGCCCCCGCGACTGTGAGCGGCGAGCACCCGTCCGATACCACTGGACCATATCGGTCCGGGAAGGGGACGTTCGTGCCGTGACCCGCAAGCCAGGAGACCAGCCACGCGGCGACAACAACCAATGCCGTCGGGTGGACGGCCATGAGGGACAAGACCATGCATATCGAACCGGGCGTCGTGGACGGCGCAAAGATCGCACTCAGCTATGTGACCGCGGCGGGTGCCGCCACCTATGCCGTCAAGATGATCGGGGTGGACCTGAAAGATCACAGCGTTGTCTCGCTGGCGCTGCGCAGCGTCATCGCGACCGTCGGGGTGTTCTTGTTCTTCGAACTGCTTCCCCATTTCGCGGTCGGCGTGTCCGAGGTACATTTCATTCTTGGCACGACGCTGCTGCTGATCCTTGGCACCGCGCCTGCGGCCATCGGGCTAGCGGCAGGGCTGGCCGTTCAGGGCCTTCTGCTCGCGCCCGCTGACCTGCCCCAATACGCCATGAACGTCACGACCCTGCTGGTGCCGCTTTTCGCGATCCACCATATTGCGCAGCGCATCATCGCGCCCGGTACGGCTTATGTGGACCTGAGCTATGCACAGGCGCTGAAGCTGTCGGCGGCCTATCAGGGCGGGATCGTCGCGTGGGTGGCGTTCTGGGCGATCTACGGCAACGGTGTCGGCACGGAAAACCTTGGGGCAGTCGCGGCGTTCGGCGCGGCCTACATGACCGTTCTGATCATCGAGCCGCTTGCCGATCTGGCCGTTCTGGCGGGTGCCAAGGCCCTGAAGGGCAAGCTGGGCCAGCCTTGGGTGACGCACCGCCTGCACAACGCCGCCTGATCCGCGTTCCACCACAGAGCAGCTGGGCCGGGGGCGGTGCCCCCGGTCCATTCCCCGTGTCAGACCCTTTGCAAGGAACGATCCCATGGCTGCGAAGATCCCTGCCACCGTGATCACCGGCTTTCTCGGTGCCGGCAAGACCACGCTGATCCGCCACATGCTGACCCATGCGGGCGGGCGGCGTATCGCACTCATCATCAACGAATTCGGTGATCTGGGCGTCGATGGCGACATCCTGAAGGCATGCGGAATCGAAGGCTGCGCCGATGAGGACGTGATGGAACTGTCGAACGGCTGCATCTGCTGCACCGTGGCCGAGGATTTCGTGCCGACGCTGGAAAAGCTGCTGAACCGCGACGTGCCGCCCGAGCACATCGTCATCGAAACCTCCGGGCTCGCATTGCCGCAGCCGCTGGTGGCGGCCTTCGGCTGGCCGGATATCCGCACCCGCGTGACCGTGGACAGTGTCGTGACCGTGGTCGATGGCCCCGCCGTCGCCGCGGGCCGGTTCGCCCATTCCGTCGCCGCGGTCGATGCCCAGCGGCGGCGCGACGACAATCTCGACCATGACACGCCCCTGTCGGAGCTGTTCGAGGACCAGATCGCCTGCGCCGACATGATCGTGGTGAACAAGGCCGACCTGATGGGCGACGACGCGGCCGCAGCGCTGGCCGACCGGCTGAAATCCGGTGCCCGGGCCGGGGTGCAGGTGGTGCGCGCCACGATGGGTGCGCTGCCTGTGGAGGTGCTGCTGGGACAAGGCATGGCCGCGGAAGACGACATGGCCATGCGGGGGGCCATGCATCACCATCACGACCAGGATGACCACGATCACGATCACGATCACGATCACGATGATGACGACGGCCACGATGATGACA
>DAIPIS010000005.1:38134-42296 GCA_036770665.1 Meridianimarinicoccus sp.
CACGATCACGATCACGATCACGATCACGATGATGACGACGGCCACGATGATGACAACCACCATCACGACCACGGCCATGACGCTTTCGAAAGCTTCGTCGTGACCCGGGCCGAAATCGCCGATCCCACGGCCTTTGCCGCGACCCTGTCGCGGGTGATCGCGGCCCATGACATCCTGCGCCTGAAAGGCTTCGCCGCCGTGGCAGGCAAACCCATGCGCCTGACGCTGCAGGCCGTGGGCCCGCGCGTGGACAGCTATTTCGACCGGCCCTTCGCGGCGGACGAGGCACGGGAAACCCGGCTCGTGGTCATCGGTCAGGCCGGGCTGGATCGCGCGGCCATCGAAGCGGCCCTCGCCGCCTGACGCGTCGCGGCGGCAAACGCCGCGTGCAATGAACCACGCCCCGCCGGGCGCAGACCCGGCGGCTCCCGCTTCCCCGCCTGCACCGGACATCACCATGCATCTTCTGGCCGCCACACCCGGAAGCCTTGACGACGGACAGGACCCTGTCGATCTCGGTCAGACACCGGCGGAGCTTGTGGTGATCTCCGCCGCGGACACGGAACTGGCGGCGCTCAGCACTGCGCGGGCCGAAATGACGGACCCGCCAACCCTGCGACTGGCGAACCTGACCCATCTGCGCCATCCGATGTCGGTGGACCTGCACCTGCAGTCTTGCGCGGTGAAATCCCGGCTGGTGGTGGCGCGCGTGCTGGGTGGCATTGGCTACTGGCGCTACGGGCTTGAACAGTATGCGGCGCATCTGCACGCGGCGGGGGTGCCCTTTGCCGCCCTGCCGGGCGATGACAAGCCCGATGCCGAATTGCGGGGCTTGTCTACCGTGGCGCGCACGGACTGGGAGGCGCTTTGGGCCTATCTGGTGGAAGGCGGGCCGGAAAACAGCCGCAATTTCCTTGGCTACGCCGCCGCGATGCTGCGGGGGCGCGATGATCGCCCGCCGCAAGCGCGGGCCTTGCTGCGGGCCGGAGGATACTGGCCGGGCCTGGGGCCGGTCGGGATCGACACCCTGCGCGGGCAGTGGACGGACGGCGCGCCGGTGGTGCCCATCGTGTTCTACCGCGCGCTGCTGCAGGGCGCGGGCCTTCAGCCGATCAACCGGATGGTCAAGGCACTGCTGCAGCGGGGCCTGAACCCGATGCCGGTGTTTGTCGCCTCGCTCAAGGACCCGCTGAGCGCGGGTGTGCTGGAAGGGCTGTTCCGGGACGCAGCCCCGGACGTGATCCTGAACTGCACCGCCTTTGCGGTCGGCACGCCCGATCCGGGGCCAGATCAGGGGGCGGGCGGCGCGGGGGCATCGAACCCCCTTGCCGCCCCGGTCGCGCAGGGCGCGCCCGTTTTCCAGGTCGTCCTGTCTGGCGGGTCGGAACAGGGTTGGGCCGATGGCATGGCGGGTCTCGGTCCCAGCGACATCGCGATGAACGTGGCCTTGCCGGAGGTCGATGGCCGCATCCTCGCCCGCGCGGTCAGCTTCAAGGGCGAGGCGTTCTTCGATCCCGCCACGGAATGCCCTGTCGCAGGGTACCGAGCGCGCGGCGACCGCGTGGATTTCGTCGCCGACCTTGCCGCCAACTGGGCACGGTTGCGACGCACGCCGGCAGCCGCGCGTCGGATCGCGCTGGTGCTGGCGAACTATCCCAACAAGGACGGGCGGCTGGCGAATGGCGTCGGGCTCGATACGCCCGCTGCGACGGTGCATGTGCTGCGGCTGCTGGCGGACGCGGGCTATGGCGTGGCGGATGCGCCCGCCGACGGCGCGGCCCTGATGACGCGGGTGACGGCAGGGCCGACCAACTGGTTGCCGGACCGGGCCCGGCGGACAGGCGGCGTCCGGCTGGCGATGGAGGCCTACCGCGCGGCCTATGGCGCGCTGCCCTGGGCGCTGCGCAATGCCATGGAAAGCCGCTGGGGCGCGCCGGAAGTTGATCCGTTCGCCGGACCAGACGGCTTTGCGCTCGCGGTGCTATGCCTTGGCAACATAACCGTCGGCGTCCAGCCCGCGCGGGGCTACAACATCGACCCGGAGGCGACGTATCACGCCCCGGACCTGGTGCCGCCGCACAACTATCTGGCCTTCTACATCTGGCTGCGGCAGGTGCAGGGAGCCCATGCCATCGTGCACATGGGCAAGCACGGGAACCTCGAATGGCTGCCGGGCAAGGCCGTGGCCCTGTCCGCGGAATGCTGGCCCGAGGCAGTCCTCGGCCCCCTGCCCCATGTCTATCCGTTCATCGTGAACGACCCCGGCGAAGGCACGCAGGCCAAGCGGCGTGCGCAGGCAGTCATCATCGACCACCTGACGCCACCGCTGACGCGGGCCGAAAGCTATGGGCCGCTGCGGGATCTCGAAGCGCTGGTGGACGAATACTACGAGGCCGCGGGCATGGACCCGCGCCGCGCGCAGCACCTGCGCCGCGAGATCGCGAGCCTGTGCGACGCGACCGGGCTTGGGGCCGACGCGGGGCTGACGGGCGCAGATGCGGAACGCGACCTGGCGCGGCTCGACGCGTGGCTGTGCGAACTGAAAGAGGCGCAGATCCGCGACGGGCTGCACATCTTCGGGCAATCGCCCGAGGGGCGGCTTGCGCGGGATCTGGTGCAAGCGCTGGTCCGGGTGCCGCGAAACGCTGGCGAAGGTGCGGATGCGGCGCTACCGCGCGCGTTGGCGGCCGATCTGGAACTTGGGTTCGATCCGCTGAACTGCGACATGGGTGCCGGTTGGGACGGGCCGCGACCGGACGTGCTGGCGGGTGATGGGGTGTGGCGCAGTGCGGGCGATACGGTGGAGCGGCTGGAAATGCTTGCTGCGCGGCTGATTGACGGTGCCGCGACGCCGCCCGGGCCGCGCTCTGCCGCGGTGATGGTGGAGGTTCGGAACACCGTCATGCCCATGGTCGCAGGCTGCGGCCCGGCAGAGGGGTCGGGGCTTCTCACCGCCCTTGCAGGGCGCTTCGTCGCCCCGGGCGCGTCGGGCGCGCCGACCCGTGGCCGGCTGGACGTGCTGCCCACGGGGCGGAACTTCTTCAGCGTGGACAGCCGCGCGGTGCCCACGCCGACCGCGTGGGCGCTGGGATGGAAATCCGCCAACCTGTTGATCGAACGCCATTTGCAGGACCATGGCGACTGGCCCCGCGCGCTGTTGATCACCGCATGGGGCACGGCGAACATGCGCACGGGCGGGGACGACATCGCGCAGGCGCTGGCGTTGATGGGGGTGAAACCACGGTGGGACGAGGCGCGGCGGCGGGTGACGGGGTTCGAGATCATTCCGGCGACGGCGCTGGGGCGGCCGCGGGTGGATGTGACGCTCAGGGTTTCAGGCTTTTTTCGGGATGCGTTTCCGCAGCAGATCGATCTGGTGGATGCGGCGGCGCGGGCGGTGATGGCGCTGGACGAACCGGAGGAAGCTAACCCCGCGGCGGCAAAGGCAAAATCCGAAGGGCCGGAGGGGCGGTTCCGGGTGTTCGGGTCGAAACCGGGGGCGTATGGCGCGGGGCTGCAGGCGTTGATCGACGAGCGGATCTGGAACACCGGCGCGGATCTGGCCGAGGCATATTTGCAATGGGGATCATATGCTTACGGGAAGGATGCGGACGGGATTCAGGCGCGGAAAGCGCTGGAAACGCGGCTGAAATCGGTTGATGCTGCGGTGCAGAACCAGGACAACCGGGAGCACGACCTGCTGGACAGCGACGATTATTACCAGTTCGAGGGCGGGGCGGCGGCAGTTGTCGAGCATTTGCAAGGGGTTGCGCGGCCGGTGTATCACAACGACCACTCCCGCCCCGAGCGGCCGGTGATCCGGACGCTGGACGAGGAAATCGCCCGCGTGGTCCGGTCGCGGGTCGTGAATCCGAAGTGGATTCAGGGAGTTATGCGGCACGGATACAAGGGCGCGTTCGAGATCGCGGCGACGGTGGATTACCTGTTCGCATTCGCAGCGACGACCGGGGCCGTGAAGGGGCACCATTTCGACATCGTGGAGGCGGCGTATCTGGGCGATCCGGAGGTGCGGGGGTTCATCGCGGACGCCAACCCGGCGGCGCTGCGCGAGATTGCGGAGCGATTTCAGGAGGCTATCGACCGGGGGATGTGGCAGCCGAAATCGAACACGGCCCGCGCGCGGATCGCGGAGGCGGCCGGG
>DAIPIS010000073.1:0-8678 GCA_036770665.1 Meridianimarinicoccus sp.
CATGTGCCGCATGGACGGCCCCGAAGTGGCGGCGTTTCGCGCCGCCTGCCGGGACCACGCCATCTGGGGGTGCTTTTCCATCATGGAGCACAACCCGGGCGGCAACCCGTGGAACACCGGCATCGTGATCGACGCCGCGGGGGAGGTGCAGCTTTATTACCGCAAGTTGCACCCCTGGGTGCCGGTGGAGCCGTGGGAACCGGGCGATCTGGGCGTGCCGGTGATCGATGGGCCCAAGGGCTGCAAGCTGTCGCTCATCATCTGTCACGACGGGATGTTCCCCGAAATGGCGCGCGAAGCCGCCTACAAGGGGGCCGAGATCATGCTGCGCACCGCGGGCTATACCGCCCCCATCCGCGATGCGTGGCGCTTCACCAACCAGTCGAACAGCTTCTGCAACCTGATGGTGACGGCGAATGTCTGCATGTGCGGGTCCGACGGCACCTTCGACAGCATGGGCGAGGCGATGATCGTCAATTTCGACGGCACCGTGATCGCCCATGGCACCACGGGCCGCCCCGACGAGATCATCACCGCCGAGGTCCGCCCCGATCTGGTGCGCGAGGCGCGCGCGGTCTGGGGCGTGGAAAACAACATCTACCAGCTTGGGCATCGCGGGTTCACGGCGGTGCAGGGCGGCGCGGGGGACTGTCCCTACACCTACATGCACGATCTGGTGGCGGGGCAGTATCGCCTGCCGTGGGAAGACACGGTGCGCGTGACCGACGGCACGTCCTGCGGCTTTCCGGCACCGACCCGCCGCCACACCCGCAAGGAGGCCGCGGAATGACCACCCTGAACGCCGATCCCTATGCCTGGCCGTGGAACGGCGACCTGCGCCCCGACAACACCGCGCTGATCATCATCGACATGCAGACCGATTTCTGCGGCGCGGGCGGCTACGTGGACAAGATGGGGTATGACCTGTCGCTGACGCAGGCCCCCATCGCGCCGATCAAGGCGGTCCTGTCCGCGATGCGCGCCAAGGGCTATCACATCATCCACACCCGCGAAGGCCACCGGCCCGACCTGACCGACCTGCCCCCGAACAAGCGCTGGCGGTCACGCCAGATCGGTGCGGGCATCGGCGATCCGGGACCGTGCGGGCGCATCCTCGTGCGGGGCGAACCCGGCTGGGACATCATCCCGGAGCTTTACCCCGAACCCCATGAGCCGATCATCGACAAGCCGGGCAAGGGCAGTTTCTGCGCCACGGATCTGGAACTGATCCTGCGCACGCGCGGCATCGACAACCTGATCCTCACCGGCATCACCACCGATGTCTGTGTGTCCACCACCATGCGCGAAGCCAACGACCGGGGCTTCGAATGTCTTGTCCTGGCGGATTGCTGCGGGGCGACCGACGCGGCCAACCACGACGCCGCGCTGAAGATGGTGACCATGCAGGGCGGCGTGTTCGGCGCGGTCAGCGACAGCGTCACCCTGATCGCGGCGCTGCCATGAACCCGGCGCGCGAACATCCCGCAGGCGCGATCGGCGTCGAGACGCTGGGCATGACCATGCGGTTCGGGGCCTTCACGGCACTCGACGACGTGTCGATCCGCATCGACGCCGGCAGTTTCCACGCGCTGCTGGGCGAAAACGGCGCGGGCAAGTCCACGCTGGTGAAATGCATGATGGGGTTCTACCACGCCACGGCGGGGCAGATGCTGGTGGCGGGGCACGAGGCCCGGGTCAGCGATCCGCGCGACGCCCATGCGTTGGGTCTGGGGATGGTGTACCAGCATTTCACGCTGGTGCCGTCGCTGACCGCCGCCGAGAACCTTGTCATCAGCCGCCGCGACACGCCCGCCGTGATCGACTGGGCGCGCGAACGGGCGGCGTTGGCCGTGTTCATGGACCGGATGCCGTTCCGCGTGCCGCTGGACATTCCCGTGGAACGGCTGTCGGCGGGTGAGCGGCAGAAGCTGGAAATCCTCAAGCAGCTTTACCTCGGACGGCGGTTCCTGATCCTCGACGAGCCGACAAGCGTGCTGACCCCGGACGAGGCCGACGAGGTGCTGGGCCATGTGCGCGACCTGTGCGCCGAGGGCCGGATCACCGTGCTGATGATCACCCACAAGTTCCGCGAGGTGACGGCCTTTGCCGACGACGTGTCGGTGTTGCGGCGCGGGCGGCTGGTGGGGGCCGGGCGGGTCGCCGACCTGACCCATGGCGACATGGCGGCGATGATGATCGGGGCGGAGGCCACGCGCAGCCCGGCGCAACGCACAGGCACGCCCGGCGCACCGGTTCTGGTGCTCGACGGCGTGCGCGCGCGGGACCGGTCGGGCCTGAAGGAGATCGCCATCGACGACCTGCGCGTCCACGCGGGCGAGGTCGTGGGCATCGCTGGCATTTCCGGCAACGGGCAGGTCGAACTGATGGAACTGCTGACCGGGCAGCGCCCGGCCGAGGCGGGCCGCATCACGGTGGACGGCCGCGCCTATGGGGCCACGCGCGACGAGGCGCAGGCACTGGCCGTGCGCTACCTGCCCGAAGAACCGCTGCGCAACGCCTGCGCCGGACGCATGAGCGTGACCGAAAACATCGCCTTTCGCAGCTTCGACCTGAACGGATCGGGCCGCCGCTTCTGGCTGTCGGGGCGCGAGATGCGCGCGCGGGCCGAAACGCTGGTGGCGGCGTTCAAGGTCAAGACGGCGTCGCTGGACGCGCCCATCGCGGCGCTGTCGGGGGGCAACGTGCAGCGCGCCGTTCTGGCCCGCGAACTGACCGGCGAGGTGCGGCTTCTGGTGATCTCGAACCCGTGCTTCGGGCTCGACTTCTCGGCGGTGGCCGAAATCCGCGCCCGGATCATGGCGGCGCGCAATGCCGGGACCGCCGTGCTGCTGATGAGCGAGGACCTGGACGAGGTGATGGAACTGTCCGACCGTATCCTTGTGATGTCCGAAGGGCGCATCGCCTTTGCCGCCGCCGCGGGGGCCGTGAGCATGGCCGAAATCGGGCACCACATGGGCGGGCACGCGTGATGGCGCGCATCGACGGGGCGCTGCCCTTCGCCTTCGACATGGACCCCGCGCAGACCGCGCTGATCGTGATCGACATGCAGCGCGACTTCATCGAGGACGGGGGCTTCGGTGCCGCACTCGGCAACGATGTCCGCCTGTTGCAGGCCATCGTGCCCACCACGGCGCGGCTGATCGCGGGGGCGCGGGCGGCAGGCGTGCCGGTGATCCACACCCGCGAATGCCACCGGCCCGACCTGTCCGACTGCCCGCCGGCCAAGCGCCTGCGCGGGACCCCCGCCGCGCGCATCGGAGATGCAGGCGCGATGGGGCGCATCCTGATCGCGGGTGAACCGGGGGCCGACATCGTCCCCGAACTGGCCCCGCTGCCCGGCGAAACGGTGATCGACAAGCCGGGCAAGGGCGCGTTCTACGCCACGCCGCTGGCGGATGTTCTGGCCGGGCTTGGCACGCGGACGCTCCTCTTTGCGGGTGTGACGACCGAGGTCTGCGTGCAGACCACCATGCGCGAAGCCAACGACCGTGGGTTCGAGTGTCTGCTGGTGGAGGACGCGACCGAAAGCTATTTCCCCGCGTTCAAGGCGGCGACCCTGGCCATGATCCGGGCGCAGGGGGCGATCGTCGGCTGGACGGCGCGCACCGATCAGCTGCTGGAGGTGCTGGGTGTCTGACCCGCACCACCTGTCCGCCTTCCAGCCCGATGGCTGGGCCAAGGCCGATTTCGTGCCGTTCCGCGACGGGGTGGACATCGCGCATCTGCACGAAGGCCCGCCGACCGTGGCGCTTTTGCGCTATGCGCCCGGCGCGCGGGTGCCTGCCCATCGCCACCTTGGGCTGGAAACGATCCTCGTGCTCGATGGTGCCCAGTCGGACGAACGCGGCACCTATCCCGCGGGAACGCTGGTGTTCAACCCGCCCGGCACATCGCACAGCGTCTGGTCCGACGCGGGCTGCACCGTGCTGATCCAGTGGACCCTGCCCGTCGAATTCCTGCCAACCGGAGCCTGATGCCGATGACCATGCCTGACGTCGAAGGGATGCCCTTCGACATTGCAGCACTTCACGCCGCCTATGGCGCGGGCCTGCCTGTCGCATCGGTCATGGCCGAGACGTATCGGCGCATCGCCGCGGCGGACGATCCCGCGATCTTCATCAGCCTGCGCCCCGACGCCGAGGTGCTGGCCGAGGCGGATGCGCTGCCGCCCTTCGACCCGGTGGCCTATCCCTTGTGGGGTCTGCCCTTCGCGGTGAAGGACAATATCGACGTGGCGGGCCTGCCCACGACAGCGGCCTGCCCGGCCTTCACGCGTGCGGTTGCGGGCGATGCCTTCGTGGTGGCGCGGCTGCGGGCCGCGGGTGCGATCCCGGTGGGCAAGACCAATCTCGACCAGTTCGCGACCGGGCTGGTCGGCGTGCGCTCGCCCTACGGCGTGCCGCGCAACGCGGTCGATCCGGCCATCGTGCCCGGCGGATCGTCCTCCGGGTCCGGGGTGGTGGTGGCGCGGGGGATCGTGCCTTTCGCGCTGGGCACCGATACGGCGGGGTCGGGCCGGGTGCCCGCCGCGCTCAACAACGTCGTGGGGTTGAAGCCGACGCTGGGCGCTCTTTCGGCGACGGGTGTCGTGCCCGCGTGCCGGACGCTCGATACCATCTCCGTCTTCGCGCTGACGGTGCCCGATGCCTGGACCGTGTTTCGGGCCGCGTGCCGCGCCGATGCGGCCGATCCTTATTCACGGCCTGTCGCCGCGCCGCCGCTGGGGGCACCGCCGCCGGTCCTGACCGTCGGCGTGCCCGATGCCGCCAGCCGCGTCTTTCTGGGGGATGCCGCTCAGGAGGCGAGCTTCGCGGAGGCCGTGGCCCGGCTTGCATCGCAGGGCGCGTGCGTCGTGGAGCTTGACTTCACGCCGTTCTACGACGTGGCACGCCTGCTCTATGACGGCGCGTGGGTGGCCGAGCGGATGACGGTGGTCGAAGACCTGATGCGCGACCAGCCCGATGCGCTCTTGCCGGTGACGGCCGGGATCATCGGCGCAGCCAAGGGCCTGTCGGCCACCGACGCGTTCCGCGGCATGTACCGGCTGGCGGACCTGCGGGTGCAGTGCGCGGCGGCGATGGCGGGGCTTGATCTGCTCTGCGTGCCGTCGATCCCGACCTTCTTCACCTGCGCCGATCTGGCCGCGGACCCGATCGGACCGAACAGCCGGCTTGGCACCTATACCAACTTCGTCAACCTTCTGGACCTGAGCGGCATCGCAGTGCCCACCGGCCCGCGCCGTGACGGCCGTCCCGGCAGCGTGACCCTGCTCGCACGCGCCGGGCAGGACGCGCTGGCCGCCGCCGTTGCCCAGGCGCTGCACGCGGATGCGGCGCCCGCCATGGGGGCGACCGGCTGGCCGCTGCCGCGCGCGCGCGCGGATGGCACCATGCTGGCCCCCGGCGAAACCGAGATCGCGCTCGTCGGGGCGCACATGTCGGGGCTTGCGCTCAACGGGCAGATCACGGGCTTGGGCGGGCGGTTCGTTGGCGCCGACCGGACCGCGCCTGACTATCGTCTCTATGCGCTGCCGGGTGGCCCGCCGGAGCGCCCCGGCCTGCTGCGCGTGTCCGAAGGCGGCGCGGCCATCGCGCTGGAGGTCTGGGCCATGCCGCCCGCCGGTCTGGGCGCGCTCTTGGGCCTGATCCCCGCGCCGTTGGGGCTGGGTCGGGTACGGCTGGCCAGCGGGCGCGCGGTGACCGGCTTTCTGGTCGAATCCGCAGGCGTGCAGGGTGCGCGCGACATCACGGCCCATGGCGGTTGGCGGGCATACCTCACCGCAGATGCCGGATGACCAGCGCGCGGCCCGGTTGGCCATCGTCCAGGCCAACCGCGCACCCGCTGCGCATCGCCCCGCCGCAAGCCGGTGACAGGACGCCATGGGGCTTGGCGTGATCTCGGCGCTGCACCGCGCGGGCACAGTACCGGGCGATCGCGGTGCCGTGACCTGCAACCAGTTCGGCGAAAGCTTGAACGCAATGGAGGACGGTCGGCATTCCGGGTCGAACGAACGATCCCCCGTCGACCACGCGATCCTTGCGATCCGGACCGCGGTGCGGGTGGCCAACGACATTGACGTGCGGTCGTTGCACGGGATCGAGACGCCCAGGATGCGGCCCGACACCCTCGAGGGCTTCGAACACCCGACCCGGGAAGCCGGGCGCCGTCTTGCGCGCGCGGGGGCCGGTGCCGTCGGGTGCCCGCCCGTCCTGATGCGGGCCGTGCCGTGCCATTCCGGGCGCGGCGCGCGATTGTGCAGAACCGCGACGCGCCCATGGGCCCCTGTTCGTGCGCGCCGCCCGAAGGCCCGTACAGGCGGGTTCCGCTTGCAAATTCCCGGAAACATGGCTGGATCCCAGCGCGCGACACGTGCGCGGCGGAGGAAGATCGGACCATGACGCACCACAGGCATTCGCCCTTCCAGGCCTATCTGGCGCGGCTGCATGCGGAACTGTCGGATCTGCGCGACGGCGCGGTGGCCGACTACATTCCCGAACTGGCCAAGGCGGCGCCGGATCGGTTCGGCATGGCCTTCGCCACCACGGACGGCGTTGTCTATTCCGTGGGTGACTGCACCGTGCCGTTCTCGATCCAGTCGGTGTCCAAGCCCTTCGCCTATGGCGACGCGCTGATGCGGCTGGGGTCCGACGCCGTGATGCGCAAGGTCGGCGTGGCCCCCACGGGCGACGCGTTCAACGCCATCGTTCTGGACGACCGCAACAACCGTCCCTTCAACCCCATGGTCAACGCGGGGGCCATCGCCGTCTGCGCGCTGGCGGATGGCGCGACACCCGACGCGCGCACCACCGCGATGGTCGCGCTCTTTTCGCGCTTCGCGGGCCGCCCGCTGGAGATCGACCCGGCCGTCTACCGGTCGGAATCCGACACCGGCCACCGCAACCGCGCCATCGCCTACCTGATGCTCAACAGCGGCATGATCGACCGCCCGCCGGAGGAGGTGCTCGACCTCTATTTCCGGCAATGCGCGTTGAACGTCACGGTGGAGGACCTCGCGATGATGGGCGCGGTGCTGGCCAATGGCGGCGTGCACCCGCGCACCCGCGACCGCATTCTCGATGCCGGCGCGGTGCGGGACGTGCTGACCCTGATGCTGACCTGCGGCATGTACGACTATGCTGGCGAATGGTCCTACGAGGTGGGTCTGCCCGCGAAAAGCGGTGTGTCGGGCGCCGTGCTCGCGATCCTGCCGGGACAGATCTCGGTCGCGATCTGGTCGCCGCCGCTGGACGAGATCGGCAATTCGGTGCGCGGCATCGCCGCCTGCCGCCGGATCAGCCGCGACTTCGGCCTGCACCTTCTGTCCGCGCCCGCGTCGGTGGAACGGGTGATCCGGCGCATGGTGCGCGGCGACACCCAGCACAGCCAACGCATCCGCAATCCGCGCGACCGCGACCTGCTGGCCGAAGAAGGCCGCCGCACGCTTCTGGTCGAATTGCAGGGGCAGATGCATGTCGCATCCACCGAGCGGATGCTGCGGCGGCTGGAAGACGCGCTTGACGGGGTCGATCACCTGATCTTCGACTTGCGGCGGGTAGTCTCCATCGACCGTCCGGCACAGCGGTTCCTCGCCGAATTCCTGACCGCGTGCCCGGCGCGTGGCATCGCCGTGGTCATGGCCGAACCACCGCAGCATCGGCCCGAAACAGCCACGGCGCTGGCCGATCTGGCGCGCGACTGCGCCGTGACCGCGCTCGACACCGTGGAGGATGCACTGGAAAACCGCGAGGATGCGCTGCTGAAGGCCGGAACGCCCTTCGATTTCACGCGCTATGCGCTTGACGGGATCGGGCTGTTCGCGGGTCTCTCCGCAGCCGAACGCGCGGTCGTGGAACCGCTGATCGACGCGCTGCATTTCGACCGGGGGCAGACCATCCTGCGGCGCGGCGACGACGGGAACATGCTGCTGATCGTGGCGCGCGGGTCGGTCAGCATCTGGATCGGCGATCCCCCCGACCCGCGCATCCGGCTCGTGTGCATCGGGCCGGGGCAGTTCTTCGGCGAAATCGCGGCCCTGGGCGGCGGGCCACGCGTGGCGGATGCCGTGGCCGACGAACGGGTCGTCTGCTACGCGCTGTCGACCGCCGCGCTCAAGACGCTGGCGACGACGTATCCGGCCATCATGGCGCGGATCCTCGCGAACATGGCGGGTGAATTCGGCGACCGGATCCGGCAGGCGAACCGCATGATCGCGGCACTCCGGTAACGCACGGGGTCAATCCCGGGTGCATGAGCCGGTCGCGGGTCACCGCCCTGTCGGCGCGCGCCGGGTCAGCCCGGCGTCCCCAGACGCCGCACCGCGCCAAGCACCCCCGCCGCCGACAAAATCAGCAGCGCCTCCGCCGTGACCGGCACCGGAAAGGTGTCAGGGGCCGAGACCACCCATGGGGGTATCGCCCGACGCCGCGAAACGAGACCGGCAAGCCAAAAGAGTTCGTGGACGGACCGGTGGTCCGGTCAGGGTTGTCGAACAACCCGACGATGACCGACCGGAACTCCGTGCCCGATGGCAGCAAAGCGAACGGCACCAGAACGAGACACCCCCCGGTGCAGGGCGCGACGTCGTCGATGGTCATCTGCAGCGCGCCGCGCGCGTCGCGGAACACCTGGTCGCGGATTGCCCGGCAGGCCACCAGTGC
>DAIPIS010000073.1:8778-10282 GCA_036770665.1 Meridianimarinicoccus sp.
CCGCCGCCACATCGGCGCGCACCTCGTCCAACGTCACGAACAGGATGTTGCGCGCCTCCGGTGGAACGACCCCGCCGCCGCGACGGTCTGGCCCCGCCGCGCCGCCGCGGCGGTCGGGTCCGCCGGTGTCGCCGCGCCGGTCAGGCTTGGGCATCGAGCCTGTCCAGCAGCGCAGGCAGGTCCGCCACCGTGTCGATCACGTGATCCGCCCCCGCCGCCAACAGGCGCTGCGTGGCGATGGCGCGCAAATCCGCGACCTCGGCTTCGGATTTCGCGGCCAGATCCGCAGGCGTCAGCCCCACGAAATTGCCCGACAGCGCCACGCCGACGGTCAGGCAACCCGCCGCGACCCCTTCGGCGATCCCCGGTTCCGTGTCGTCCACCTTGATCACCGCGCCTGGCGGATAGACGCGCAGGTCGATGAAGCACTGGTACATCCCCAGCGGTCCGGGTCGCCCCTCGGGCAGATCATCGGCGCACACCAGATTGTCGGGCGCATACCCCTGTTCGGCGGCGCGCGGCAGCACGCGCGCCATGATCGACCGGACATAACCCGTGGTGGACCCGATCTTCAGCCCCCGCGCCCGCAGCGCCGCCACGGTTTCCGCGCCCTGCGGCACCAGATCGGCATAGCGCGCCACCACCTCCTCGTTCATCGGCACGAACAGCTTGTAGATCGCATCGGCATCGACATCCGTGGGCGCCGCGCCATGGGCCGCCTGCCATTGCGCCGCGATGTCGGGATCGTTCAGCATCGTCCGGATGTGGTCCCATTTCGGAAGGCCCATGGGCGCGCGGGCCTGCGCCACGCTCGCCGTCACGCCGAACCGCCCAAAGGCTTCGACGAAGACACCCATGGGCGCGAAGGACCCGAAATCGATCATCGTGCCCGCCCAGTCGAACACAACTGCCTTGAACCTGTTCATCATGCCACCTCATTCCGGGACCGCGCGCGTTCCCGCATGTATGTCGGAGGGTGCCGCGCTGCGCACCCCCATCTCCGCAGAACGTCGGCGACGGTCGCGACGACGGTATCCATGACGCGCGCATCGCACCGTCCGATGGTGCCCACCCGGGAAACTGTCGGCCAGGGTCAGCTTTCCGGAATCCAGGATGACTCCCCGCGCCTGCATCCGGTCATGGAAATCCGGAAACGCAAAGGCCGGGATGGGGGGCAGAAGAAGGTCGTGATGATCGGCGACAGCCAGTCGTCGGCCAGCAGGGTCTCGACCTCCAGCAGCCTGTCGCCTCACCCTGCGCCCGTCCCTACACCGGTCATCGGGTGTCACCGTACGGGTCGGCGGCGTCGCGCAGCCCGTCGCCCACCACGGCGAAGGCCATGACGGCAGGCGCTGGATCGCGCCGTCACCGAGCCCGCCGAAATACCCCGCGATCCCCCCCGATCACCAGCGCCATCACGAAGGAAATCAGCACCCCGATCACCCCGATCGACAGCGACGTGCGCGTCGCATGCAGCAGGCGGGAGAACACGTCGCGCTCCAGC
>DAIPIS010000295.1:0-2290 GCA_036770665.1 Meridianimarinicoccus sp.
TTCGCCGATGCCGCCCTTGCCGCGACTGCCCGGATGCGGGCGGTGTTTCCGCCCACGCCCTGTGCGCGCAACGATTTCCTGTCGGAGAAGTTCGGCGCGGACATCTGGCTGAAGCGGGAGGATCTGTCGCCGGTGCGGTCCTACAAGATCCGGGGCGCGTTCAACGCCATGCGCAAGGTGCGCGCGGCGGACCCGGCGCAGGGGCAGTTCGTGTGCGCGAGTGCTGGCAACCATGCCCAAGGCGTCGCCTTCGCCTGTCGGCATTTCGGGGTGCGCGGCGTGATCTTCATGCCGGTGACGACGCCGCAGCAGAAGATCCACAAGACCCGGACCTTTGGCGGCGACGCGGTGGAGATCCGGCTGACGGGCGATTATTTCGACGAGACGCTCGCGGCGGCGCAGGCCCATTGCGCGGCAGTGGGCGCGCATTTCCTGTCGCCCTTCGACGACGCGGACGTGATCGAAGGGCAGGCTTCGGTATCGGTGGAGCTGCTGGACCAGTTGGGGCGGATGCCCGACATGGTGGTGCTGCCGGTGGGTGGCGGCGGGCTGTCCGCGGGCGCGCGGCGTTATCTGTCCGAGGTGGCGCCCGGCGTGGCGTTACGGCTGGTGGAACCGGCGGGCGGTGCCAGCCTGACCGCGGCGCTGGCCGAAGGCGGGCCGGTGACGCTGCCGCGGGTGGACAATTTCGTCGACGGCGCATCGGTGGCGCGGGTCGGCGTGCTGACCTTCGCGGCGCTGGCGGGCACCGATCCCGCCCATGTGCTGGTGGCACCGGAGGACCGGATCTGCGTGACCCTGATCGAGATGCTGAACATCGAAGGCATCGTGCTGGAACCGGCGGGTGCGCTGGCGGTGGATGTGCTGCCGGTGCTGGCCCCCGAGATCGCGGGCAAGACGGTGGTCTGCGTCACCTCGGGCGGGAATTTCGATTTCGAGCGCCTGCCGGAGGTAAAGGAGCGCGCGCAGCGGTATTCCGGCCTGAAGAAGTATTTCATCCTGCGACTGCCCCAGCGGCCGGGCGCGTTGCGCGATTTCCTCGACCTCTTGGGGCCGGACGACGACATCGCCCGATTCGAGTACCTCAAGAAGTCGGCGCGCAACTTCGGATCGGTTCTCATCGGGATCGAGACGACGCATGCGTCGAATTTTACGGATCTTTTCGGGCGGCTCGATGCGCGGGGATTCGTCTGGCAGGACATCACCCACACGCCGACGCTGGCGGAACTGCTGATCTGACGGTGGTCAGGCCGCGCCGGCAAGGGCGGGTTCGCGGGCGTGGAGTTCGGCCCGGGCCTGCGCGTAGATGACGAGGATTGCCCGGACATCGACGGTGGCGGCCCCTGTGGCGGCCAGCGTCGCCTCGGCGGTGCGGCACGCCTCTGCAAGGGTATCGAACCCGAGATTGAGCGCCGCGCCCTTCATGAAATGAAGGTCATCGGCGAGTGTGGACAGGTCCACCTGCCCCGCAAGCCGCCCCGCCATGTCATCGGTTTCCTCCAGAAACAGCGCGAGCACTTCGCCCAGAGCGTCGGTGCCCACTTCGCGGCGCAATTCGTCCAGCCTTGTCCAGTCCATCACTCACCCCTTCGCCATTTCCAGCGATGCTTCGTACCCTCTAGCAAGCGCGGGTTAAGGCTTGGTTCAGGAATTCGGCGGGATTTTAGCGTTCACCCGCCGTTAAACGCCGGGTGGCAGGGATGGGGCATTGTCCGGAAGGATGCCATGACAGCCATTCGCCGCCTGCCTGATCCCGACGGGGCCGCCGCACCCGCAATCCCTGCCGCCGCGGGGCCGCCACGCATCCTCGTGGTGGATGACAGCCGCGCGCAGCGGCGGCTGCTGGCGTCCACCCTGCGACGCGGCGGGTTCGAGGTGTTCGAGGCCGATGGCGCGGCGGCGGCGCTGGACCTGATGGAGCTTCACGGCCTGCGGATGGTGCTGAGCGACTGGATGATGCCGGGGATGACCGGGCTGGACCTGTGCCGGGCGGTGCGGGCGCGGCAGGAGCGCGACTACGTCTATTTCATCCTGCTCACGTCGAAAAACGACCAGGCGGAGATCGCGCAGGGGCTGGACGTGGGGGCGGACGATTTCCTGACGAAGCCCGTGAACGGCGACGAGTTGCGCGCGCGCCTGAAGGGGGGGGTACGCATCCTCGACATGCAGGCGGAACTGACGGCGAAGAACCGGCTGGTGCAGGAGACGCTGGCGGAACTGCAGGGGCTCTACGACCTGGTGGACAGCGACCTGCGCGAGGCGCGCAAGCTGCAGGATGCGCTGGTGCGCG
>DAIPIS010000296.1:0-2288 GCA_036770665.1 Meridianimarinicoccus sp.
CCCATTGCGACGCTCCCGTCGCCGTGACCCCATTGCGACGCTCCCGTCGCCGTGAGCCCAACGGCGACGCCCCGGTCGCCCGGCACCCTTGCGACGATCATATCGTCGTGACCCCAACGGCGACGCCAAGGTCGCCCGGCCCCCGTGGTGACGTCAGGATCGCCGGAACCCCGTGGCGACGATCCCGTCGTCGGCACCCAGATGGCAACGATGCGCGCCGCGGTGCGCTTGGTGGCCGCAGCGCAGGGCGTCAGGCGGCCCGTGCCGTTGCGGACGGCGGGATCGCCCCGCCCGGATCCACATCGGCGCTCGTGCCATGCTCGGTCTTGTCCCAGAAGAACGGCCGGTAGAGCAGTTCCACCAGCGCCTTCGCCGCGGCCAGCGTCGTGAGCATGTAGTAGAAGTTCATCGTCAGCACCCAGGGCAGCAGCCGTCGCCGCCCCGTCCGGTGCAACGCGAGCCCCGCCAGCGTCATGTTGACCGCTTCCGACAGCACCAGAAGCCCGGTGACCGCCACCAGACCCCACAAGCCCAGCAGGGGCGACAGCGGATGCGGCAGCCCTGCGGCGACCAGCCACCAGCTCCAGAGCACGGGTGCGGTCAACGCCTGCGTCAGCGACGCCGCGAACATCACCTGCACCCCCACGAATGCCACCGGCCCCAGATCGCGCCACAGCCGCACCGGGTGCCGCATGTGCGTGATATAGGTCATCGCATAGCCCTTCAGCCAGCGCGACCGCTGCCGGACCCACGGCCACAGGTCGCGGGTGGCCTCTTCCTGCGTCGTGGTGTCGATCAACTCGGTGCGATACCCCGCCCGTGCCAGCCGCAGGCCCAGATCCGCATCCTCGGTCACGTTGAACGCGTCCCAGCGCCCCAACCGGTCCAGCACGTCGCGCCGGAAGAACAGCGTCGTGCCGCCCAGCGGCACCGCCATGCCCAGCCGTGCGATCCCCGGCAGGATCATCGAAAACCAGATGGCGTAGTCGATCGTGAAGCACCGCGTCAGCCAGGTCTCCCGCGTGTTGTAGAACGACAGCCGCCCTTGCAGACACGCCACCTCGGGCGGCGCGGCGGCAAAGCGGGTGACGACCAGCGCGATCTGGTCGGGGTCTGGCGCGTCCTCGGCGTCATAGACGCCCACGATGCTGCCCCGGCAATGGTCGAGCGCATAGTTCAGCGCGCGCGGCTTGGTGCGCACGCTGCCTGCGGGCACGACGATCACGCGCACATGGGGGGGCAGGGCGGTGCCGGCCAGACAGGCGCGTGTCACGCCATCCGCCTCCTCCACCACCAGACAGATATCCAGCAGCGCGCGGGGATACTTGATCCGCCCCAGCCGCCGCAAGAGCCGCCCGGCGATGCGCTCTTCCCGCAGCAAGGGCACCAGAAGCGACACGACCGGGCGGCGCTGGCCGACCGGCGGATGCAGCGCCACGACGGTCGGGCTGGCCGCGACCACGCCCGCCCACCGCCGCTGTCCCATCACCGCACAGCAGGCCACGGCCTTCAGCGCCGTGAGGGCCAGCAGAACCACCAGCGCCAGCAACCCCATCACCGCAAGCGCCGCGACGGGCCGCAGCGCCGCCGCCAGCAGCACACCCCCCGCCCCGGCCAGCGCGACCCGGCGAAACGCGCGGCCGGGCCACGACCGGCAGCTTGCGTCTAGCGGCAGGCGCACTTCGCTGCGGGCGCGCAGGTCCCGCGGAAACAGCCGCGCCAGCGCCTCCCGCATCTGTGGCTCGGACGCCAGCGCCATCATCACCGGGCCAAACCGCAGTTCCAGATCGCCGCGCAGCGCCTGGAACCGGTCGGGGTGCAGCGTCGCGATCACCGTCGCCGCGCCGATCCGCCGCCACGGCATGATCCCGTACTCAAGACAGGCCGCAACGCCAAGCGCCTGCGCCAGATCGACGTCGGGCGGATCCGCCCCCAGATCGATCCGGCGGGCGGACCACTGGCTTTCCAGAGCCGTCAGCAGCGCGTGCTCGTCGAGCCCGGCATCGGCGCGCAGCACCTCGCCCAGCCGGACCTGCATGTCGCGCTGCCGCCGCACGGCCCGGTCCACCTGCGCGCGGCTGACCGCCCCCTGCGCCGCAAGGATGTCGCCCAGCCGCGCCCGCGCGCCGGACGCCCCGCCGACGGGCAGGTCGACACGCACGGCGGCAAGCGACAGGTTGGGGCGGTCCATGCGGGCAGGCTCCGGGGCTCGGGTCCCGGCACTTTGCATCCCACATGGTTAAGGGGAGTTTACCTTGCGGCCCCCGCCCGCACGTCGTCCGCACGTC
>DAIPIS010000297.1:0-2272 GCA_036770665.1 Meridianimarinicoccus sp.
GTGCAGGCGGCAAGCCCGAGCAGGGCAAGAAGAAGAAGTCGGCGCATGTGCTGGTTCCAGTGTCTGACCGACGCCTCCCCTACCCCAGCCGCGCGGCCATCACAACCGCGCGGCCATGGGGGGATCACAGCTTGCTGGTCAGTTCCGGCACGGCGTCGAACAGATCGGCCACAAGTCCGTAGTCCGCGACCTGAAAGATCGGGGCTTCCGCGTCCTTGTTGATGGCCACGATGACCTTGCTGTCCTTCATGCCCGCAAGGTGCTGGATCGCGCCCGAAATGCCGCAGGCGATGTAAAGCTCGGGGGCGACCACCTTGCCGGTCTGTCCGACCTGCCAGTCGTTCGGCGCAAAGCCGCTGTCCACCGCCGCGCGGGACGCGCCGATGGCCGCCCCAAGCTTGTCGGCAAGCGTCTCGATCAGCTTGAAGTCCGCTTCCGACCCGACGCCGCGCCCGCCCGACACCACGATGCCCGCGCTGGTCAGTTCGGGGCGGTCGGTTTCGGCCACCTTGTCCTCGACCCACTCTGACAACGCCGGATCGGCCGCCGCCGCGACGCTGTCCACCGAAGCCGCTGACTGTTCCCCCGCCGCCGCAAACGGCGTGGTGCGGATCGTCATGACCTTGACCGCATCCCGCGACCGGACTGTCTGGATCGCGTTGCCGGCATAGATCGGTCGTTCGAAGGTGTCCGCATCCACGACGCCGATCACGTCGGTCAGGACCATCACGTCCAGAAGCGCCGCGACGCGGGGCAGGATGTTCTTGGCGTCGGTCGTGGCCGGGGCCACGATATGGCTGTAGTCCTTCGCCAGGTCCGCGATCAGCGCCGCGACAGGCTCCGCCAGACGGTGGCCATACCGCGCATCCTCGGCCACCAGCACGCGGGCCACGCCTGCAATCATGGAAGCCGCCGCAGCCGCATCCGATGCCCGCGCCCCGGCGCACAGCACGGTCACATCGCCCAGCGCCTGCGCCGCGGTGACAGCCTTGGCCGTCGCATCGCGGGACAAGGTCCCATCGGTCACTTCCGCAAGAAGAAGAACAGCCATCACACGACCCCCGCATCCTTGAGTTTGCCCAGAAGCTCGTCGACCGAGCCCACCTTGATCCCGGCGGCCCGCACCGGCGGCTCGCCCGTCTTCACGATTTCCAGCCGCGGCGCGACATCTACGCCGTAATCGGCCGGTGTCTTTTCATCCAGCGGTTTCTTCTTCGCCTTCATGATGTTGGGCAGCGACGCATAGCGCGGCTCGTTCAGGCGCAGGTCCGTGGTAACGATGGCAGGCAGCTTGACCTTCACGGTCTGCAGGCCCCCGTCCACCTCGCGCGTGACGGTCGCGGTGTCGCCGTCCACGGTGATCTTGTTGGCGTAGGTCGCCTGCGCCCAGCCCAGAAGGGCCGCCAGCATCTGGCCCGTCGCCCCCAGATCGTTGTCGATGGCCTGCTTGCCGCAGATCACCATGCCCGGCGCTTCTTCCTTGACGATGGCCGCAAGGATCTTGGCCACGGCGAGCGGTTCGATGTCGGTGTGCACGTCATCGGTGGCCACGACGAGGATCGCGCGGTCGGCCCCCATCGCCAACCCGGTCCGCAGGGTTTCCTGCGCCTGCTTCACGCCGATGGACACCAGCACCACCTCGGAGGCGACACCGGCCTCGCGCAGGCGGATCGCTTCCTCCACCGCGATTTCGTCGAACGGGTTCATCGACATCTTGACGTTCGCCAGGTCCACACCGGACCCGTCGGCCTTGACCCGCACCTTGACGTTGTAATCGATCACCCGTTTGACGGGAACCAGCAGCTTCATGGAGAACTCCATATCTGTCGTCGTGTTGGCTGTTCTGGCCTTATTACTTAGCGGCGGGTCATACGGCTGGACAGGGCAAAAGCGACCTGCGCCCCCCAAGATACGCAACGTAGAATGAGAATTCTGACCCGGTTGCGCAAACATCTCCCACGGTCGGCCGTGGCTTGGCCCGCAGGGTGGCCACGTCCGGGACTCACGCCCGGCCCGGGGACAGCGCCTGAAGTGCCGCCTGCCGCGTCGCCGTGCGCGGCGGTGCTTGCCCGCCCGTGCCGGGCCGGGGCTGCGCCCTTCCGGGCAACGGGACGTCCACCGGACGTCCCGCCGCTTTCAGCGGTGCTTGCCCGCCCGTGCCGGGCCGGGGCTGCGCCCTTCCGGGCAACGGGACGTCCACCGGACGTCCCGCCGCTTTCAGCGGTGCTTGCCCGGAACCCACAACACGTCGGCGCGGCCGCTGTCGTTGGCG
>DAIPIS010000298.1:0-2265 GCA_036770665.1 Meridianimarinicoccus sp.
GCTGCGCGCGCGGCTGGCGACGCTGCGGGTGGGCGATCCGCTCGACAAGACCATGGATGTGGGGGCCGTGGTGTCGCACAGGCAGCTTGCGCGCATCCGCGCGCTGGTGGCCGAAGGGCAGGCGGCTGGGGCCGTGCTGCACAGTGCGCCATGTGATCTGCCGGAGGTGGGCAGTTTCTGTGCACCGGGTTTCTTTACTGGCACGGAACCCGCGCACCGCGTCAGCCGCGACGAGATCTTCGGCCCCGTTGCCGTCACCATGACCTTCCGCACGCCCGCCGAGGCGATCGCGTTGGCCAATGACACGGCTTACGGTCTGGCCGCGTCCATCTGGTCGCAGGACATCGACCGGGCCATGACGCTTGCGGCGGGCATCCGGGCCGGGGTCGTCTGGATCAACGGCACGAACATGTTCGACGCCAACGCGCCGTTTGGCGGCATGCGCGACAGCGGTTTCGGGCGCGAAGGCGGGCGCGAGGGGATGCTGGCCTACCTGCGCGTGCCGGATGTTGCGGGTGACGCGCGGCCGGACGCGCCAGCTCTGGACCCGGCACCGGCCAGGCAGGCGGGGGCGGTCCCTGCGATGGACATCACCGCGAAGCTCTACATCGGCGGCAAGCAGACCCGCGCCGACAGCGGGCACAGCTATACCGTGCACGGCGCGGATGGCACCGTTATCGGGCAGGCGGCCCTTGGGAACCGCAAGGACATCCGCAACGCGGTTGAGGCGGCGTCGAAGTCCCCCGCCTGGTCGCAGGCCAGCGCCCATAACCGCGCGCAGGTCCTGTATTTCCTGGCCGAGAACCTGTCCCAGCGGCGGGCCGAATTCGCCGACCTGCTGGATCGCGCCACCGCAGACCGCGCCCATGCCGAAGTCACCGCCGCCATGGGCCGCTGCATCTGGTACGCCGCGCAGGCCGACAAGCAGGATGGCGGCGTGCAGGCGACGCAGGCGCGTCACCTGACCCTTGCGCTGCCCGAGCCGTGGGGCGTGGCGGGTGTGGTCTGCCCGGATGAAGCGCCGCTCCTGTCGTTCCTGTCGCTGGTACTGCCGCTTTTGGCGCAGGGCAACCGGGTCGTGGCGGTGGCGTCGCAGGCCCATCCGCTGGTGGCGACGACGCTCTATCAGGTCATCGAAACCTCGGACCTGCCTGCAGGTGCGCTCAACATCGTCACCGGCCCGCGTCACGCGCTGGCGGCGACGCTCGCCGATCACGCCGACGTGGCCTGCCTTTGGCATTGCGGCAGCCCGACCGGCGCGGCGGAGGTGGAGCGCCGCGCGGCGGACAACCTCAAGGCCGTCTGGACCGATGGCGGGCGGGCGCGCGACTGGCACGACCCGGCGCAGGGGCAGGGCGCGGGATTCCTGCACCGCGCGCGGCAGGTCAAGACGGTGTGGCTGCCCTATGGGATCTGACGGTGCAGACTTCGCACGGATTGGCGTCGGACCCGTCCGAAACGCCCGGATATGGGGCGTTTGACGGGCCGTCCGCGCCATGCGCTGAGGTCCGATCTGGTTCTCGACGCCATGGGTCTGGCTGATGACCCGGAAGGGAGACGGCACCATGACACGCACCATCGATTACTACTTCGCGCCCATCTCGGGCTATGCGTATCTCGGGCACAGGCCCTTCATGGCGCTGCGCGCTGACACCGGGGCGCAGGTGCGCTTTCGCCCGGTCGAGATCGGCAAGGTCTTCGCCGCGACTGGCACCACCCCGCCGTTTGCGCAATCGGACGTGCGCAAGAGTTACCGGATGCAGGATCAGGCCCGGCTCGCTGCGGCGCAGGGACTGACGATGCGCGCGACACCGGCCCACTGGCCGACGGCACCGGGGCTGGCCTGCCGCGCGATCCTGGCCGCAGGGGTGCTTGGGCTGGATCAGGACGCGGCGAGTTTCGCCTGCCTGCGCGCGGTCTGGGCCGAGGATCGGGATATCGCCGATCCCGACCAGCTTGGCGCGGCGCTGGACGCGGTCGGGCTGCCCGCGGCGCAGGTCATCGCCGAAGCCGCGACCCCGGCCATCGCCCGCGCCGCAGACGACTGTACCGCGGCGGCCATCGACGCGGGCGTGTTCGGGTCGCCCACCTACGTTCTGGGCACCGAGCGTTTCTGGGGGCAGGATCGGCTCGATCTTCTGCGCGCGGCGCTCGCGGCATGATCCTTTGCCATTGCGTTGCCGCGCAACGCACCGTAAGGACATCAACGCGCCCCTATAGCTCAGCTGGTAGAGCAACTGATTTGTAATCAGTAGGTCCGCGGTT
>DAIPIS010000074.1:0-10148 GCA_036770665.1 Meridianimarinicoccus sp.
GACATGATCGCGGCGCGGGGCGCGGGGATGCACCGGGTGGCCGTGCTGACCGGCATCGCCTCGCGCGCGCAGCTGGAACCCCTGGCACAGGCGGTGCTGCCCAGCGTCGCCGGTCTGCCGCGCTGGCTGGATGCGCGTGCGACGGGTCGCGTCGCCGCCTGACGGACGTTCACCTTTTGTCAAAGCGCCTGTGGTCAGTCTGGGTCGTGCCGGACGGGCCGGACGGGGGCGATGATGCATGGGCTTGTGAACAGGGCGATCCAGTGTTTCGTCCGCGACACCTATGGGGCCGCGACGTGGGAAGACCTTGCGCGGCAGGGTGATCTGCCGCTTGCCGGGTTCGAGGCGATGTTCCTCTACGACGATGCGCTGACCGATCGCATGCTGGCCGCGGTGGTTGCCGTGCTGGGGCGGCCGCGCGACACGGTGCTGGAGGACCTCGGCACCTATCTCGTGTCGCATCCCAATGTGGAACCGTTGCGGCGGCTTCTGCGCTTTGGCGGGGAGACGTTTCAGGAGTTCGTCGAATCGCTGGATGACCTGCCCCGGCGTGCCGCGCTGGCCCTGCCGGAGCTGGAGTTGCCCGCGCTGGAGGTCGTCCCGGACGGCGACGGCGACACCGACATGCGGGTCTGCTGCCGCTGGGGGCGCGAGGGCTTCGGGCACGTGCTGGTGGGGATGCTGCGGACGCTGGCCGACGATTACGGGGCGCTCGTGCTGCTTGAGCACGAAGGCCGCAGCGGGGATGCCGAATGGATCCGGATCACCGTGACGAGCGGCACGTTTTCCAAGGGGCGGCCGTTTCAGCTGGCCGGCCAGTGGGCGCTGCCGTGACCGCGCGGCCGGCTGACGCGGGCCCCGACGCGATGGGGTGGGACATCCTGATGCCGTTGCACATGGTGGTGGCCGCCGATGGCCGCGTGCGCGCGGCGGGGCCGACGCTCCGGCGGGTGGCGGGGGATGCGCCGCTGGTCGGTTGCGCGTTGTTCGACCGGTTCGCGATCCGTCGCCCGCGCGGGATCGCGGACATGGCGGCATTGCGGGCGCATGCGGGGCGGGCGTTGGTGCTGGATCAGCGCGACCCGCGCCCGACCCCGTTCCGGGGCGTCGCGGTGCCGGTCGGGGAGGACGGGGCGCTGCTGGTCAACCTGTCCTTCGGCATCGCGCTGGTGGATGCGATTCGCGACCACGACCTGAAGGCGGGAGATTTCGCGGCGACCGATCTGGCGGTGGAGATGCTCTATGTCCTCGAAGCGAAGGCCACGATCCTCGACGAGTGGCGCAAGCTGAACGGGCGGCTGCATTCGGCGCGGCTGGCGGCCGAACGGCAGGCTTTCACCGACACGCTGACCGGGCTCGGCAACCGGCGGGCGATGGATCATGTGCTGTCGCAGCTGGTGGCGGATGGCCAGCCCTTCGGGCTGATCCATCTCGATCTCGATTTCTTCAAGGAGGTGAACGATACGCTGGGCCATGCGGCGGGCGACCATGTGCTGCGGGTCGCTGCCCGCGCCATGGCGGACGTGACGCGCGCCGAGGACACGCTGGTGCGGGCGGGTGGAGACGAGTTCCTGCTGATCCTGCCGCGGCAGGTCGACGGCGCGCGCCTGCGCGACCTGGCCGAGCGGTTGATCGCGCGATTGCAGCGCCCGATCCCGTTCGACGGGCAGGTCTGCCGCGTGTCGGGCAGCGCCGGGATCGCGGTCAGCCATGGCGGCGACATGACCGTGGACACGATCCTTGCCCGCGCCGATGCGGCGCTCTATGCCGCCAAGGGCGCCGGGCGCGGTCGGGCCGAGGTCCATGGCGCCGCGCCCGGGACGACTGCGCACGTCGCGGGCGCGCGACCGGCGGATGCCGGGCCTGCGACGGGTGCCGCATGATCGCGGTTCCGGGCGTGCCCGCCGATGACCGGCCCGCGCGGCGACGTTGGAACCGGGTGCGTGACCGGGCGGGCGACTGGGCGTGTTTTCGAACGTATCCCGCCCGCGCGTGTCCGCACGGTTCTTGGAAACCGGCGGGACTGGCGCGCGTGCATGCGGGGCGGATGCGTGCGCCCGGTGCTGCCCCCGCACGGATGTGCGACGCGGCTATGGCTGCCGTGACCAGCCTCGTCCGCCGGTTGGTGTCGTGGCTGGTCCAAGGCCCCGTCGCCCGTGCGGTGCAGTGGCTGTCCGGCTGGTGCGCGTTCGGTCGGGTCGCCGGACGGGGCCGACCGGTCTCGCGGACCGGCGCAGCCCCGTCGGGCCACTCAGGCGATGAGTTCGCCCATGGTGCGTGCGGTGTCGGCCATGCGGCAGGAGAAACCCCATTCGTTGTCGTACCAGCTGAGGATTCGACAGTTCCGGGCGCCCATGACCTTGGTCTGGTCGGTGGCGAAGATCGAGGACCGGGGGTCGTGGTTGAAATCCATCGACACCAGCTTGTCGTCGGTCACGCCGAGGATGCCCTTGAGCGGGCCTGCGGCGGCCGCGGCGCGGATGGCCGCGTTGATCTCGTCCACGGACGTGTCGCGGCCGGCGACGAAGGTCAGGTCCACCACCGACACGTTGGGCGTGGGCACCCGGATCGCCACGCCATCGAGCTTGCCGTTCAGGTCGGGCAACACCAGCCCCACGGCCTTGGCGGCACCGGTGGAGGTGGGAATCATGCTCAGGGCGGCAGCGCGCGCGCGGTAGAGGTCCTTGTGCATGGTGTCGAGCGTCGGCTGGTCGCCGGTGTAGCTGTGGATCGTGGTCATGAACCCCCACTCGATCCCCACGGTGTCGTGCAGCACCTTGGCCACCGGCGACAGGCAGTTCGTGGTGCAGGACGCGTTCGACACCACGGTGTCGGCGGCGGTCAGGGTGTCGTGGTTCACGCCGTAGACGATGGTCTTGTCGGCACCGGAGGCAGGCGCCGACACGAGCACGCGTGCCGATCCGTTTTCGAGGTGCATGGCGGCCTTGTCGCGGTCGGTGAAGATGCCGGTGCATTCCAGCGCCACATCCACGCCCGCCCAGGGCAGTTCGCGCGGATCGCGGATCGCGGTGACCCTGATCGGGCCGCGGCCCACGTCGATCCAGTCCTCGCCCGTGGTGACGGTGCCGGGAAAGCGCCCGTGGACGCTGTCGAACCGCAAGAGGTGCGCGTTGGTCTCGACCGGGCCGAGATCGTTGATCGCCACGACCTCCACATCCGTCCGCCCGCTTTCCGCGATGGCGCGCAGCACGTTCCGACCGATGCGGCCAAAACCGTTGATCCCCAGCTTGATTGTCATGACTTTCTCCTTGTCGGCTCCGGCCGATCCCGCATCGCTCTCGCGAACCTTACCGCTAAAGGCGCGTGGCATCACGCGCAAGCCCTGCGGCAGAACAACCCTGCCGTGCCAGTGCAGCACGATCAAGACCCTGTGGAAGACCCCGTGGCCGCGCAAACGGCGGCCACGGGGCAGCGGAGATCAGGCCTTGGTGCGGCGCAGCGCTCCAAGGCCGAGCACGGCCGCGCCCAGAAGCAGCAGGCTGGCGGGCAGCGGCACGGGGGCCACGGCCGACAGTTCTGCCGTGCTGTAGGTGGTGCCGCCGAGGGTCCAGAACTCGAAGTTGCGGAATTCGCCGGTCACGTTGCCCGCCAGCGTCGCGAGGGTCAGCGCGGCGCTGGTGCCCGACACGACGAAGCGTGTGACATCCGCAAGGTCGTAGCCATCGAGCACCACGGTGTCGTCGCCGCCGCGCCCATCAAAGAACGCGTCGGTGAACTGGCCGGACTTCAGCGCACCGATGGTCACCGTGTCGTCGCTGTCGGTCATCAGGACCGATCCGAAGATCATCGAATGGTCGAACAGCGTCAGGCTGCTGGCGTCCATGCCGGGGTTGAATTCGATCGCCACGCCCGAAGTGCCGCGCAGGGTGCCCGCGTTGATCACGTCGATCGCGGCGGTGCGCGTGTCGGCCACGCCGACCGCCTTGGGCCCTTCGATCAGGCCGGCGTTCTCGATGGTCACGACGCCAGCGGGAAGTTCCCCGAGGAGCGGATCGTCGAGCACCTCGTCGGCGTCGATCCCGTTGCCGCCCGGCGTTCCGTTCGCGGGCACGACGCGGATGATGCCGCCGAGATGGTTCACGATGGTCCCTTCGTCGATGTCGATGCCGTCATCGCTGCCCTGGATCAGGCCGTAGTTGTCAACCCGGCCGCTGGAGAACTGCACGCCGTCCGCGTCTTCGAACCCGTCGAGCACGCGGATCGTGCCGGTGTTCTCGAGCGTGAAGTCGATGCGCCCCTCGATCACTTCCTCGCCGCCGAAGAGGTTGCCGGTGTTGATGACCGTGGTGCCCTCGCCGCGCCCCTGTATCGCGCGGCCTGTGGTCGATCGGATGGTGCCGGCGTTTTCGACCCGGAGATTGACGATGTTGAGGATGGTCCCGCCATCGTCGTTGTCCGCGCGGATCGTCTGGTCCTTGGACTCGATCAGACCGCCCACCTGGTTGATGATTTTGGCGTTGTCGGCGCCGTTCCGCAGGCGGATGGCCCGGTCTTGGAGGGCGCGGATGGTGCCCGCGTTGTCGATCGTCATGCCCGTGCCGCTGACGCGGATCGCCTCGTTGTTGAGGCTTTCGATCAGACCGTCATTGTCCACGGTCTGGTCGTCACCCGACAGGGTCATCGCGCGCCCGTTCAGCGGGCCGATCGCAGCACCGGGTGCAATGACGAAGGTCTTGTCGTCGGTGCCGTTCGAGATCGCGCTGTTGGCGGGGCCGGTGCAGGTGACGGTCGTGCCGTCATCCACGCAGGCGGCCTGGGCGGGCAGGGCGGCGAGCGACAGGACGGCAAGTGCGGTTGTCGAGAGAAGGGCACAGAGCGGCAGGCGTCGGGTCATCGTGGTCTCCGGTTTGATGGGTCGTCCCGGCTTTTGTCGGGCTCTGTCTGGCATTGGCGATGCATTGTGACATGCGATCCAAACATTCGTGAACAAAATGTGACAAATCCCGCCTGCCGAGGGCGGGATTTGTCGCGCCGGTTGACGATTGGGACCTGTGTTCAGTGCAGCAGGCGGCCCATGGCCGCGGCCACGTCCGCCATGCGGCACGAAAAGCCCCATTCGTTGTCGTACCACGCCAGCACGCGCACCATGCGCCCGCCGACGACCTTGGTCTGGTCGGGCGCGAAGATCGACGAATGGGTGGTGTGGTTGAAATCGATGGAGACCTTCGGTTCCGGGTCATAGGCCAGCACGGCCCCCATGTGCCCGGCAGCGGCGTCGCGCACGATGTCGTTCACGTTCTGGACCGTCACGTCGCGCCCGGCCCGGAACGTGAGGTCCACGGCGGACACGTTGGGCGTGGGCACCCGCAGGGCCGTTCCGTCGAGCTTGCCCGCGAGTTCCGGCAGAACTTCCTTCAGGGCCTTGGCGGCGCCGGTCGAGGTGGGGATCATCGCCATGGCCGCCGCGCGGGCGCGATAGAGGTCCGTGTGACGCCGGTCCAGTGTCGGCTGGTCGCCGGTATAGCTGTGGATCGTGGTCATGATGCCGCTTTCGATGCCGATCGCGTCGTTGAGCACCTTGGCCAGCGGCGCGAGGCAGTTGGTGGTGCAGGACCCGTTCGACACCACATGGTGTTCGGACATGAGGTCGCGGTGGTTCACCCCGTAGACGATGGTCTTGTCGGCGCGTTTCGCTGGGGCGGACACCAGCACACGCTGCGCACCGCGGCCCAGATGCACCGCCGCAGCATCGCGGTCGTTGAACTGGCCGGTGCATTCCAGCACCACGTCCACGCCCGACCAGTCAAGCGCCTGCGGATCGTAGGTCGAGAACACCTGTATCGGGCCGCGCCCGAGGTCCATCGTCGTGCCCTCGATCCGGACCTTGCCGCCGAAGCGGCCGTGAACGCTGTCGTATTTCAGCAGATGTGCGTTGGTTTCGATCGGCCCGGTCGCGTTGATCTTGACCACCTGAACATCGTTCCGGGCGGCTTCGTGGATATGGGCGAGCGTGCAGCGGCCGATGCGGCCAAACCCGTTGATGCCGAGGGTGACGGTCATCGAAAACTCCTGTCCGACGAGGATGATACGGGTTCGGCATACATGTGCATACAGCGGGCAGGAAGGAAAAAACGGTGTCAATTGAGAGTGATAGCGCAAAACGTGACATGTTTGCGCGAACGCGGCATCGCGTCCGTCGCGCGGTTTCGGGGGTGCCGTGCGGTGGGCACGGCGGCTGCGGCGCCGCCTGGTTTGTGTGAGCCGTGGTGCCACGCGGCCTTTCCGACAGCGCGGCGCTGCGCTAGGAGCGATGCATGACCGATCTGTCCACTTTTTCGGCCGCGCGGACATGGCCCGGGTGTGCCCGCGATCCGCGGTGCGGGCCATCATGACCCCGGCGGCGCGCGTGGCGTCCGCGATCGGGCTGCTCGATGACATCCTTGCGGGTGCGCCGCCGGAAAAAGTGCTGACGCACTGGGGCCGGGCCAACCGCTATGCCGGGTCCGGGGACCGCGCGGCGGTGCGCGACCTTGTGTATGACGCGCTGCGCCAGCGCCGGTCGCTGGCCGCGTGGGGCGGGGCCGACAGCGGGCGGGGCCTGATGATCGGGCTGGCGCGGGTGCAGGGGCATGATCCGGCGGTCCTGTTCGACGGGTCGCGCCATGGGCCGGGACCGCTCGATCCGGCCGAGATCGCGGCGGGCCGCGCACCCGCGCCCGGTCCGGAGGCGCTGGATTGTCCCGACTGGCTGTGGCCGGTTCTGTGCGACAGCCTGGGGGAACCCGCGGCGCGCGCGGCGCTGGTGGCCTTGCAGACGCGCGCGCCGGTGCATCTGCGGGTCAACCGGGCGCGGGCCGGGCGGGACGCGGTCGCGGTGGCGCTGCATGCGGCGGGGATCGCCTGTGCGCCGCATGCCCTGTCGCCCACGGCGCTGGACGTGACCGATGGCGCGCGGCGGCTGCGCGCGGATCCCCGTGTGCTGGACGGCACGGTCGAGTTCCAGGATGCGGGATCGCAGGCCGTGGCGGACATGGTGCCATTGCCCGCGGGGGGGCGGTTGCTGGATTTCTGTGCCGGCGGCGGCGGCAAGACGCTGGCCATCGGCGCCCGCGTGCCGGGGGTGTTCGTGGCCCATGACGCCCAGCCGCGCCGCATGGCCGACCTGCCCGCGCGGGCGGCCCGCGCCGGGCTCGACGTGATCTGTCGCGAGACCGCGGCCCTTGCGGGGGAAGCGGCGTTCGACACGGTGCTGGTGGATGCGCCCTGTTCCGGCAGCGGGTCGTGGCGGCGCGACCCGGCCGGCAAGTGGGCGTTGACGCCCGCGCGGCTGGCGGAGCTGTGCGCGTTGCAGGCGCAGATCCTGGCGCAGGCCGCGACGCATCTGCGCCCCGGCGGGCATCTGGTCTACGTGACATGTTCGCTGATCGCCGCCGAGAATCGCGGCGCCGTGGATCGGTTCATCGCCGACCATCCCGGCTGGACCTGTCTCCGCGACCGGCAACTGCTCCCGTCGGATGGCGGGGACGGGTTCTTCGCCGCTGTGCTGGCCGGGCCTTCGGGCGTGTCCGCCGCCGACTGACGGGGCGCGTGCGCGCGGTGGGTCAGCCTCCCATCGCCGCCGCGCGGACTGTGTTGAATTGCTCAACCGGCGATTGCGGTCTTGCGCTTGTCCGGACAGGCTGTCACGCTTAATTCGGGATTAACCAGACGGCCGTTATCTGGGCTCGGATGATGCATGGAGTCCGCATGGTGCAGATTGCCGATACCCGACGCCCGAACCCGGCTGCGCCTTGGGTGCGCCGCGAGCTGCCGCTTGCGGCGGTCGGGGGCTTGTTCTTGCTGGCGGGGGTCTGGGCAGCACCACTGGCCTTGCAGGTCGGGCTCGTGGCGGCGGGAGCCGGGATGGCGGGGACGGCACTCGTGGTGGTCGGCTGGCGGGGAGTGATCTGGCGCTGCCGGCGTGCGGCGGTCGACGCCATGCGCGGCCATGTTCTCCATGATCCGGTGCCGGTGGCGGTCACCGACATGCAGGGGCGGGTGATCGTGGCCAATGACGCCGCAACGCGGGAGCTTGGGCTGTCCGCGGGCGGGGTCGTGGCGCTCGGGTTCGGCGGGTTCTTTGCGACCCCCCTCCAGACGGTGGCCGACATGCTGGCCCGCACCGCGCGCGAGGGTCATGCCAGCACGGAACGCGCCACGCGGCGCGGGGCTGTGCGCGTGTCGGCCGTGCGCGGCGCGGGCGATTTCGTCGTGTGGCGGGCCGAAAGCCTGATCGCGCTGCGCGCGTCGATCGGAACCGGGGATATCGGCCTGCCCATGGTGGTGTTGCGCCCCGACGGGCATGTGGTGGCGGCGAACGATGCCATGCGGCGTCTTGTGGACGGGACGATTCCCGACCGGTTCGAGCAGATCGTCGGTCCACGCCCGACCCAGAGCGGCGATCTGTGCCGGATCACGACCCGTGCCGTGACCGCGACCTTCCGACTGTTCATGCCCGACCCCGATCCGTCCGATCCGTGCCGCGAGGTCTATCTGCTGCCGCCCGACATGGGCGGTGCGCCCGATGCGCGCGCCCTGTTCGACACGCTGCCGGTCCCCATGATCAAGGTCGCCGTGGACGGCGAGGTGCGCGCCTGCAACCTGGGCGCGCGGGAGCTTCTGGGCCGCGACCTGCCGCCCGGATCATGGCTGTCCGAGGGCCTGTCGGGGCTGGGCCGTCCGCTGACCGACTGGTTGCAGGATGCCCATGCCGGCATCGCCCCGTCGCGGTCGGAATTCCTGCAGGTGCGCGGCGATGGTGGCGACCGGTTCGTGCAGGTGTCGCTCAAGCCGGTGGAGGAGAACGGAGAAGCGGTGCTGCTCGCGGTGCTCACCGACGCCACCGAGTTGAAGACGCTGGAAGCGCAGTTCGTCCAGAGCCAGAAGATGCAGGCGATCGGCCAGTTGGCCGGGGGCGTGGCGCATGACTTCAACAACCTTCTGACTGCGATTTCCGGCCATTGCGACCTGGTGCTGCTGCGCCACGACGAAGGCGACCCGGCTTACGGCGACCTTGTCCAGATCAATCAGAACGCGAACCGGGCCGCGAGCCTCGTGGGGCAGTTGCTGGCGTTCTCGCGCAAGCAGACCCTGACGCCGGAGGTCGTGGACCTGCCCGAGGCGCTGTCGGACCTGACGCATCTGCTGAGCCGGCTGGTGGGCGAAACCGTGCGGCTGACCCTGCGCCACGATGACGGCGTGCCGCCCATCCGCGTCGACAAGCGGCAGCTTGAACAGGTGATCATGAACCTCGTGGTCAACGCGCGCGACGCCATGCCGGAGGGTGGCGAGATCGCGGTGGAAACCGCCTGTGTCACGCTGACCGCCGAAATGCGCCGCAACCGTGCGGCGATCCCCCCCGGCACCTATGCAGTGGTGCGGGTGCGCGACGAGGGCGTGGGGATCGCGCCCGAGAACATGCAGAAGATATTCGAGCCCTTCTTCACCACCAAGAAGACCGGCGAAGGGACGGGGCTGGGCTTGTCCACGGCTTACGGCATCGTCAAGCAGACGGGCGGGTTCATCTTTGCCGACAGCGGGCCGGGGATCGGCACCGTGTTCACGCTGTATTTCCCGGCCTCGGAAACTGGCGCGACCCTGCCGCCCCTGCCGCTGGCCGCGGACCCGGCCCCGGCGCGGGTGCTCGCCAAGGGCGAGGGTGTCGTGATGCTGGTGGAGGACGAAGCCCCGGTGCGCGCCTTCGCGTCGCGGGCGTTGCGGTTGCGCGGCTACACCGTGATCGAGGCCGAGAACGCGGAGGAAGCGCTGGAACGGCTGGAAGATCCGGCGCTGCGGGTCGATGTGTTCGTGACCGACGTGGTGATGCCGGGCATGGACGGCCCGACCTGGGTGCGCGAGGCGCTCAAGACGCGGCCCGGCACGCGGGTGGTGTTCGTGTCCGGCTATGCCGAGGATGCGCTGAGCGACCAGCAGGCGCGCGTGCCCAATTCCGTGTTCCTGCCCAAGCCGTTTTCGCTGCAGGACCTGACGGCGACCGTGCACCGCCAGCTGCATTGATGGCACCGCGTCGACCCGCACGCGCCCCGGTTTCCACCCGCGGCGTGCCGTCGGCGGCGCGTGCCGGGGTCGTGCCACCGGATGGACCCCGCGGCAGGTGCGGCAGGTGCAGCGATGGGCTTGGCGATGGG
>DAIPIS010000299.1:0-2256 GCA_036770665.1 Meridianimarinicoccus sp.
CCGCGCATCCTGCAAAGCGCGTATTTCCGCCCCCACAACGTCAGCGAAGAAGCGGCGGGGCTGTATCTTGTGGGGGCGGGCACCCATCCGGGCGCGGGGCTGCCCGGCGTGATCTCGTCGGCCGAAGTGCTGGGCAAGCTGGTGCCCGATGCCGCGATGGTGCCCGCATGAGGCGCGCATCGACCATCGCACCCGCGGACCTTGCCCATTGCGATCAGGCGATCCGGCACGGGTCGCGGTCGTTCCATGCCGCGTCGCAATTGATGCCCGCGCATGTGCGGGACCAGGCGCTGGCGCTTTATGCCTTCTGCCGTCTGGCCGATGACGCCGTCGACCTGCAGGACGACAAGACCGGCGCGGTGCTGGCACTGCGCGACAGGTTGGATCTGGTCTATGCGGGCCGTCCGCGCAACGCGCCCGCCGACCGTGCCTTTGCCGCGATGGTGGCGGACGTGGAGATGCCCCGGGCGCTGCCCGAAGCGCTGCTCGAAGGGTTCGCGTGGGACGCCATCGGGCGGCGCTGCGCCGATCTGTCGGACCTGCGGGCCTATGCGGCGCGGGTGGCCGCCGCCGTAGGTGCGATGATGTGCGTGCTGATGGGCGTGCGCGACGCGACGGCGCTGGCGCGGGCCTGCGATCTGGGCGTCGCGATGCAACTGACC
This sequence comes from Meridianimarinicoccus sp., assembly GCA_036770665.1. Taxonomy (GTDB): domain Bacteria; phylum Pseudomonadota; class Alphaproteobacteria; order Rhodobacterales; family Rhodobacteraceae; genus Meridianimarinicoccus. Next base: position 663 of record DAIPIS010000299.1, read on the forward strand.
AACATCGCCCGCGACGTGGGCGAGGACGCGCGCGAAGGGCGGCTCTATCTGCCGACCGACTGGATGACCGCGGCGGGGATCGACCCGGACGTCTTTCTGGCCCGCCCCGCCCCGGAACCCGCGATCCGGGCCATGACCGCGCGGCTGCTGCGCGAGGCCGACCAGCTTTACGCGCGCTCCGAAGCCGGGGTCGCCGCGCTGCCGCTGTCGTGTCGCCCGGCGATCTTCGCGGCGCGCTACATCTATGGCGGGATCGGCGGGCAGATCCGCCGCCACGGCCATGACAGCATCGGGCCGCGCGCCCGGACCGGGACGGCTGCGAAACTGGGCTGGCTGGGGCTGGCGATGCTGCGCGCGGGCGGCACGCTCGTGATGCCGTGCTCGCCGCTGATTTTCGCGCGCCCGCTGGCGGAAACCGCGTTTCTGGTGGAGGCCGCGCGCATCGATGCCGCACCGCAGACCGGTCGGGCCGAGGCGCTGGTGGCGGTGCTGAGCCAGCTGGAACGGCGTGACCGGGGGCGATCCGCCTTGAAGATCGCGGGCCGTTGGGCTAGCTGACTTTCGTGGTTTATGTCCTGTTCACCGTCTTTCTGGCTGCCTGTCTGGCCGCGGGCGCGACCGGCGGTCTGTTCATGCCGGGCGTCTGGTACGAACGGCTGAGCAAGCCGTGGTGGACACCACCCGACATCGTGTTCCCCATCGCCTGGACGATCCTTTATGTCTGCATGGCGGCCGCAGCGGCGCGCGTGGCGATGTTGCCGGGCGCGGGGCTTGCCATGGCGTTCTGGGCGCTGCAGATCGCGCTGAACGGGCTCTGGACGCCGGTGTTCTTCGGGCTCAAGCGGATGAAGCTGGGGCTGATCGTGGTCATGGCGCTGTGGGTCGCGGTGGCCTGCACCATGCTGGCGCTGTTCGCGCAGGACCGCATCGCGGGGTTGCTGTTCGTGCCCTATCTGACATGGGTCACGGTCGCGGCGGCGCTCAACGCGTCCGTCCTGCGCCGCAACCCGGAGGAAGCGGCCAAGGAACGGCTCGGCGCGCCCGCCTGACCGTCCCGCAAGCCATCTTCCCAGTCCAAACTTCCGGTGAAGTTCCCGACCAATCCCTGTGTCAGCCCCGCGTGTCGAAGGTCCAACCGGCGCGGCGTGGCACCCGCACCGCCAGCATCGGCTTGAGGAACGGGCTGCGGAACCGCCGCAGGTCCAGTGCCTCGTGCACACCAACCGTCGGTTCGCCGTCGATCTGCGTGCGCACGATCGACCGGCTGTAGAACGGGGCGTCCAGCATCGCCTTGACCTGCTTCGGGCGGGGCGCGCCCGCATCGGCGCGGGTTTCGCGCTTCACCGCCCACAGGCTGCGGGCCATGGGTGTCAACGGCGGCGCGTCGTCCTGCAAGGATGCGCTGCCATCGGACCCGAAGCGGATCGCGGTGGCCAGCTTGCTGCCGTCCAGGCGCGTGGCGTCGTAAAAGCAGCTTGCCCCCGCAGCGGTCGGGAACCGGCCCCAGGTCCAGAAGCTGAAATCGTCTTCCAGCGCCCGGGTGCCGAAATTGGCGTCGAAATAGCCGTGCCCCTGCCATTGCCAGCCCGGTGCC
>DAIPIS010000300.1:0-2252 GCA_036770665.1 Meridianimarinicoccus sp.
TGGGTGGTCAGGATGATGGTGACACCGCGCGATTTCAGGTCGCGCACGATGGCCCACATGTCGCGGCGCAGCTCCACGTCCACGCCCGCGCTGGGTTCGTCCAGAAACAGCACGCGCGGATCATGGGCCAGCGCCTTGGCGATCATCACGCGCCGCTTCATCCCGCCGGACAACTGGCGGGTCATCGCATCGCGCTTGTCCCACAGCGACAGCCGGCGCAGCGTGTCGTCCACGCGCGCCCGGTCACGCGGCAGCCCGAACATGCCGCGCGAAAACGCCACCGTGTCCCGCACCCGGCTGAAGGGTTCGAGCACGATTTCCTGCGGCACCAGCCCGACCAGCCGCCGCGCGGCGCGGAAGTCGGTCACGACATCATGGCCGCCCACGCGCACATGCCCGCCGGTGGGGCGCGTGATGCCGCAGACGGTGGAAATCAGCGTGGTCTTGCCCGCCCCGTTCGGGCCAAGAAGCGCAAGGATCTCGCCGTCGCGGACGGACAGCGACACGGCGTCCAGCGCCGCGAAGCCGTTGTCATAGGTCTTTGACAGGGCGTCGATCTCGATGATCGGGGACAGGGTCATGCGCGGGTGTCATCCGGTCGGCTGTGCCAGTGATGCAGGATATCGCCTTCGATCGCGCGGGTGTCCAGCAGGTCGAAACGCGGGGCCTGCGCCAGCGCCGACAGGCCCATCGCGCCAAGCGCGGGCCAGCCTTCGGCCCCCAGCACCATGCCCGCCGTGAAGCCGACCAGGTCGTCCACCAGCCCGGCCCCCAGCAGCGATGCGGCCAGCGCACCGCCGCCTTCGCAGAAGACCGTGTTGATGCCGACCGATCCCAGAGCCTGCAGGCAGGCCAGCGGGTCAAGCTGCCGGTCAGGGCCCGTCGCCACCACCATGCAGCGCACACCGCGCCCCTGCCAGCGCGCGATGCGGTCGGGGGGCGCATCGACACCGTGCAGCAGCCACAGCGGCGCGTCGCCCGCACTGGCCGCCAGCGCGCCGCCTTCGGGCAGATCGAGCCTGCGGCTGACGATCACGCGCACGGGCTGATGGGTCATGCCAAGGCCCCGGACGGTCAGCAACGGGTCATCCGCCCGCGCGGTCCCGCCGCCCACAAGAACCGCGTCATGGCGCGCGCGCATCAGGTGCACGTGGCGGCGCGCGGCAGGCCCGGTGATCCAGCGGCTTTCCCCCGACGCGGTGGCGATGCGTCCGTCGAAACTGGCGGCCAGCTTGAGGGTCAGCGCCGGGCGTCCCGCCCGCTGGCGCAGCAGGAATCCCGCATGGACCCGCTCGGCGGTGTCGGCGAGCATCCCTTCGGTCACCGCGACGCCCGCCGCCCTGATCCGCGCGATGCCGCGTCCGTTCACGCGCGGATCGGGATCGCGCAGCGCGACCACCACGCGGCCCACGCCCGCCGTCACCAGCGCGTCGCAGCACGGCGGTGTCTTGCCGTGGTGGGCGCAGGGTTCCAGCGACACGTAGACCGTCGCCCCCAGCGCGTCGGCCCCCGCCTGCGCCAGCGCTTCGGTTTCGGCATGGGGGCGACCGCCGGGCTGGGTCCAGCCGCGCCCGACGATCCGACCCGCCTTGACGATCACGCAGCCCACGGCCGGGTTCGGCCAGCATCGCCCCTGCCCGCGCGCCCCAAGGGCCAGCGCGAGCGCCATGAACCGGGCATCGCCGTCCGTCCGGGTCACGAGCCTGGGGGCGTTTCTGGCCGCAGTTCGGACACGAACCTGTCGAAATCGTCCGCCGCCTGGAAGTTCTTGTAGACGCTGGCAAAGCGCACATAGGCCACGGTGTCGATCCGGGCGAGCGTCTCCATCACGATCTCGCCGATGGTGCGCGAGGGGATGTCCTGTTCGCCAAGACTTTCCAGCCGCCGCACGATGCCGGAAATCATCTTGTCCATGCGTTCGGGGTCGATGGGGCGTTTCTGCAGCGCGATCCGGATCGACCGTTCCAGCTTGTCCCGGTCGAAATCTTCCCGCCGCCCGCTGGACTTAATGACGACGAGATCGCGCAGCTGAACCCGTTCATACGTCGTGAACCGTCCGCCGCACTCGGGGCAATAGCGGCGTCTGCGGATGGCCACGTGATCCTCGGCGGGTCGGGAATCCTTGACCTGCGTATCGACGTTGCCGCAGAAGGGACAGCGCATGAAAACTCTCCTGTCGGGGCATTTCCCCCGTTTGCGCCCGACTATAGGCAGCTTACCACAGGTTGGGTAGCCCCGAAATCATGCCGCAA
>DAIPIS010000301.1:0-2248 GCA_036770665.1 Meridianimarinicoccus sp.
GCGGCGACCGTATGCGCGTTGTGGGTGGCGAACTGCGGATAGATCCGGTCGGTCATGCCCAGAAGCTTCTCGGCGCACAGGATGTAATGCACGTCCGTCGCCTCCTTCCGCTGGAACACGGGGAAGCCGGGCAACCCATCGACCTGCGCGCGCTTGATCTCGGTGTCCCAATAGGCCCCCTTCACCAGCCGCACCATGATCCGCCGGTCGAGCGCCACCGCCAGCGCGTGCAGCCAGTCGATCACCGCGCCCGCGCGCTTGCCGTAAGCCTGCACCACCACGCCGAACCCGTCCCAGCCCGCAAGGGATGGATCGCGCAGCACCGCGTCGATCACGTCAAGGCTCAGGTCCAGCCGGTCGGCTTCCTCCGCGTCGATGTTCAGCCCCATGCCCGCCGCGCGCGCCTGTTGCGCCAACGCCAGCACGCGCGGCACCAGGTCCGCCATCACCGCATCGCGTTGCGTCTCGTCATACCGCGGATGCAGCGCCGACAGCTTGATGGAAATGCCGGGATTGTCGCGGATATCCCCGGCCTTGCACTCCCCCGCGAGCCGGGCAATCGCCTGCGCATAGGCGTCGTAATACGCCTGCGCATCGCCCGCCGTCAGCGCCGCCTCCCCCAGCATGTCGTAGGAATAGGTATAGCCCTTTGCCTGCATCCCCCGGCCCCGCGCCACCGCCGTCTCGATCGTCTCGCCCAGCACGAACTGCGCGCCCATCTCGCGCATGGCACGGCCCACGGCGGTGCGGATCACCGGCTCCCCCAGCCGCCGCACCGCCCCGCGCAAGGTCTGCGCAAGCCCCGTGCCGTCCCGCAGCACCTTGCCCGTCAGCATCAGCCCCCAGGTCGCCGCGTTGACCATGGGCGAACTGGACTGGCCCAGATGCGCCCCCCAGGCCCCCGGCGCGATCTTGTCCTCGATCAGCGCGTCGATGGTGCCCGCGTCCGGCACCCGCAACAAAGCCTCCGCAAGGCACATGAGCGCGATGCCTTCCTCCGTGGACAGCCCGTATTCGGCCAGGAACACCTCCATCAGCCCCGGTCGGGCGTCGTCGCGGATGCCCTTGACCAGCCCAACGGCCCGCCGGTGCGCCGCCGCGCGCAGATCGGCGTCGATGCCCGATCCGGCCCGCAAAGCCGCGATCACGTCGGCATCGGGGATACGCGTGCCATGGCGGAACGTCTGGCGGATGGCGTCAAGCGTGGTCATGGCAGAACCTCCTGAAGGGGTGATGGACCAAACTACACCGGCTTGCCACAGGCTGTCAGACCGAAGATAACCGAAATACCGCCCGAACGCATCGCGTTTGGGCACGCTTTCGACCCGATCGGAACGCGCCATGACCGAAAACAGACCGATCGACCGCACCGACCAGCGAATCCTCGCGGAACTGGCACAGGATGGCCGCCTGTCGGTCACCGAACTCGCCCGCCGGGTCGGCCTGTCCAAAAGCCCGGCACAGGTGCGGCTGCGGCGGTTGCAGGCGGCGGGCTACATCCTCGGCTTTCGCGCGGTGATCGACATGGCGCGCCTCGGGCGCGACCACATCGCCTTCGTCGAGGTGAAGCTGAGCGACACCACCGAACCCGCACTGCGCGCCTTCAACACCGCCGTCCGCGCCATCCCCGAGATCGAACAATGCCACATGATCGCCGGGGCGTTCGACTACCTGCTGAAAGTGCGCACCACCGACATCGCCAACTACCGGCAGGTGCTGGGCGAAAAGGTCTCGCAGCTGCCCCATGTGGCCAGCACATCGACCCATGTGTCCATGCAGGCCGTGAAGGACAGCGGGGCATGACCCGCCCGCGCCGCCCCAAGGCCGCCCTTGCCCGCGGCAGCAGCCCGTGGCCGCCTGCCGCCATGCGCACCGCCCTCGTCCTCGCCCTCGTCCTGCCCGCCGCCGCCATGGGCCAAGACACCCTGCACGCCGCGAAGCCGGGCGCCCGACCGACCGTCACCAACGCCGCCACCGCCACCGGGCCGGGGCCGCGCTTCGCCGACCGCGCCGCGGACCTGCCCGGCCCGCCCCATGTCTATGACGGCGGGTGGGAACATTTCGTGGGCGGCGGCGTGGCGGTCTTCGACTGCGACGGCGACGCACGCCCCGACATCGTGGCGGCGGGCGGGGAAAATCCCGTCACCGCATACCGCAACATCACGCCACCGGGCGGACGGCTGGCGTTCGACACCCTGACCATCGCGCCGCTGGATGGCGTCACCGGCGTCACCGGGGCCTATCCGCT
>DAIPIS010000302.1:0-2226 GCA_036770665.1 Meridianimarinicoccus sp.
ACCCCGTCCGGAACCAGCGCAGGCACAGCGCCAGAACCGCGACGGTGCACACGCCCACGATGGGCAGGCCAAGCCACGGGCTGCTGTCGGACGTGCCGATGACGCCGTAGCGCACCCCGTCGATCAGGTAGAACACCGGGTTCACATGGGTCAGGATCTGCATCGCGCCCGGCAGCCCTTCGACCGAATAGAACGTCCCCGACAGGAAGCTGAGCGGCGTGATGACGAAATTGGTGATCGCCGCCATCTGGTCGAACTTGGTGGCGAGGATCGCCGCGACGATCCCGAGCCCGCCCATGAACACGCTGCCGAGCACCACATAGACCAGCACCCAGACCGGATGCGCCATCCCCTGCCCGAGAAACACGAGGCCCATCACCACGACCGCCACCGCCACGAACAGCCCGCGAGACACCGCCCCCGACAGATAGCCCGCGACCAGTTCGGCGGGCGACAGCGGCGGCATCAGCGTGTCCACGATGTTGCCCTGCACCTTGGCGATCATGATCGCCGAGGACGTGTTGGCGAATGCGTTCTGGATCACCGTCATCATCAGGATGCCGGGGGCCAGGAATTCGACGAAGGGCACGCCCATCACGTCGCCCCGCCGCGTGCCGATGGCGAGCGAGAAAATCATCAGGAACAGCCCCGCCGTGATCAGCGGCGCCATCAGCGTCTGGGTCCAGACGGCCATGAAGCGCCGCGTCTCGCGCTGCGCCAGCGTCCACAGCCCGAGCCAGTTGACCCGCCCGAAGCGCCGCACGCCCATTTCCCTGCCCTGCATCATTCCTTGACCCCCTGGTCCCCGTCTGATCCGCTGTCTCGTCTGCGGTCCTGCACCCGTGCCCGCGGACCTGCCGCGGGGCGCGCCACGGTCAATGTCGGCCGGTGCCTTGTATCCCGCCCTGTTGTGATTAGAATAGCTGGCTTGGGATTACAAACGGTCCCCGCCCCGGCCGCGGTCGGACCAACAGACAACATGAACAAAGCAAGGCACGCCATGTCCTGGACAGATGACCGCGTCGAGACCCTGAAGAAGATGTGGGCCGACGGCCAGAGCGCAAGCCAGATCGCCAAGGAACTGGGCGGGGTCACCCGCAACGCCGTGATCGGCAAGGTGCATCGGCTGGGCCTGTCGAACCGCAACGGCGGGGCGGTGCCCGCGGGCGACGCGGCGGAGCCCGAGGCCGACGCGGCGATCGACGCCGCCGCGCCCGCAGCCGCCGAGTTGCCCGATGACCCCGCGCCCGCGCCCGAACCCGCGCTGACCGACGCCGTCGCCCGCGCGTCCGTGCCCGCCCGCCGCCAGATCATCCCGGCCGGCCAGCCGCTGCCGCCGCAGCCCTCCGCCAATGAAATCAGCCCCGAGGCACTCGCCTCCCAGCGCGAGGTCGAAAAGCGCGCCAAGCGGCTCACGCTGATGGAACTGACCGAACGGACCTGCAAATGGCCCATCGGCGATCCCGCCACGCCGAACTTCTGGTTCTGCGGGCTGCCGGTGGAACAGGGCAAACCCTATTGCGAGGCCCATGTGGGCGTCGCCTTCCAGCCCATGAGCGCACGGCGCGACCGGCGGCGCTGAGGCGCTGGCGGGGTCCGCGGTCCCGATCCTGCGCAGCTTTTCCGAGGCCGCGGCGCGCGATGTCTACCTGCGTTTTCTCGGCTTCGAGGTCCGCTTCGACCATCGCTTCGCTGCGGGCATGCCGCTTTGCATGGACGTGCGGCGCGGCCACTGCGCGCTGAATGTGTCAGACCATCACGGCGACGCGGCACCGGGCACCGCCGTCCGCATCCCTGTACCCGACGCCGATGCGGTCCTCGCCGCGCTTGGCGCGCGGGGTCACCCAAGGCTGAACCCCGCCTTGGAAGCGGTCCCGCGGGGGGCGCGGCAGGTGGTGTTGAACGATCCGTTCGGCAACCGCCGCGTCTTCTGGTCCGACGCGCCCGCCTGACCCCCACAACGGCGCCTGTCGGGTCCGTCTTGTGCGCACCGCCCGCGCCCGTCTATATGCCCGTCATGACCCGGAACCCGCCCAGCCTGCGCCCCGATCTCGCCCCCAGGGCGCGGATCGGCGATGCCCCCCGCCCCGGCCAGCCGACCATCGGCATGGTCTCGCTCGGCTGTCCCAAGGCGCTGGTGGACAGCGAACGCATCCTCACGCGCCTGCGCGCCGAAGGCTACGCCATCAGCCCGGACTACGCGGGCGCGGATGCGGTGATCGTGAA
>DAIPIS010000303.1:0-2220 GCA_036770665.1 Meridianimarinicoccus sp.
CGGGTCAGCCGGGGATGAACCCGCGCAGGTAGTCGTCGGAATAGTCGATCTCCAGCTCGATCCAGACCGGCAGGTGATCCGACATCTCGTCGGTGCACCATCGCGGGTAGTGCCCATCCCAGTCGGCATAGGGTTTTCCCCGGGCCGCTTCGGCGACGGCACGGTATGCCTCCACCTCGTCCGCGCGATAGACCGCGCCGCGCCAGTCGAAGACCCCGGCCCGCAGCATCGTCGTGCGGTCGTGATTGCCTGAAAAGGCGATCTGGTCGAAATGCTTCGTGCCGCCAAGGTTCGTGGGCCCCAGAAGCGGCGCATCGAACCCTTCGGCCCGCAGCGCGCCCATGATGGCGTCGTCGGGATGCTCGATGTTCATGTCGCCCAGCAGGACATAGACCTCGTCCTCCACCCGGGCGCGTTCGGCGAGGATCGCCGCGATTGTCCCCACCTCCCGCGCCCGCAAGGTCAGGTCCGCCGCCGCCTCGGACCCGAAATGGATATGCGCCGAACACAGGGTAAAGCGGAACCACGACGCCTGAAACGCCGCGAAGAACGGCGTGCGCGCGATCTGCCGCCCGTCGATGCTCTGCTCCTTCGCCAGAACCACCTCGCCGATCAGGTTGCGGAACATCACCCGGTTGGTGTTGTAAAAGATCGCCATCCGTTCGCTGTTGCCCGGCCGTCCGGCCGTCACATCGGTCACGAAATAGGTCCAGTTCGGCCCCAGAAGCCCTGCCAGCCGCCGCACCGGCCCAAGGTCGGGCTTCAGTTCCTGCACCGCGCAGATGTCGAAATGGTCGATGATCTCGGCGATGTAGTGATAGCTCTCGTCCAGCCGCGGCCGCCCGCCGTCGAAATGGCGGATGTTCCACGACCCGATCACCAGCGAATTCGGCCGACGACCGTCCAGCACCACGCGCGCCAGTTCCGCCCGCAGCGCGATCAGATGCGCCGCGATCCAGCCCTTCGCGCCGGGCTCCCCGTCCCCGTCGGGATAGAGACCGAGTTCCTTGTAGGACGCCATGCCCCGACCCTTCGCAAGCCCCCGCGGAGCCTGCGCGCGAATCGGCCCTCGAACAAGCCGCGCCTACTCGAACTGCTCGCGCAACAACCGCTCCTCCAGCCCGTGACCGGGATCGAACAGCAACCGGTGCGCCATGTGCGGATCGCTCTCGATCTCGACCCACACCACGTCGCGCACCGACCGGCTGTCGGCATCCGCCATCACCGGGCGCTTCTCGGGGTCCAGCACGTCGAACCGCACCCGCGCGCGCTTGGGCAACAGCGCCCCGCGCCAGCGCCGGGGCCGGAAGGGCGCGATCGCCGTCAGCGCCAGAACCTCGGCCCCGATCGGCAGGATCGGCCCGTGCGCGGAATAGTTGTAGGCGGTGGACCCCGCCGGCGTGCTCACCAGCGCGCCGTCGCAGACCAGTTCCTCCAGCCGCACGCGCCCGTCGATGCTGATCCGCAGCCGCGCCGCCTGCGGACCCGCCCGCAAGAGCGACACCTCGTTGATCGCGAGCGCCCGCGTGATCGCGCCATCCGCCGTGCCCGCCCGCATCGCGAGCGGGTTGATGATCGTCTCCTCCGCCGCCGCCAGCCGCTGGTGCAGCCCCACGATGGAATATTCGTTCATCAGGAACCCGACCGTGCCCCGGTTCATGCCATAGACCGGTACCGGCAGGTGTTCGGTGCCGTGCAGGGTCTGCAACATGAAGCCGTCCCCACCCAGCGCCACGATCACCTCTGCCGCCTCGGGTTCCGCATGCCCGTAAAGCGCCGACAACTCCCGCCGCGCGGTCTGTGCCACCGGCGACTCGCTTGCCAGAAACGAAATCTTCTTCATGCCCTGCGCCATCCCGCCTGCGTTCGGCGCACTGTTGACCCGCCCCTTGACCGAAAACAACCCCATGAAACTGCGCGTCAATTCGCGAATGATCCCGGTTGCGTCCCCGGGGGCCCTTTTTTTGTCCCCGCCGCTGGACTAAACCCCATCCCAAGGCACCCGGCCAGACATTCCCGATCAAGGGCCCACCAAGGAGGGACGCACCCGATGAATGCACCCCATCGCGACACCGGCTTCTTCACCGAAAGCCTGAAATCCAGCGACCCCGACCTGTTCGCCGCCATCACCAGCGAGCTTGGCCGCCAGCGCGACGAGATCGAATTGATCGCGTCGGAAAACATCGTCAGCCGCGCGGTGATGGAAGCCCAGGGATCGGT
>DAIPIS010000304.1:0-2220 GCA_036770665.1 Meridianimarinicoccus sp.
CCAGAGCCGGGCCGCCCTGGCCCATGTAGTTCTCGGCATGGACCTCGAACCACGCCACGTCGTGCCCGCCCGCCAGCACCGCGGCCGCATGTTCGGGCTTGAAGCCCACGCCCGCGCGGCGCGGCAGGGCCGACAGCGGCAGGGCGGGGCGGGTAGCGGTGCCGGTGGTCATGGCAGGTCTCCCGTGCTGGGCCAGCAGCCGGGCACGCAGCCAAGGTGCTGTCGGGGAAGCCGCCGCCCGGCGCGCAGCCGGGGGGCGGGGATGCGGGCAATCACGCGGGCAGGTCGCGCTCCAGCGCCTCAAGTGACCCCTTCCGCCCCTCGGGCAGCTGGAAGTCGGCGCTGTCGACGGTGCCGAACTTCACGCAGTCGCCCGCGGGCACCAGCGTCCAGGCATTGCCCTGAAAGTCGATGGTGGAAGTGCCGGCGCAGGTGGTGCCGGGCCCGGCCGCGCAGTCGTTCTGGCCGGCCAGCGAGATGCCGTAGCACTTCTCCTTGGCCTGCGCTTGGGCGGGCTGGGGCGAGCCCAGCGCGGCGGCGGCGACGGCGGCCGCCAGCGCGGCCATGGTGATCTGGGCATGTTTCATGGGGCTCTCCCTCAAGGTTGCATCACGCGGCGGACGCCAAGGCGCTGCCCGGCGTCTCGGCAACAGGTTCGCGGTGGGGCGGCAAGGCGTTACGTGCCCGGCAATGCCAACTGCGTGATCGGGGCGTTTGTCCCGCCCATCACCGCCTTTTGACCTGATCACCGGTAACGGCCCGGCTGGTGCGCCGAAGGATGGTGTAGCGAAAGCGGGGGACAGCATGGCATCGGCACATCGACGGCGCATCGTGATCGTGGGCGCAGGGTTTGCGGGGTTGACAGCCACGAAGGCGCTGGCAAGGGCTCCCGTCGACATCACGCTGATCGACAAGCGCAACCATCACCTGTTCCAGCCGCTGCTCTATCAGGTGGCCACCGCAGCGCTGTCGCCCGGCGACATCGCGTGGCCGGTGCGCGGCGTCCTTCGTGGTCAACGCAACCTGCGGATCGTGCTCGGCGACGTCGAGACAATCGATACATCCGAGCGCTGGGTCGCAGCCGCGGACCGGCGGTTCGCCTACGACAATCTCATCATCGCCACCGGCGCGCGCCACGCCTATTTCGGCAACGATCATTGGGCCGAGCATGCCCCGGGCCTCAAGCGCATCCAGGATGCCGTCGAGATCCGGCGGCGCATCCTGCTGGCCTTCGAGCGGGCCGAAGTCACAACCGACCCGTTCGAGCGCGCCCGGCAGATGACCTTCGTCGTCATCGGCGGCGGCCCGACCGGTGTCGAGATGGCCGGGGCCATTGCCGAGCTTGCCAGCCATGCCCTTGCCCGGGACTTCCGCACCATCGACCCCAAGCATGCGCGCGTCATCCTTGCCGAAGCCGGGCCGCGCCTGCTGGCCAGCTACCCGCCATCCCTCTCCAACTATGCCGCACAGGCGCTGCGTCGTCTCGGCGTCGAGGTCGTCACCGGCAGCCGTGTCGAGGTGCTTGGTGCGGAAGCCGTGCGGATCGCAGGGCGAAGCCAGCCCACGGCCACGGTGATCTGGGCCGCTGGGGTCAGCGTGCCGCGTGTGGCGCGCTGGCTGGGTGTCGAGGGCGACCGGGCCGGGCGGGTCACGGTCGACTTGCACCTCGCCGTCCCGGGCCTGCCGGAGGTCTTCGTCGTCGGGGATGCGGCGGCGTGCAGGCGCGCCGATGGCAGCCCGGTGCCCGGCATCGCACCGGCGGCCAAGCAGATGGGCCGCCACGCCGCGCGTGTCATTGCTGCGCGGGCGCGGGGCGGGCCGCAACCCGCGGCCTTCCGCTATCGCCATCTCGGCGACCTGGCCACCATCGGGCGTCACGCCGCCGTGGTGCGCTTCGGCAGGCTTCAGCTGTCCGGACCCGTGGCCTGGTGGCTGTGGGGTGTCGCGCACATCTATTTCCTGATCGGCGTGCGGGCACCGATGCTGGTCGCGGCCCAGTGGTTCTGGTCCTACCTCACCTACGGACGCGGCGCCCGGCTCATCACCGGCTACACCGCCGATCCGGCGCATCCCGACAGCCATGACCCGCCCCGTCTTGCCAACGCCGATTGAGACAATGGCAATGGCACATCTCCCACCGCCGTGAGCGGCAAGTGTCGGCGCCAAACACCGTGGTTGGGCCCAGTCACATGACCGTGGCCCGGTGCAACGGCCCGACAG
>DAIPIS010000305.1:0-2218 GCA_036770665.1 Meridianimarinicoccus sp.
GCGGGACCAACGCGCAGGTGGAAAACGCCGCCGAGATCGCGCTGGAACATCACCTCGGCATGACCTGCGATCCGGTGGCGGGGCTGGTGCAGGTGCCCTGCATCGAACGCAACGGGCTGGGGGCCATCAAGGCGGTGTCGGCGGCGTCGCTCGCGCTGCGCGGCGACGGGACCCATTTCATGCCGCTGGACAACTGCATCGAAACGATGCGCCAGACCGGACGCGACATGTCCGAGAAGTACAAGGAAACGTCGCTGGGCGGGCTTGCCGTCAACCTTCCGGAATGCTGAAGGGGCTTTTCTGCCGCCCGCAGCCTTGCTATGAAACCAGCATGGACAGACCCATCGCTCTCCGACGCCGCCGCGCGACCGCCTGAGCCCTTTCCGGGGCGTCAGCCCCGTGCCTGTTCCCTGCCGCCCCCACCCCGTTCCAATTGACACGCCCCCGTGCCTGCGGCACGACATGGGCTTTCCGACGAGGACGCGCCGATGATCCCCTCCGTTCTGCCAACCTATAACCGGACACCGCTGAGTTTCGTGCGCGGGAGCGGCTGCTGGCTGACCGAGGCGGACGGTCGCCGTTTCCTCGACATGACCGCCGGGATCGCCGTCAACGCCATGGGTCATGCGCACCCGGCGCTGGTGGCGGCACTGACCGAACAGGCGGGCAAGCTGTGGCATACCTCCAACCTCTACCGCATCCCGCAACAGGAGGCGCTGGCCGACGCGCTGGTCGCCGCGACCTTCGCCGACACGGTGTTCTTCACCAACTCCGGCACGGAAAGCTGCGAGCTGGCGGTCAAGATGGCACGGAAATACTGGTTCGACAAAGGCCAGCCGGACCGGACCCGGATCATCGCCTTCGAGGGCGCGTTCCATGGCCGGTCCGCCGCGGGCATCGCCGCCGCCGGGTCGGAAAAGATGACGAAGGGCTTTGCGCCGCTCCTGCCGGGGTTCACCCACCTGCCGTGGGGCGACCATGACGCGCTGCACGGGGCGCTCGGGCCGGACGTCGCCGCGATCCTCGTGGAACCCGTGCAGGGGGAGGGCGGCATCCGGCCGATGCCCGCCGCCTGCCTGCGCGGCCTCCGCGCGCTCTGCGACGACACCGGAACGCTGCTGATCCTCGACGAGGTGCAGTGCGGCATGGGCCGGACAGGGCGGCTTTTTGCCCATGAATGGGCCGGGATGACCCCCGATATCATGATGGTGGCCAAGGGCATCGGCGGCGGTTTTCCGCTGGGCGCGGTGCTGGCGACGGCGGACGCCGCGTCGGGCATGACGGCGGGCACCCACGGGTCCACCTATGGCGGCAATCCGCTGGGCTGCGCCGTGGGGCTGGCGGTGATGCGCCACGTCGCCGAACCTGCCTTCCTGGCCGAGGTGACGCGCAAGGGTGGCGTGCTGCGGGCGGCCCTTGACGGGGTCGTGGCGCGGCATCCGCAGGTGTTCGATCACGTGCGCGGGGCCGGGCTGATGCTGGGCCTGCGCTGCATCCGGCCCGCCGCCGATGTCGTGGCGGCAGGTCTGGCCCAGCAGGTGCTGACCGTCGCCGCCGCGGACAACGTGGTGCGCATCCTTCCGCCGCTGACCATCACCGACGCCGAGATCGCCGAGGCGTCGGCGCGTCTGGATCGCGCCGCCGCCGCCGTGACAGCCCATGAACCCGCCTGACCGGGGTCCGGCGGGTGCGCGCCCGGTCCAGTCGCACCGCACGCCGGGCCGCCGGCGCGGATCGGCAGGGTGCGGCACCCCAGCGATGGCACCTCATCCCTGATCAAGACATTCTCTCGGGGTGCGGGGGCCACGCCGCCCCCCCGTTTCCCGCCACGAAGGCACCGACCGATGAATCACTTCCTTGACCTGCACAAGACCGACCCTGCCGACCTGCGCGCCGTGATCGACCGGGCCGCGACGATGAAAGCCGCGCGCCACGGGCTGCCACGGGGCGCGCCCGATGCCGAACAGCCGCTGGCGGGACGCATCGTGGCACTCGTGTTCGAAAAGCCTTCCACCCGCACGCGGGTCAGCTTCGACGTGGGCGTGCGCCAGATGGGCGGACAGACGCTGGTCCTGTCGGGCAGCGACATGCAACTGGGGCACGGCGAGACCATCGCGGACACGGCCCGCGTGCTGTCGCGCTATGTGGACATGATCATGATCCGCACCTTCGAGGAATCGACCCTGCTGGAACTGGCCGAACACGCCACCGTGCCGGT
>DAIPIS010000306.1:0-2213 GCA_036770665.1 Meridianimarinicoccus sp.
CGACGGGGCGGCTGGGCTGGTGGCGGATCTGCGCGCGATGGGCCACGGGGCCGCGGTGATCGGCACCGTCATCGACGGTCCGCCCCGCATCCGGCTGGAGTGACCGGCGCGACGGGGGCGCCGCGACCGTTCAGGGCCCGGACATCCGGCGACCGCCGAGGGAGGACGCGGCATCCTGCGCCGCGGCGTCGAGCGCGCCCGCCAACGCGGCAAGCCCCGCGTCGAGCGCCGCATCGTCCAGCCGGTCGAAGACCTGCCGCGCCACCACCCGGTCGCCGTAGCGCGCCTGCGACTTGCCGTAGCGCGGATCGTAATGGGCGGTCATCAGCTCCGCCGCGACACCCTCCATGTCGCCCGCCGCGATCATCGCCTGCCAGCGGTCCACCAGTGCGCGCCCGTGCAGCCGCCTGAGCCGCCCGACCAGCGCCGCGAAGCGCGTCGGATCGGCGACGAGATCGGGATAGGCCTGCGGGAAGTGCGCCGCCCGCGCGGAAAGCGGCGCCGCGATTTCCACCCGCGGCGCGGCGCACATCGCGGCCCACAGCACCGGGGGCACGATCAGGTCGCCGACCTTGGAGCTTTCGGCCTCCACCACCACCGCGCGCGCCGGGTCGAACCGCGCAAGCTGCAAGGCGATCGCCCCCTCGAAGGCCCGCTGCGCCGGTTGGGGTTCGGCCAGCGCGCCGAAGATCGACCCTCGGTGCCGCCCGATGCCTTCGAGGTCGAGCACCTGCATCCCCGCGCCCGCCAGCTTGTGCAGGAGCACCGTCTTGGCGGTGCAGGTCATGCCCGTGAGCACCACCAGCCGGTGCGGCAGGGGCGTATCGTACATCGCGCGCACCACCAGCCGCCGGTAGCTGCGATAGCCGCCCGCCAACGTCTGCGCGGGCCAGCCGATTTCGCGCATCAGCCAGCCGAAGGTGCCCGACCGCTGCCCGCCCCGCCAGCAATAGACCAGGGGCCGCCAGCCGCCGGGGCGGTCCGCGAGCGGGCCGTCGAGGTGATCCGCGATGTTGCGCAGCACCTGCGCGGCGCCGATCCGGCGCGCGCCGAAGCTGCTTTGCCGGACATACATGGTGCCGACCCGCGCGCGTTCGTCATCGTCCAGCACCGGCAGGCTGAGCGCGCCGGGGAGGTGATCCTCGGCGTATTCGGCGGGCGAGCGCGCGTCGATCAGGTCGTCGAACCCGGCGGTGGCAAGATCGGTCAGGGCGGAGAGATGGAACTGCATCAGCGTGCGATACAGCGCCGTCGCGGCGGGGGAAAGGGTCAGTGACCGAGTGCGGACAGCGCGGCCCGCGCGCTGTGGACCGCGTCTTCGGCGCGCGGGCCAAGGCACCAGTCGCCCGCGATCACGAGGCCCCGCGCCGGATCGGCGAGGCAGCCCTGCCCCAGCGGGCGCGGGGTCTGGGCGTAAAGCCAGCGGTGGGCATCGGCGTGCAGCACCCCCGGCAGCGCCCCGCCCGCGCGGGCGCGCAACAGGTCCAGAAGCGCCGCCGTCGCGGCATCGCGGGGCAGGTCCAGATGCGCGCGGGTCCAGGCGGCGCTGGCCTGCGCGACCCATGTCTCGCCGGCGCGCCCCGGCTTGCCGGCGTCGCGCGCGATCCAGCCAAGGGCCGCGTCCCCGTCGCGGGCGGCATCCGGCAGATCGGGGCGCGCGGCGAAGGCGGCCATCAGCGTCCAGCACGGGTCCATGGGCACGGCCCCCGCCTGCGCGCCCAGCGGGTCGTGCGGCAGAAGGGCCGCCGCCTGCGGCGCTGGCACCGCGAGGACCACCCGGCGCGCCCGCGCCAGCAAGGCACCGTCCGCGCCGCGCGCGATCCAGACACCCGCCGCCCGCGCCAGCCCCGCCACCTGTTGCCCGGTGCGCAGGTCGAGCCCGTCGGCCAGCGGGCGCGCCAGCCCGCTCATGCCGGGAACACCCACGCGCGCACCCGGCACGGCGGGCCAGTCCTGCGCGCCCAGCCGGTCCAGCAAGGCGGCCACCTCCGGCGTCTTGGGGCGGATGTATTGCGCGCCGTGGTCAAAGCGCCACTCCCCCGCCCGCCGCGTTGCGAGCCGCCCGCCGAGGCCCCGGCTCTTGTCAAGTACCGCGACCTTCGCGCCTGCGCGGGCCAGCCCCGCCGCGACGGTCAGCCCGCAGAGCCCCGCGCCGATCACCAGTACAGTTCCCTCGTCCATGCCGTCTGTCCTTCAGTCCTGCCGGTCCTGCG
>DAIPIS010000307.1:0-2205 GCA_036770665.1 Meridianimarinicoccus sp.
GCGTTTCCGGCAGGAACAGCGCGATCTGCGGCACGGCGATCAACGCCACCGCCATCACGTGCCGACAGGATCATGGTCGCGCGCGCCTCGGGCCGCACCATGGGTGCGCCCGGACCTGGCCGCGGTCGGATGGCGGAATGTGCCTGGCAGCACGCCCGGATACCACCCGACGCGGTGCTTCGGCGGGGTCGCGCGTCAGGTGCGCCGCGCCCGGGCGATGATCACCGGCATCATGACGCCCAGAAGCAGCAGCCGGAACACGTGATGCGCCGCGACGAAGGCAGGCTCCAGCCCGGTCTGCACGGCGATGGCGGCCATGGCCTCCACCCCGCCGGGCGCGAAGGCCAGCAGCAGCACCGCGGGCGGCAGCCCGACCAGCCCCGCGGCCAGCCAGGCACCCACCGCCGCAACGGCACAGGCGATCAGCGTGGCCAGCACGCCAGCGGCCGTCGCGCGCATCAGCCCGCGCCGGTCCAGCCCGCGGAACCGGGTGCCGATCATCGACCCCATGCACACGAAGGCCACCACAACCAGCCAGGCCGGCAGTGTCCCCGGCGTCAGGTCAGCGCCATGTCCGACGCCCGACACCGCCATCGCGCCCAACAGCAGCGGCGCGGGCACCCCGAGCCGGTTGAACACAAGGCCGACCGCAAGCGACAATGCGAAGACCGCAGCCAGCAGATGCGGCTGCGTGGTGCCCCTGTCGGCCAGCACCGCCGTGCCCTCCACCCCCCAAAGCGCGACAAGCACCGGCACGATCAGGGTCAGCATCAGCACGCGGATGGATTGCACCAGCGCCACCTTCGGCACGTCCGCCCCCATTTCGGCGGTCAATCCCAGAACATAGCTCAGGTGCCCGGGCGTCGCGGCCAACAGCGCGGTCATCCGGTCATAGCCGAAGCCGCGCCTCAGCATCGCCATGACCGCCAGCAGCACCACCACCATCGTCACCGACAGCGCGGCCAGCGACACCGGCCAGGCAAGCGCGGTGGCGATGACCTCGGGCGTGACGGTGCTGCCGATCTGCGTGCCCAACAGGATGAACACCGCATCGCGCAGATGCGGCGGGATCGCCGTGCGCATGCCCATCAGCGTCGCGACCGACACCGCCGCCGCGGGTCCGGTCAGCGGCGCCGCCGGGAAGCCGACCAGCCAGAACACCGCCGCACCCGTCGCCCCGATGGCCAGCGTCGGCAGCGCCTCGCGCCACTGGGGATCAATCCTCACCATGGGCGCCTTCCCTGGGCCATCGGTTTCCGGGCGGGGTCGGCCGCGTATTGTGCCCGCCCTGTTCGATCCGCGCCGAGGCATGCGCCAGATGCCGACCGACCGCGACAGGCCGGAAAAGCCGCGCGCCGGTGGCTGTGGGCAGACGCGTGCCGCGCGGATCACCGCCGTCGCGCCGTCGTTGTTGATTGTCATGAGTGCGCCACGCACCAGCGCCGGATGCGCCGCGATGGCCCGCACTGGCCCGCGCGGTGCGGGCGTGCCGGCCTGTCGCGGTCCCCGACACCGCGGCGTCGTCCACCCGTGCGCGCAGTCCCGGCGCGCGCGGGTCCACAAGCCCACGGACCCGGTGCCCGCGGACCCGGTGTCCAAACCCCGCCAGGTATTTGCCATGCCGTGCGCGCCCGTCGCCCGGCACGGCCGCAAGGCCGCCGTCGCCCGCCTTCCCGACAGCATGACTGAGCGCCTCCGCCTGCTCGTACGCACCGCCGTGCCCGTCGCCCGGCACGTTCAGCCCGGTCGCCATGGCCGATTGCAGCCCCGCATCGCCGGGTGCCGCCATCCGGGCCGCCGCGATGGGCGGGGCCTTCGGGCCGTGATCGACGGCCGTCACCCGTGCGGCCGCGAACAGGGCCGCGCGCGGACCGGTGATGTCGTCGCCCCTCACCGCCAGCCAGATCATCTGCGCAAGGCCGGTGGTGCCGATCGGGTCCTGCACGGGCCGTCCGCGCAGGTGGATGCGGCCCGGGTCCACGTCGATGATCCGCGTGCGGCACCGGTCCCGAACATCCCTGTCGCCGGTCACACCACGCCCTCCGCCCGCAGGGACGCGATCTCGGCGTCGGTGTAGCCAAGCTCGCGCAGGACCGCGTCGGTATCCTGCCCAAGCTGCGGCGGCGGGGCGTCCACGGCGGGCCTCTGCCCGTCGAGCACGAACCCGGTGCGCACAAGGTCGATGGACCGACCCACCCCCGGCAC
>DAIPIS010000308.1:0-2205 GCA_036770665.1 Meridianimarinicoccus sp.
TCGGTGACGCGCTGCAGACATGGCTCCTGGGCGGACCCGCCGTGGACAACGCCACCCTGACGCGGTTCTTCTCGCTGCACTACCTGTTCCCGTTCATCATCGCGGGCCTTGTCGTGGTGCACATCTGGGCATTCCACACCACCGGCAACAACAACCCCACCGGGGTGGAGGTGCGCCGCACGTCGAAAGCCGAAGCCGAAGCCGACACCCTGCCGTTCTGGCCCTATTTCGTCATCAAGGACCTGTTCGCGCTCGGCCTGATCATGATCGTGTTCTTCGCGATCGTGGGCTTCATGCCGAACTACCTTGGCCACCCGGACAACTACATCGAAGCGAATCCGCTTGCGACACCCGCGCACATCGTGCCGGAATGGTACTTCCTGCCGTTCTACGCGATCCTGCGGGCCTTCGACTCCGAAGTGTGGCTGGTACAGATCGTCCAGTTCCTGAGCTTCGGCATCATCGACGCCAAGTTCTTCGGGGTGCTGGCGATGTTCGGGGCGATCGCGGTGATGGCGCTCGCACCCTGGCTCGACACCTCGTCGGTGCGCTCGGGCCGGTATCGCCCGATGTTCAAGTGGTGGTTCTACCTGCTGCTCGTGGACTTCATGGTCCTGATGTGGGTGGGTGCGATGCCGGCCGAAGGGATCTATCCCTACATCTCGCTGATCGCATCGGCCTACTGGTTCGCGTACTTCCTCGTGGTCCTGCCGCTGCTCGGCGTGTTCGAGAAGCCGCTGCCGCAGGTCGCCACGATCGAGGACGACTTCAACGCCCATTACGGCAAGACCGACTCCACCGCATCCGGTGCCGTCGCCACGCCGGCAGAATGACAGGGGCACGCGACACCATGTTCAAGACACTGACACTTGCCACAGCCACCGCGCTCGCCCTTTCGGGCGGCGCGGCCCTCGCCGCGGGTGGCGGCGGGCACATCACCGACTACAACTTCTCGTTCGAGGGGCCGTTCGGCACCTATGACGAACAGCAGTTGCAGCGCGGCCTGCAGGTCTACACCGAGGTTTGCGCGGCCTGCCACGGCATGAAGTTCGTGCCGCTGCGCACGCTCGGCGACGCGGGCGGGCCCAACCTGCCCGAAGACCAGGTGCGCGCCTACGCCGAAACCTTCGAAGTGTTCGACGCGGAACTGGACGACTGGCGCCCGGCCAAGCCGACCGACCACTTTCCGGCGTCGTCGATGGAAAATGCGCCGGACCTCAGCCTGATGGCCAAGGCCCGCGCCGGGTTCCACGGCCCCTACGGCACCGGCCTCAGCCAGTTGTTCAACGGCATCGGCGGCGCGGAATACATCGCCACGCTTCTGAACGCCTACAACGGCGAGGAAATGGAACAGGCCGGCGTGATCCTTTACGGCAACGACGCCTATCCCGGCGGCTGGATCGCCATGGCCCCGCCCATTGACGACGGCTGGGTCGAATACGCTGACGGCGCGCCCAACGATGCGGAATCCATCGCGCAGGACGTGGCCGCGTTCCTGATGTGGTCTGCGGAACCCAAGATGATGGCCCGCAAGCAGGCCGGGCTGACTGCCGTGCTGTTCCTGACGGTGCTCACGGTGCTGCTCTACCTGACCAACAAGAAGCTCTGGGCGCCGATCAAGGCGAAGGCGAAGAAAGCCAACCAGGCCGCGGAGTGACCGCGCACGGCGCCGTGGGGTTGCGGTAAACGCTGGCCCACGCCGGGTCGCCGGTGGTCCGCCCGAACGACATCACGCGCCCCGCACGGGGCGCGTTTTGCGTCACGGGGGTCGGTCACGGCTTGAGCACCGCGCCCCTGCCCGATACACCCCGCACACGTCCGCCCACCCCGATCCTGCCCCGAACATCGCCCCCATATCGCCCCGACCATCACCCGGAGCCCGCGCCCCATGAGCCTGAACACCTTCGGCCACCTGTTTCGCGTCACCACCTGGGGCGAAAGCCACGGCCCGGCGCTTGGGGCGACGGTCGATGGCTGCCCACCCGGCGTGCCGATCGAGGCGGCGGGACTGCAGCACTGGCTCGACCGGCGCAAGCCCGGGCAGAACAAGTACACCACCCAGCGCCGCGAGGCCGACGCGGTGGAGATCCTGTCCGGGGTGTACGAAGGCCAGACCACCGGCACGCCGATCCAGTTGATGATCCAGAACACCGACCAGCGATCCAAGGATTACGGCGACATCGCCGACAAGTTCCGCCCCGGCCA
>DAIPIS010000309.1:0-2202 GCA_036770665.1 Meridianimarinicoccus sp.
TCGGTCTTGTGGCGCATCCGCGCGGTGACCTCCTGCCCGACATAGCATCCCTTGCGAAAGTCCACGCCGTTCAGCCGGTCGAACCCGTATTCGAGGATGAAGCTCTGGTCCGGGACCAGTTCCACGCAGGTTTCGGGCACCAGATGCGCCACCCGAAGCGCGGCCCAGTCGGCCGGGTCGATCCCGCCCGCCGCGCCCGCGCCGTAGGCTCGCCAGCCCAGTGCCGGGTGGCGCGGATCGGCCACAGCGCCGGCGGGCGGGTCGCCCAGCCCTTGCGTCACCGCAAGCCCGGCATCGGCGATCTGCACATCGGCGCGCAGCTTGTACATCGACAAGCGTTTCGCCAAGCCCGCGGCCAGCGGTTCGGCCACGTCCAGCAAGATCGCATCGCCTGCGTCCACGAGAAAGAAATCGGCCAGATATTTCCCCTGTGGCGTCAGCATCGCGGCCCACACGGCCCCCTGCGACAGTCGGTCAACATCGTTCGTCACGAGCCCCTGCAGGAACTTCGCCCGGTCGGCACCGGTGATGCGCAGCACGTGGCGCGGTGGCAGGACGGGATCGGTCATGGCGGCACTCCTTCGCGCAAGGATATAGGCATCCCGCCGTGGCGCGAAAGGGTCAGGCGCGGCGCGCGGCCCAGCTTTCGGTCAGCGCCGCGTGGTCATAGCGGGTCGCGAACCAGTCTTCCAGCGTCATGGGGCTGTCCGCCGTTTCCACCGCGTAGACATCGAAGACGTGATCGAGGATCCCGGTGTCGGTGGACGCCAGATGCATGTATTTCCAGTGCAACTGTCGCCGCGCTTCGGCCACCGGGCGGTTTTCCACCACGGCCAGATAGATCGCGGCGGCAAACCCCGCCCGGTCCGCGCCGGACTTGCAATGGAGCACGAACGGGCGCTCCACCGTCCGCATGAGCGCGATCAGCTCAAGGATATTCTCGCGCGGGACCAGCTTGCGCGCGCTCAGCGTGATGTTGTGCAGTCGGAGCCCCAGCCGCGCGCAGGCTTCCTGTTCGAACAGGAACGGGCTCTGCTGCACGGCGCCGCGCAGGTTTATCACGCTGCGGATGCCCATCCGCTCGTATCGCCGCAGCCGCCGCGGCGAGGGCTGGTTGGACCGCCACACGCCCGGCGCGATCTCGAACAGGTTCCACCACACGATGCGCAGGAAGGCATGGTCCAGAAGCTGGAAATGCCACCACGCCCGACGCCGTGCGCGCGGCCCTTCGATGCTGCGGCCATACCGGTCGCGCAGGGCATGTTCGATGGTGCGAAAGCGGGATTTCAGCGACACTGGGGCACCGGTCGGGCGGGTTTCGGGGCAGGCGGGCACGCGCATGTGCCGTCCCGATGTAGCGGCAGGGTGATCTGTGCGCAATCGCATAGGCCGCGCAGGCGTGCACGTTGACCGCGCGCCTTGGCTGATCTAATCCGGCGCGATCGCTGTCATCGCACGGGTGCTTGTCCATGTCGCTTGCCAAGGGTCGTTCCTATCTTGCCATTCCCGGCCCGTCGGTCATGCCCGACCGCGTGCTTGCGGCCATGCATCGCGCGGCTCCGAACATCTATGCGGGCGCACTCCCCGACATGGTGGCGACGCTGATCCCCGATCTGAAGGCGGTGGCGCGGACGACCGGCAACGTGGCGATCTACATCGCCAACGGGCACGGGGCGTGGGAAGCGGCGCTGGCGAACACGCTGTCGCGCGGCGACAAGGTGCTGGTGCTGTCCACCGGCCATTTCGCGCGCGGCTGGGCCGCCGTCGCCACGCAGCTTGGCGCGGATGTGGAGGTGATGGAATTCGGTCCCCGCGCCGCGATCGACCCGGCGCAGGTGGCCGACCGGCTGCGCGCCGACACAGCCCACAGGGTCCGTGCCGTGCTGTGTGTGCAGGTGGACACCGCCACAAGCGTGCGCAACGATATCGCGGGGCTGCGTGCGGCGCTGGACGCGGCGGGGCACCCCGCGCTCCTGATGGTGGATTGCATCGCCTGCCTTGCTTGCGACGATTTCCGGATGGACGATTGGGGCGTGGACGTGATGGTCGCGGCCAGCCAGAAGGGGCTGATGACCCCACCGGGGTTGGCCTTCGTGTTTTTCGGGCCGAAGGCGGCGGCGGCGCGGGCACGCGCCGATTGTGTCACCGGGTACTGGGACTGGACAGCGCGGGCCGATCCGGCGGTGTTCTATCAGTATTTCT
>DAIPIS010000310.1:0-2194 GCA_036770665.1 Meridianimarinicoccus sp.
AGACACTATAAAGGCGTGAAATTCTGCTGGCTGATGGGGGCGGACAACCTGGCCAACATCCACCGTTGGGAACGCTGGCCCGCGATCTTCGCGCAGGTGCCGGTGGGGGTGATCGCGCGGCCCGGTGACGGGCCGTCGGCGCGGCTGGTGCGGGCGGCGCGGGTGTATCGCCCGAAACGACTGAAAGCGCAGCAATCCCGGCTACTTGCCGGTGCTACCCCGCCGGCGTGGTGTTACCTGCGGGGGCCGATGGTGGACCTGTCGTCGTCGCAAATCCGTGCGCGCGGCGCGTGGCGCAACCCTGCCGGGGCGCGCGGCGACGCGGTGTAGGAGTCCTGTCGGAATCTTGTAGGAGTCCCGTCGGAGTCCCGTCAGCGTCGCATATGACTCGCATATGACTTTCATATGACTCCCATATGACTCCGCCGCGGCCGCGCGCGGGCAAGATACCCGCTTGATCGGCGGACCTTCGCGCGGCTAACTGGGACCATGACCATGGATCGACGTCGCCTGATACTGGCCGGGATGGCCGGGGCGTCCGCCGCGCTGTTGCCGGGTGGGGTGCTGGGCAATGTCGCGACCAGCGCGCGGCCCGTGCCGCGCCCCAAAGCTCCGCCACCGCCCGACCTGAGCCGGTCCAGCGCCACGCGCATCGCCGAGGCCGGTCTGTCGGGCATGGTCGCTGCCTGGGTGGCGGAGGCGGACACGGGACAGGTGCGCTTTGCGCGGGACGCGGACCTGCCGCTGCCGCCTGCGAGCGTCGCCAAGGCGGTGACGGCGGCCTATGCCTTCGACTGGCTGGGGCCGGGGCATCGCTTTGCCACGCGCGTGATCGGCACGGGGCCGGTGCGCGACGGTGTGCTGGACGGGGATCTGGTGCTGGCGGGCGGCGGCGCGCCGGATCTTGCGACGCGGGATCTGGCCCTGCTGGTGGCGGCGCTGCGCGACCGGGGCCTGCGGCAGGTCACGGGCGGCTTCAAGGTCTGGGCAGGGGCGCTGCCCTATGTGGACGAGATCGAACCGGGCCAGCCCGATCACGTGGGCTACAACCCGTCGGTGTCGGGGCTGAACCTGAACTACAACCGGGTGCATTTCGAGTGGCGGCAGCGCGGCGCCGATTACACGGTGCGGATGGACGCGCGCGATGCGGGCTACAATCCCGAGGTCGGCATGGCGGCGATGGAGGTCGCGGGGCGCGCCGGGCCGCTGTTCGCCCACCGGCTCGATCCCGACAGCGGGCGCGAGTTCTGGTCGGTGGCGCGCGGGGGGCTTGGCACGGGCGGCACCCGGTGGCTGCCGGTGCGCAACAGTGCGCTCTACGCGGGCGACGTGTTCCGGACGCTGGCGCGGGCGGACGGCATCGCGCTGGGCGCACCCGTGCCCGTCACGGCGCTGCCTGTGGGCGCGGTTCTGGCGCAGCACGACAGCCCGCCGCTGGCCGAGGTCGCGGCGGGGATGCTGCGCTATTCCACCAACCTGACGGCGGAGGCGGTGGGACTGGCCGCCAGCGCACAGGCGCTGGGTGCGGTGCCGGTGACGCTGGCGGCGAGCGGCGACGCGATGGCCGACTGGGCGCGGTCGGCGCGCGGCATGGGCATGGGGGCGGCGCAGTTCGTGGACCATTCGGGGCTGGGCGACCGGTCGCGGGTCACGGCGGCCGACATGGGGCGCGGCATCGCGCGGATGGGGCCGGACGGGGCGCTGGCGCGGGCGCTGCGGGAGATCGCGCTGAAGCGGCCCGATGGCACCGCCGAGCCGTTCCGGCTGCGGGCCAAGACGGGGACGCTGAATTTCGTGAGTGCCTTGGGCGGGGTGATCGATCGGCCGGGGGCGGCCCCGCTGGTCTTTGCCATCCTGACGGCGGACATGGACCGGCGCGCGGCGATCCCTGTGGGGCAGGAGGAAGGCCCGCCCGGATCGGCGGCCTGGGTGCGCCGGTCGCGGGAGATGCAGTTCGATCTGGTGCGGATCTGGGCGGCACTGGCGTGACCGGCAGACCCGGCTGACCGGCCTGCGGCCGGACAGCCACCGACCGTGCGGACCCGCCTGCGGCGGGATGCCATGCCTTGCGCCGCCGGGGGCGGCGCGGTGCCTTTGGCGAGATCGCGTGCGTCGCGCGGAGCGCCGGTGCGTCTGGTGACGGTCGATCCAGCGGACCCGCCTGCGGCGGGATGCGATGCCTTGCGCCGCCGGG
>DAIPIS010000311.1:0-2189 GCA_036770665.1 Meridianimarinicoccus sp.
ACCCGCACCCCGTTCTCCAGCACCAGCCGGATCACCCCCAGCGCGGCGCGGCGCAGGGCGAAGGGGTCCTTGGACCCCGTGGGCTTCTCGTCGATGGCCCAGAAGCCGGTGAGCATGTCGATCTTGTCGGCGAGCGCCACGGCGACCGACACGGGGGCCGTGGGCACGGCGTCGCTTGGCCCCAGCGGGGCGTAATGGTCCTGTGCCGCCGCCGCCACATCCGCCGATGCGCCAGCCATCGCGGCGTAATACCGGCCCATGACGCCCTGCAATTCGGGGAACTCATAGACCATTTCCGACGCCAGATCGGCCTTGGCCAGCCGTGCGGCCTGTTCCGCCTGATCCGCATCCGCCCCTACCACCGGGGCAAGGTCCCGCGCCAGTGCGGCGATGCGCACGATCCGGGCGGCTTGGCTCCCCAGCTTGGCGTGGAAGGTCACGTCGCCCAGCTTGTCCAGCCACGCGCCCATGCCCGCCCGCGCCACGGCGCTGTCGTTTTCCCAGAAGAACCGCGCGTCGGACAGGCGCGCCGACAGCACCTTTTGATTGCCCGCAAGGATCGTCGCCCCGTCATCCGCCGCCGCGATGTTGGCGACGGTCACGAAATGGGTGATCTGCCCGCCTGCCCCCGGATTGCGGACCGAAAAGAACTTCTGGTGCGCCTTCATGGAGGTCTGGAGCACCTCCGCCGGAAGCCCGTGGAAGGCCGCGTCGATCTCGCCCAGCAGCACGACAGGCCATTCCACCAGCCCCGCGACCTCGGCCAGAAGACCCGCGTCCTCCACCAGCTCCAGCCCCAGCGCGAAGGCCGCCTGTTGCGCGTCGTGCCAGATGTGGTCCGCACGTTCTTCCGGGTCCAGCACCACCTTCGCGCGCGTCAGCCTCAAAGCGTAATCGTCGAACCCGGTGACGGAAAACGCATCCGGCGCCATGAACCGATGCCCGCGTGTGGTGTCGCCCGACGCGATCCCGCCGACGGTCAGCGGCACCACCTCGGTCCCCGCCTCGTCGCTCAGGATGCACAGGATGGACTGCAAGGGCCGCACCCAGCGCAGATCGCCCGCGCCCCAGCGCATGGACTTGGGCCACGGGAAATTGCGGATCGTGGTTTCCAGCACCTCCGCCACGATCTCCGCCGCGGCGCGCCCCGGCCGATCGATCACGGCGAAGAACACCTGCCCCTTCTTGTCGTCGCGGACCTGCAGCGCGTCGCGCGCCAGACCGGCGGATTTGCAGAAGCCCTCGATGGCCTTCTCGGGCGCGTCGACGCGCGGACCCTTGCGCTCCTCCCGCGTGGCGGGGCTGCGCGCGGTCAGCCCCTGCACGGTCAGCGCCAGCCGCCGGGGTGTCGCGAAGGCCCGCGCGCCGGCATAGGTCAGACCGGCTTCGACAATGCCGTCCGTCACCAGACGGCGCAGGTCGTCCGCCGCGCGGGCCTGCATCCGGGCCGGGATTTCCTCGGAAAAGAGTTCGATCAACAGGTCGGGCATGGTCAGTCGCTTTCGGGTGGCGGGGGGCAGCCATCGGGCAGCGGCTGGCCGTCGAACACGACCGCGCCGCAGGGGTTGATCTGGTGCCAGACGAAGCCGCGCCCGTCGGGCATGACGGCCACGACGCGGTCGATCCCCCAGGTGATGTCGCGGGTGCCGAGAAACGCGCGGGCGGTGCCAGCCGCGATCGCTTCCCCGATGTCGCGGGCCTCGAAGCAGTCGAACCAGCCCGGCGCGGTCAGCGGTTCGGCCTCCGGGTAGGCGGCGTAGGCGGCGGCGAGTTGGTCCAGCGCAAGATCGGTGTCGAAGCAGGCACGGAAGCGGATGGGAGAGCTGTCGGCATCAATCGCTGCCGTGACGGTCGCCCCGATCGGCACGGGCGCACCACCCGCTGCAGGTGTCAGGCGGATGTCGTCCACCTGCGCGGTCACATCGGTGTAGAAGTGATAGACCTGCAGGTAATACATACCCGCGCCCGCCACGAGCGCACACCCCACCAGCAGGGCGGCGAGGATCTTACCCATGGGCGGTGCCCGCGTCCTGCGCACCGCCCGCGTCGGTCCGTACGAAGGCATCGGCGCAGGCCTTGGCCAGCGCGCGCACCCGTCCGATATAGGCCTGCCGTTCGGTGACGGAGATCACGCCGCGCGCGTCCAGTAGGTTGAAGATGTGACTGGCCTTGATGCACTGGTCATAGGC
>DAIPIS010000312.1:0-2188 GCA_036770665.1 Meridianimarinicoccus sp.
TGTAGAGGTCCTTGATCGGGTTGTAGCCGCCCGCCATGTCGCCGTAGATCGTGGCGTAGCCCACCGCGACCTCGGACTTGTTGCCGGTTGTCAGCAGCATGTCGCCGAACTTGTTGCTGAGCGCCATCAGGAGCACGCCGCGCAGGCGCGATTGCATGTTCTCCTCGGTCAGATCCGGGGCGCGGCCCGCGAAAACGGGGGCGAGCGTGTCGGTGACCGCGTCCACCGGGCCGCCGATCGGCAGGGTATCGAGCCGCGTGCCCAGCCGCGCCGCCACGTCCGCCGCATCGTCCAGCGAGGCTTGGGACGTGTAGCGCGAGGGCAGCATGACGCAGCGCACGTTGGCGGGGCCGATGGCGTCGGCGGCGATGGCGGCCACCAGCGCGCTGTCGATGCCGCCCGACAGGCCCAGCACGACCCGTGCGAACCCGGACTTGTGCAGGTAATCCGCGAGGCCCGTGCACATGGCGTGGTAATCCTGTTCCAGCGATGCCGGGCGCAAGGCCACGTCGCCGGGCGCGATGCGCCAGCCGGCATCGGTCCGGGTCAGGTCCACGTGGCGGGTCTGGGCGACGAAATCGGGCATCTGGAAGGCAAGCGCGCCGCCGGGGTTCAGCCCGAAACTGCCGCCGTCGAACACCTGGTCGTCCTGCCCGCCCACCATGTTGAGATAGATCAGCGGCAGGCCGGTTTCGACGACGCGGGCGACCATGTGCGACAGGCGTTCGTCGTGCTTGTCCCGATGATAGGGGGAGCCGTTGGGCACGAGCAGGATTTCGGCACCGGATTCCGCCTGCGCCTCGGCCACGTCGGGGGACCACGCGTCTTCGCAGATGGGCAGGCCGATGCGCAGGGGGCCTATCTTCACCGGGCCGTGGATGTCGCCGGGGGTGTAGAAGCGCACCTCGTCGAAGACGTCGGTGTTGGGCAGCTTGTGCTTGAGCACGCGGGCCACGACCCGGCCACCGGCGCAGACGTGGTAGGCGTTGTAGAGCCGGCCGGCATCGCGGAATGGCCCGCCGATGGCGAGCACCGGGCCATCCGCGCAGGCGGCAGCCAGCCGGTCGATGGCGGCCATGGCATCGGTGACGAAGGCCGGTTTGCGCACGAGATCCTGGATCTGGTAACCGGTCACGAACATCTCGGTCAGCGCCACGAGGCCCGCACCCGCGTCGCGCCCCAGCGTCCATGCGGCGTGCGCCTGATCGGCGTTGGCCCTGATGTCGCCCACCACCGGGTTGAGCTGCGCCAGCGTGATGCGGAACGTGTCGGACATGGGCGGGCTCCTTTGCCTGCGTCATAGGACGCGCGCAGGCCGGTGGAAAGATGCGATGCTCGGAAGGACTGCGGCGCGTCGCGCGCGCTGTGCGGTTGCCCCCTTTTGCGCGATGTTCTAGCACGAACGGGACGGGACGACAGGCGAAGGGGCGGGCAGCCATGGCAGGACACGGGCGCAAGCGGCGGGTGACGGCGGTGGCGGCCATCGTGCTGATGGCGGCCATGACCGTCGCGGCGCAGGACACCGGACCCGAGATCGTGACCCAGCAATACGCCAACGGCGGACTGTTCGAGGGCACGATGCAGGACGGCAAGCCCCACGGGCAGGGCCGCTACACCCTGCCGGGCGGTTACGTCTACGAAGGCGCATGGGTCGATGGCGAACGCACGGGCGAGGGCCGGGCGACCTTCGTCGACGGCGCGAGCTACGAGGGCGGCTTCCTGCGCGGCGAGCCGCACGGGCGCGGCCAGATTTCGCTGCTCGATGGCTCTGTCATCATCGGCGACTGGGTAGAGGGCGCGTTGACCGGCGACGCGGTCGCCAGCTATGCCGACGGATCGGTCTATGAAGGCGCGTTCGTGGACAATCAGCGCAGCGGCACGGGGATATGGACCCGACCGGACGGGTATCGCTACGAGGGCGGCTGGGAGGCCGGGTTGCGCCATGGCGCGGCCGAGATCACCTATCCCGACGGGTCCCGCTATGTGGGCGAGATGCGGGGCGACCGGCGCAACGGCACCGGCGTGCTGACGGCACCCGACGGCTTCGCCTATGACGGGGCGTGGCTGGACGACCAGATGTCGGGTTTCGGGCGCGTGTCCTACGTGAACGGCGACGTCTACGAGGGCGTGCTGGTGCAGGGCCAGCGGCAGGGCAACGGCAAGATGACCTATGCCAACAGCGACGTCT
>DAIPIS010000313.1:0-2180 GCA_036770665.1 Meridianimarinicoccus sp.
TCCATGAAGTCGCGGAAGAATTCCTCGAAGGGCGACCCTTCGGGCACCATCGGCATGCCCGGCGCCGCCGATGTGGACACCGACGTCCGGGTGGTGATGTTCACCACCGAATCGCTGACCTGCTGCGCCAGATCGGCGAAGCTTTCCGGTGCACCGCGCGCCGCCACGGGCATCCCCTGCCCCAGCGCCACCGCCATGCCAAGCCCGAGCGCCACGACCGCCGCGCGCACCCGCCCCTGCCTGCGCTGCTCACTCCACTGCATCCGTTTTCCTTTCAATTGACTGGCCCGCTCCCTCGGAGCTTGCGATCAATATGGGGGGAATTCCCGCCGGGTGCCAATGGACGCCCGCGATCTGTCACACACTCGTGACGCTTCGCAAACCCGCGTGTTGCGCGCCCGAACGGACCCGCCCGTCAAAACCGCAGCGACACCTGCCCACCGACCACCGGCTCGTTGTCGTAATCGGTGCGCGACACGACCCGCCCCTGCTCGTCCCGAACGGTCAGCTCGCCGCCATATTGCATGCCCGCGAACGCAGCGACCGTCGTGGCCGGGTTGGGCCTCCAGCTCGCCGTGGCCACGACCGGAAAATTGTCGTGCTCGCCCACACCGCCCGGCCCTGGGCCGTCGTCGTCAAGCCGGAACGACACGCTTTCGATCCTGCCCTCGATGCCCAGGCGCAGCGCATCGGTCACCGCGTAACTCAGGCTCAGACCCGGCCCCTGCGTGGCCCCGAGGCCCTGGCCCGTGGACAGGTTCCAGCGATCCGTCACGTCCCAGTCGATGGCCAGGAACGGAATGATGTCGCGATCCTGCTCCAGCCGGGTGAACACGCCGATCCCCGGGCCGATCGACAGGCGGTCGGACGCCTGCCAGAACACCGCGCCGAACACGCCCAGCGTGCGCCCATCGGTCATGGACGCCCCGTCCTCGGCCGTTTCGCGCACCGACGGGATCAGGATCATGCTCGTGCGCGCCCCCAGCCGCGCGCGAAACGCCAGCGACAGCCGCCGTTCCTCCACGTCGTCCCACAGGGGCGCGCCGCCGAAGTCGTATTCCGCCCGGCCCGTGCTCAGGCTGACACGAACGACATTGCCGCCCGGCGACACATGGGCACCAGAGAACAGGGCGAAATACCGGGTCACGCTCATATCGCCGCCGTCGTCGCGGTCGGCCTTGGCCTGATAGGCCAAAAGCGCGCTCACCCCCGGCGATATCCGGGGCGCATCGCCCATCGGTGCGCCATCTTCCTGCGCCCACGCAGGGCCGGACAGACCCAGCACACCGACTGTCACCACCACCACCGTCCGCATCGTGTTCATCCGCCGAATCCTGTTGCGATCGACAGCAGTATGACCCCGGCAGCCAGACCCGCCAGCCCGATCGTGCGCCGCGACGAAATGGGCAGCGCCGCCAGCAGCTTCAGGGCGTCCTCGATACGCGAAGGGGCCAGTGCAAGCACCAGCCCCTCGAAAACCAGCGCGCCCGCAAGCGCGACAAGCAGCAATGTCACGGACGCCCCGTCGCACTGTTCAGGTAATTGAAGAACTGGCTGTCCGGCGACATGACGATCGACGAATTGCCGCCCTGCAACGCCCGCTCATAGGCCGCGAGCGACCGGTAGAAGCTGAAGAACTCCTCGTCCGCGCCGTAGGCTTCCGCATATGTCCGCGTCGCCTCGGCATCGGCCTCACCGCGCGTGATCTCGGCCTCGCGCCGCGCTTCGGATGTCAGTTCCACCACGGTCCGGTCGGCCTGCGCGCGGACCCGCTGCGCCGCCTCGTTGCCGCGTGCGATCTCGTCGGCGGCTTCGCGTTCCCGCTCAGCCCGCATCCGCGCAAAGGTCGCTTCCAGGTTCTGATCGGGCAGGTTGGTCTGCTTCAGCCGCACGTCCACCACCTCGATCCCCAGCGCATCGGCGCGCGCCTGCGCCTGGTCGCGGATGCGCACCATCAGGCCCGCACGTTCCGGCGACAGGATGGTGTTCGACGTCACCCCGTCCGAACCCAGCACTTCGCGCGTCTGGGTGGTCAGGATGTCGGTCAGGCGCTGCTCCGCGACCCGCACGCCACCGACACCGACCGCCTGCCGGAACCGCACCACGTCGCTGATCCGGTAGCGCGCGAAGGCGTCCACGATCAGGCGGCGATCATCCGACGGCGTCACTTCGAGCGGCGA
>DAIPIS010000075.1:0-5156 GCA_036770665.1 Meridianimarinicoccus sp.
ATCCCTCTTGAAATGACGCGCGACGACTCCCAGCTTTCGCGGTGCCGGGCTGCCTGACGGGGTCCGGCATGACCTGCGGCTGTCCATGACGGAAGCCGCGCCCTGTTATCGCTTTACGGAGGATGACCGATGCGTAACTTCGACCTTGCCCCGCTGTACCGCGCCACCGTGGGCTTCGACCAGGTGGCGGACCTCATGGACCGCGTCCTGACGTCCGAGGTGCAGGCCCCCAGCTATCCGCCCTACAATATCGAACGGACCGCCGACGATGCATGGCGGATCACCATTGCGGTGGCGGGCTTCGCCGCTGATGACCTGGCCGTGGAAGTGCGGGAGAACGCGCTGATCGTGGCTGGCCGCAAGGCCGCCGAAGACGGCAACCGCGTGTATCTGCATCGCGGGATCGCGACCCGCGCCTTCGACCGTCGGTTCCACCTGGCGGATCATGTGCGCGTGACCCATGCCGTCCATGCCGACGGCCTGCTGCACATCGACCTTGTGCGCGAAGTGCCCGAGGCGCTGAAACCCCGCCGCATTGCCATCGCCAGCGCACATGGCACGACCCAGGGCCGCGCCATCGACGTCAGCGCCGAACCGGTCGCCTGACCGGCACGCGGCAATGACCCGCTGATCTGGGGCCCGCGCCATCCGGCGCGGGTCCTTGCATGTGTGCCGACACGCCTGTGGTGCGACCGGTGTCCGTGCCGCACCTGCGGGCGCGGCGATCGGGGCCGGTTGCGGCCCTGCCCCGACCGCGCGCCGCCGCTGCACGGCTGCGCCGTGGCGACCGTGCCGAAACCGCCCGGCGCAAGGAAAAGCCCCCGCCGGTCATCCCGGCGAGGGCGATGGTGTCGCGACGGGCCGGATCAGCCGTCGATCTTGCCGATGCTGAAGAACATCGTTTCGCCCGAATGGTCGTCCACGCCGTCGTTGTCGGTGGACACCCACGCGGTGCCGTCGGACTGGATCGCGAGCCCTTCGACCTTGTCCAGAACGTAGCCGCCCGTGGATTTCAGGTCGGGGATCAGGTCGCGCACCTCTTCCTTGGTGACGACCGGCAGATCACCGCCGAGCGGTGCCGGTGTCATGTCCGACAGGGCCACGCGGTAGATCTTCTTGGTGACGGCGTCGGCACCGATCAGGTTGTCCCGTTCGATGATGTAGGCGAAATCACCGTGCACGGTGATTTCCGACAGCCCGACCCAGCCGGTGGCGGGTTCGGTCGTGGGATAGTGCACGGCACCCCATTCCTCGGTTTCGAGGTTGTAGGCCAGCAGCTTCACAAGGTTCGCCGGATCGTCGTCGAAGGACCGCTGGATCGCGATCCAGAGCGTGTCGCCGACCTTGGCGATGCCTTCGGCGGCCCAGCGGCGTTCCACGGCCATGATCTCCTTCGGGAAGGGGATGGTCGCTTCGATTTCGCCGTCTGCACCCACATGGTTGATCGCATGCAGGATGCCGCGATCGAGCCGCCCTTCGTTGACGACATAGAAGTTGCCTTCGCCGTCCAGCGTGATGCCTTCCATGTCCATCAGTTGCGCCGGGCGGCCCTTGCGGGTGACCGGGATGGCCTTGACGATCCGCGCCGGGGTCTGGCTGGGGTCGATGTGGAAGATCGTGGGCTGGAAGCCGTAGAAGCTGTCGTTGACGGCCCAGATCGTGCCGTCGCTGTCAGCGACCATGCCGGAATTGGCACCCCAGCCCGTCAGCACATCCATGCCTTCGGAGGTGAGATGCGGATAGACCGCCGGGGCGGACTGGTATTCGAAAAGCATGACATGGGCACGGGCCACGCCGTCTTCGATGCCGTCGAGTTCGTTCGCGGTCGCGAGCAGGTTGCGACCGGGGATCGCAACGGCGCCTTCGGGCGAAATGCCGGAGGGCAGAAGCTGCTTGAGCACCGGATTCGCCGGGTCGGTCATGTCATAGACACCGACGACCGACGCGCGTTCCGCGAGCAGGAACAGGAACGGCGTGCCGTCGAACGTTGCGAATTCCATGCCTTCGGGTTCCACGCCCTTGGCGTCGGACCGGCGGTCGGGGTAGTGGCCGATCTGCACGATGGCATGTTCGAACGCCGCGCCGCTTTCATGGACCAGCGTGCCGTCCTTGTGGAACACGGTGAAACCGCGCGCGCCGCCGTCCATGTCGCCTTCGTTGGCCATGGCGACATGGTCGCCGTCGATCCACTGGATCCCGTCGGGTTCGCGCAGGCGGCCCGGCTGGCTTTCGGTGAAGATCAACGCGGCCTGTTCGTCGGTCGCGTCGATGTTTTCAAGATCCACGCTGCCTGCCGAGAAGTGGCTGAGCACCTCGCCTGTCGCGGACAGCACGACGATGTGGTTGTTTTCCTGCAGCGTCACGACGATCTCGCCCGCGGCGTTCACGTCCACGAATTCGGGTTCCGGGTCTTCCGGCGCGATCTCGGCGAGGCCGGTGACGTCGGCGCGTACCTGCTGGTCGCACAGCATCATGCCGTCCGCGTCCAGGGGGATGATCGCCACGTAGCCCGCGGGCATCTGGGGCACGCGGCCGTCGCCGGCGTCTTCGTCGCGTTCGTTCTCGATGGCGACGGTGATGAACGACCCGTCAGGGGCGACGGCGGTCGAATCGGGCTGGCCGCCCAGATCGCAGCGTCCGGCTTCGGTGCCGGTGGCGACGTCGATGTGCAGCAGGTGGCCAGACGGCGCGGTGTAGCTTTCGGACGTGTTCACGCCTGCGAAGACCGTGTTGCCAAGGGCGGATACGGCGGTCGGTTCGCCATCGACCACGATGTTGCCCTTGGGCTGCGGATTGGCCGGGTCGGTGATGTCGATCAGGCCGATCACGCCCAGCGGGCTGTCGGAATAGATCAACGTCATGCCATCGGCGGTGGCCGTGATGATTTCGGCCGAGCTGACGCGGCTGATATCTTCGCCTTCGGCCATGTTCGCGACGACCGGGAACGATGCGATGCGGTTGAAATTCATGTCCTGTGCGAAGCCGGACCCGGCCAGCAGCGCAAGCGCAGACGTGAGACAGAGGAGACGTGTCATCGAAGACTCCATGTTGTACAAGCCTCCGGGTGCTGCGCCCCAGTCGCGACAATCGTATGACGCGAGCATGACGGAACAGTAAAATCGTATGCGGAGCCGTGTCATGGAACTGGACGACGCCTATGACAACACCGGCCACATTCGGGGTGCCGCGGGGTATCCGGACGCATGGGCCGATGCGGCGTCGGACTTCCGGTCGCTCGAGTCCGCACTCGGGCGCGCGCGGCTGAACCTGCCTTATGGCCCGGCGGACCGGCAGCGATATGACCTGTTCTATCCGGCGGGGCGGCCTGCGGGGCTGGCGGTGTTCGTGCATGGCGGCTACTGGCGGCGGTTCGGGCGCGCAGACTGGTCCCATCTGGCTGCCGGATGCACCGGTGCAGGCTGGGCCTGTGCGGTGCCGTCCTACACGCTCGCCCCCGCCGCGCGGATCGCGGGCATCACGACCGAGATTGCGGCGGCGGTCACGGCGGCGGCGGGGCAGGTGGCGGGGCCCATCGTTCTGGCGGGCCATTCGGCGGGGGGGCATCTGGTGGCGCGCATGGCCATGGCGGACGGGCCGCTGGCGGGCGACGTGGCAGCGCGGCTGACCCGGGTGGTGCCCATATCGCCCGTGGCTGACCTGCGCCCGCTCTTGCGGACCTCGATGAACGCGGACCTGCGGCTGGATGCGGCCGAAGCCGAAGCGGAAAGCCCGGTGCTGGGACGCCCGCGCGAAGGGGTCGCGGTCACGGTCTGGGTGGGGGCGGACGAACGCCCGGCGTTTCACGATCAGGCGCGCTGGCTGGGTGCGGCCTGGGGGGCGCCGGTGCGGCTGGCCGAAGGGCGGCACCATTTCGACGTGATCGACGCCTTGCGCGACCCCGGCAGCGCCATGATCGCCGATCTGCTGGGGGCATGATCGCCGGTCAGCCGTGCAGCGACAGCCAGCAGGGTTTCGGATCGCCCGGTGCGGGGGTGGCGTGGAACACCGCGCGCGCGATGGCACGGGCAAGGCAGACCGCGGCGGCGTGACCCAGCTGGAACGGGGTTTCCAGCGGGTCGGGCAGCGGCTGCGCCCCGGTTGCCGCGACGAACACCAGATCGCCGTCCAGCAGGCTGTGGCTGGGCACCAGCGCGCGGGCCATCCCGTCGTGGGCGGCCGTGGCCAGCCGCGTCGCCTGCGCCTGCGTCAGCGCCGCATCGGTGGCGACGATGGCGATGGTGGTGGCCTGCCCCGGCCCGACATGCAGGCGCGGCAGGTCCGGGGCGGGTGGCGCGGGGCAGCCGCCAAGCCCGCCGAATTCGCCGTCGATCTCGAAGGGGGCGGCCCAGAAATGCGGGCCATCGCCCACCGTGGCGCCGCCGAGCGCGTTCACCGCGACCAGCGCGCCGATCGTGATCGCACCCACCGTCAGGGACGCCGACCCGATCCCGCCCTTCAGCGTGCTCGTCGTGGCGCCCATGCCGGCACCCGCCGTCCCGAGGGCGAAATCGGGACCCGCCGCATCGAGCGCCGCGCGCCCGAGGGCGGGATAGGGATTGTCGGACCACGTCTTGTCGCCGCCGTTCAGCAGGTCGAACAGGATGGCACCCGGCACGATGGGCACGCGCTGGTCGCCCACGGCGAAGCCGCGACCGGCGGCGCGCAGCCCGGCGCGTACCCCGTCGACGGCGGCAAGGCCGAAGGCCGATCCCCCCGACAGCACCAGCGCATCGGCCTGCTGCACCAGCCTGTCGGGGGCCAGCAGGTCGGTTTCGGTCGTGCCCGGCGCACCGCCCATCACGTGCACGGCGGCGATGAAGGGGACATCGCCCGTCAGTACCGTGACGCCGGATTTCAGGCCCGCGTCCTGCGCCTGGCCCACGCGCAGGCCGGGCACATCGGTGATCAGGTTGCGGGGACCGGGGCGCAATGTCATGGGCGCAGGGTGTCTGCCGCAGGCGTGTGCGTCAAGCGGGGTCCTGGCCCGCGCCGACCCGCGGCAAGGGTCGTGTTGCGGTCACGCGGATGCGCGCGGCAGGCACTGGCCCCGTGATGTCGTGTGTCCGGGCGCGGCCAAACCGGGTCCCACTTTTGCCGGACTTGCGCTAGGTCGTGTCGAAAGGAGACCCCACATGGCGTTCGTGCGACTGATCCTG
>DAIPIS010000075.1:5256-9775 GCA_036770665.1 Meridianimarinicoccus sp.
TGCGCTAGGTCGTGTCGAAAGGAGACCCCACATGGCGTTCGTGCGACTGATCCTGCTGCTCTTGATCCCGCTGGGCGTGATCTATGCCAGTCTGCTGGCGTGGCTGTGTGCGCGCCGCCGCGATCGGCTGGAGAAAGATTTCAACGCTGCCGCGACCGAGGCGGAGCGGAGGGCGTTTGTGCGGGCCGGTGTTCGCGCTTATGCTGTGCGCATCCGGGGTCGACTTGCCCTTGCGGTCTTTGGCGGGCCGATCACCGCGCTCTTGGTGTTCGTTCTGGCCACGAATGGAGTTTGAGGATGCAATGACGTATGTGAAATGGGGTTTTCTGGCGCTGATCGCGCTTCTGGTGGGGGGGTTTCTTCACTACGCGCTGCCGCGTCATGCCGTGATGCGCATCGTGGAAACCGAGGTCCGGCGCGTCGAAATCCCGGCCGGGTCGTTGTTCTGGAGCGGGTCCGAACCGGCTGACAGTTCCGGCAACCGCGATGTCAAGTTCATCAGCGGCGTGACGGAAAACGGCGCTACGCTGGTGTTCCGCAACGAGGACACGGGTTGGGGCTGGCCACCGTTCTTCAAGTTCGACTCGGCCGATCTTCAGGCACGGGCAGCGGACAGCATTTCGTCGCGGGAAGCGCCGGAATGGATGCTGGTCCGGTATTATGGCTGGCGGAGCAACCTGTTCTCGATCTTTCCGAACGCGCTGGCCGTCAACCCGGCCACCGGGCCCGACATGCGGGTGATCCCGTGGTTCAACATCCTGGTGCTGACCGGGCTTGCGGCGCTCGTGATCTTCGTGCGGATGGCGCTGCGGCGGTTCTGGCGCAACCGGGTGGACCCGGTCGTGGCCCGCGTCGCCGAAGGGTTCGAAGATGCCGACGACGCGGCCGATGCCGCCCGCGCGCGGTTTCGCGGCAGGCGGCAGAAGTTCCGCGAATGGTGGACCGAAACCTTCGGATGACCAGGGCGCGTGCGGCACACCGGCCGGGCGGCTGCGTGCGCGGCGCGCTGAAGGCGCGCGCCGCGTGATCCGCCACATCGTGCTTGTGAAGTTCAGGCACGACACCTCGGCCGACGAGACCGCGGCGATCCTCGACGGTGTGTCGGCGCTGGTCGCGGCGCTTCCGGGGGCGCACGGGTTCACGGGCGGTCGGTCGGAAAGCCCGGAAGCGATGGAACGCGGATACCTGCACGGCTTCGTCATCGATTTCGATACATGGGCGGATCTGCAACGCTATGCCGATCACCCGGATCACGGCGCCCTTGGCGCGCGGATCGTCGCGCGCGCCGCGGGCGGGCGCGACGGGATCCTCGTCGTCGATCTGGATCTCGTGGCATGACGGGCGACGATATCGCGCCACCCTGTCTTGCGCAGGCAGCACCGTTTCAGCCCGGCGACATGCCCCTCAGCCGTTCGGACCGGCGGCGCAGCAGTTCCAGCGTCGTCAGGAGCGCGATGGACAGGCAGACAAGGATCGTCGCCACCGCAAGGATCGTCGGGCTGATCTGTTCGCGCAGGCCGATGAACATCTGCCACGGCAAGGTCTTCTGGCTGGCGGAGCCGACGAACAGGACCACCACAACCTCGTCGAAGGACGTGATGAAGGCGAAAAGCCCGCCCGACACCACACCGGGCAGGATCAGCGGCATCTGCACCCGGAAGAAGGTCGTGACCGGGTTCGCGCCCATGTTCGCCGCCGCCCGCGTCAGCGACCGGTCGAAGCCCACCAGCGTCGCCGTGACGGTGATGATGACGAAGGGGATGCCAAGGGCGGCATGGGCCAGCACGACGCCCAGATACGTGCCCTGCAACCCGATCCGGCTGTAGAAGAAATACATCCCCGCCGCCGAAATGATCAGCGGCACGATCATCGGTGAAATCAGGATCGCCATGATCGCGCGACGGTAAGGCACATGCGGCTGGCTCAGCCCGATGGCGGCCAGCGTGCCGAAGGTCACGGCGAGCAGTGTCGCCACCGGCGCGATGGTCAGCGAATTGCGCAGGGCCGCCTGCCAGTCGCTGCTGTCGAAGAAGTTCTCGTAGTGCCGGAACGAATACCCGGCCGGGTCAAACGACAGCATCTCGGGCGTGAAGGTGAAGAAGTTCTGGGCATTGAAGCTGAGCGGCATGACCACCACGATGGGGGCGATCAGGAAGAAGAAGATCAGCCCGCAGATGACGCGAAAGGCATAGTGCCACAGCACCTCGCCCGGTGTCAGGTACGGCGGCAGGTTCGCGCGGTATCGCCCGTCCGCGATCCAGAGCGGGAACCACCCGAAGAACGCGCCGAAGGCTGCGCCGAGGATCAGCCCCGGCACACCGCCAGCCAGAAGGCCGAAGGCCGCGAAGACGACGGCGACGCCCCAGCGCATGGCCCGCCGCGGCAGGGGTGCCTGCATCAGCCCCCATGCCAAGGCCGCCC
Source organism: Meridianimarinicoccus sp. (assembly GCA_036770665.1). Classification (GTDB taxonomy): domain Bacteria; phylum Pseudomonadota; class Alphaproteobacteria; order Rhodobacterales; family Rhodobacteraceae; genus Meridianimarinicoccus. Next base: position 7,678 of record DAIPIS010000075.1, read on the forward strand.
CAAGGGCAGCGCCCAGCAGGACGCCCAGCAGCCCCGACCCTTGCGCGGTGCCGACGAAAAGCCCGGCGAACGCCCCTGCCGCCGCGGTCACGGGGCCGGTGAAGGCGAAGGGCTGCGGCCGGAGCCGGATGAGCGTCGCCATGATGTCAGCCCCCGAGCTTCACGTTGTCGATGCCCACGATCCGGTCGTAGGCCCAGTAGAGGATCAGCACCGCGCCCAGCAGGATCGTGCCAAGCGCCGCCGCCAGCCCCCAGTTGAGCGAACTGGAGATGTGATAGGCGATCCGGTTGGAAATGAACGTGCCGGATGTGCCGCCGACGATCTCCGGCGTGATGTAGTACCCGATGGCGAGGATGAACACGAGGATCGACCCCGCCCCGATGCCCGGCACCGATTGCGGGAAATAGACCCGCCAGAAGGCGGTGAAGGGCGTCGCCCCCAGCGATTTCGCAGCGCGCAGGTAGCTGGGCGGGATCGTCTTCATCACGGAATAAAGCGGCAGGATCATGAAGGGCAAGAGGATATGGGTCATCGCCACGATGGTGCCGAACTGGTTGTTGATCATGATGAGCCGGTCGCCATCGCTGACGAGGCCCAGCGACACGAGAACGTCGTTGATCACACCCTGCTGCTGCAGCATCACCTTCCACGCGCTGGTGCGCACCAGAAGCGACGTCCAGAACGGCAGCAGGACAAGGATCATCAGCAGGTTCGCCGACCGCATGGGCAGGTTCGCCAGAAGCCACGCGATCGGGTAGCCCAGCAGGATGCAGCTGCCCGTGATCATCAGCGACATGAACAGCGTGCGCTGGAACAGGATGCCGTAGATGCGTTCGTTCTCGGGCTGCATGCTGACGCCGTCGGGGCCAAGCTGCATGTCCACCGCGTTCAGGAAATACCCCGACGTGTAGGCGGGCGCATAGACCTTGATCGTGGACCAGATGTCCGGGTCGCCCCAGGTGGCGTCCACGTCGATGAACCGGTCGCGGATCGACACCGGTTCGAACGCGTCGAGTGCGCTGCGCGTGTCGCGCAGCAGATCGGCCTGCGGCCCGTCGTAGCCGTCAAGGTCGGCATCCGACACCTGTCGCAGGTCCTGATAAAGCCTGACGTAGAACAGGCTCCAGGGTTCTTCGTCGCCCACGACCGCGCCGTCTTCGACGCGGACGTGTTCGGCCCAGTCACGGAATATCCCGGCGGCGCGCGGCAGGATGTCATCGATACCCGGATTGAGCTCGACCGGCCGGTCATAGGTCGCGTTGCCGCCGAACGGACCCAAAGGATTGTCGTCGCGCCATGCGCGGGCCGCATCATAATAGGCGGGGTCCGTCATCAATGCGGCCAGCGTGCCCGGTTCGGTCCAGCGCGGATCGAGCGCGTCGAAATTGTCCTGATAGGGGTCGGCAATGGATCCGATGTTGCGCCCGGCGCGCCGGAACAGCGACGACATGCCGGTCTGTTCATAGTTCAGGCGACTGCCGAGCCGGGTATGGGTGTTGTTCGCCACGGCCAGCGTCAGGTCCACCAGCAGTGCGCGATAGGTATCCTCGGATGGCAGGTCGCCACTGTCGGCGTTCCAGTCCTGCAAGGCGGCGGTGGTTCGCGGCAGCGTGTCGGACACGATCTGGTTCTGCACCGATCGGAACAGCATGTCGGCGATGGGTGCCACGAAGGTCAGCAGGATGAACACCAGAAGCGGTGCCACGAGCATGAGCGCGCGCAGTTTCTGCGCCCGCAGTGCCCGGTTCAGGCTGGCCTTCAGGGGTGTTCCGTCCGAGGCCAGAACCGGTCCCGACGCCGCAGCCTCTGCGCGTCGGTCGGCCATCGTGGTTCCCGCATTGGTGTTGATCGCGTCAGCCATGCTGTTCCCGCCTTGCCATTCGGTCACGCCTTGCCGTTGTGCAAGGCTGGAAAGGGGCCAGGCGGCCCCTGTCCGGTCCGGTCGTCACTGCACCAGCCACGACTGGAACTTCGCGTCGATGTCGTCGCGATAATCCGCCCAGAACGTATAGTTGTAGAGCAGCGTGTTGGCCGAATTGTCGGGGTCGGTCGGCATGTGCGGCGCCATCTCGATGCCCAGTTCGGCATGTTCCCCCA
>DAIPIS010000314.1:0-2165 GCA_036770665.1 Meridianimarinicoccus sp.
CCAGGATCGTGCCCAGCGTCGCCATGTTGAGCGTGTCCCAGAGCGGCAGCCAGAGTTCGTTCATGTAAGCCCAGCGGGGCGGCAGCATTCGGCTGCCGATGTCCTGCGCCTGGCGCGGGGCGTCGTAGACGAACGCCCAGATGGTGCGCTCGGTCATCACCTCCCAGCACCAGACGAACAGCGCGACAAGTGCGAGCCAGCCTGCCCAGAGCAGAAGCCGCGCGCGGGGTGTTCGGTGCTGCCACTCCTTCGGGAGTGTCGCCGAGAGCGTCATTGCAGGAACTTCCGGAGGTAGGAGGACGAATACTCCGCCACCATCACGATCAGGATGATGGTCAGCAGGATCGCCCCAGCGCTGTCGTATTCATAGCGGTCCATGGCTGTGTTGAGCGTGGCCCCTATGCCGCCCGCGCCCACGATCCCGATTACCGCGCTTTCGCGGAAGTTGATGTCGAGCCGGTATAGCGACAGGCCGATGAGCCGCGGCATGACCTGCGGCTGGATGCCGTAGTTCAGAAGTTGCAGGAACCCGCCGCCCGTGGCGCGGATCGCCTCGGCCTGGGATTCGTCGATGTCCTCGATGTCCTCGGCCAGAAGCTTGGAGATGAAGCCGATGGTGGCGAAGGACAGCGTCAGGAACCCCGCGAACGGGCCGAAGCCGAACATCGCGACGAAGAAGATCGCGACGATGATCTCCTGCAGCGCTCGGCTGAGCGCGATGATGCCGCGGCAGATCATGTAGATCCAGCGCGGCGCCAGGTTGCGCGCGGCGCCGATCCCGATGGGGATCGAGATCAGGACGCCGACCACGGTCGACGTCAGTGTCATCGTCAGGCTCTCGATCAGCCCGCGCTGGATGTCGGTCCAGCGCGAGGTGAAGTCGGGTTGCAGGAACCCGCTGATGAATCGCAGCCCGCGCTCCCATCCCACAACGACGCGGGCCCAGTTCACGTCGATCGTCGACAGCGCCAGCACCAGCCAGATCAGGAAGCCCAACTGGATCGCGATGCGCCAGCCGCGGTGCCTGAGGATCTGCGGCGGGCGGCGCCAGCGCGTGGGATAGGCGGCCGCGGTCATGCGCCGAGCGCCGCCATCTGCCGGGCGGCCTCGCGTTCGGCCGCCACGTCCTCCTCGGAGCCCTGCCGCATCGCCGTCCAGTCCTCGGCGCCGTAGATCGTGGTGAGGGCAGTTTCCGTCAGCTCTGACGGCGACCCGTCAAAGACCATGCGCCCGTCCCGCAGGCCGATGATGCGCTGCATGAACTGCTGCGCAAGCGGCACGTCGTGGATGTTGACGATGGCGGGCAACCCGCTTTCGGCGCAGATCTCGATAAGGAGCCGCATGATCTGGCGGCTGGTCTTGGGGTCGAGGCTGGCAGTCGGTTCGTCCACCAGAAGAAGCTCGGGCTCTTGCGCGAGCGCGCGCGCTATGCCCACGCGCTGGCGCTGCCCGCCCGACAGTGCGTCGGCGCGCTTGTCGGCATGGTCGATCAGGCCCACGCGGTCGAGCAGGCGATAGGCGCGCTCGATGTCCCCGGGCGGAAAGCGGCGGGTGAAGCTCTGCCAGAAGGACACATACCCAAGGCGGCCCGACAGGACGTTCTCCATCACCGTCAACCGTTCGACCAGCGCGTATTCCTGAAAGATCATCCCGATCCTGCGGCGCTCGCGGCGCAGGGCCCGGGGCGACAGGCCGGTCAGTTGCGTGCCCGACAGAAGGATCTTGCCCGCGCTCGGTTCCACCAGACGGTTGATGCAGCGGATCAGCGTCGACTTGCCCGCGCCGGACGGCCCGATCAGGCCCACCACCTGTCCCTGCGGCACGGTGAAGGACACCTCGGCCAGCGCCTTGTCGCCGGTGCGGTATGTCTTGGTCAGCGACTGAAGTTCCAGCATGCCCGTCCCCGAAAAGAATGATGCGGGCGGCAAGCCGCCCGCATCGTCAGATAGTGCGCGTCACTGGCAGGCGTAGGACACGCCGGTCGCTTCGTCGATCTGACGGATCACCGACCAATCCTTCTGGAAGGTGATCGGGATAAACTGCGCCTCACCCGACTTCGAGAACTCGGCTTCGAGCGTCGTTCCCACCCAGTCGAAGCTGAAGAACGCTTCCTTGATTTTTTCCTGAAGTTCCGGAGTCAGGTTGTGCGCCGTGCCGTAGCCGGT
>DAIPIS010000315.1:0-2164 GCA_036770665.1 Meridianimarinicoccus sp.
AGGTCGTGCTGTTCTCGGTCGCGTCGCCCACCGGCTGGCGGCATGTGGGCCAGACTGCGGCGCGCTTGTTCGATCCCGACCGGGCCGACCCGTTCCTGCTGCGCCCCGGCGACGCGGTTCTGTTCACCGCTACCGACCGCGACGGGCTGGAGGCCGCCCGCGCGCAGGGCGGGGCCGAGGTGATCCCGTGGCCCTGACCATCCTGCGTGCAAGCCCCGGCGTCACGGTGCAGGATGCGGGACGATCGGGTTACCTGTCGCAGGGCCTATCGCGCGGTGGGGCCGCGGACCGGTTGGCGCTGGCCGAAGGCGCGGCGCTGCTGGGCCAGCCCGCGACCTGTGCCGCGCTGGAAATCGCGGGCAGCGTTGTCGCTCTGTCGGCGGAGCGCGACCTGCGCATCGCGCTGACGGGTGCCCCCATGCGTGCGACCTGCGATGGCGCGCCGCTGGTGTGGCATGCGTCCCATTCCGTGCCGCGCGGCGCGCAGATCGACATCGCGGCACGGGCGGGCGGCATTGGCTACCTGCATGTGGGCGGCGGCATCGACACGCCGCCGGTGCTGGGCAGCCGGTCGGCGCATCTGGCGGCGGGCATCGGGCGGATGCTGGCGGCGGGGGACCGGCTGGCGGTCGGTGCGGATGGCGGAACGCGGACCGGTCTGACGCTGGATCCCTTGCCGCGGTTCGACGGCGGCACGATCCGCGTTGTGGCCGGACCGCAGACGGGGCTGTTCGACCCGTCCATCCGCGCCCGGTTCGAAGCCGCGACGCTGGCGCGCGATGCACGCGGCAACCGGATGGGGCAACGGCTGACCGGCGGGCAGTTCCCGGCAGGCGCGGGCCTGTCGATCCTGTCGGACGTGGTGGTGCCCGGCGACATCCAGATCACCGGCGACGGCACGCCCTTCGTGCTGCTGGCCGAATGCCAGACGACCGGGGGCTATCCCCGGATCGGGTCGGTCCTGCCTTGCGATCTGCCGCGACTGGTGCAGGCCCCGCCGGGGGTGCCGCTGCGCTTCGTCTTCGTGCCGCTGGAGGACGCCCGCGCCGCCGAGATCACAGAGGCCACGCGCCGCGCCGACCTGCCCCGCCACCTGCGCCCGCTGATCCGTGATCCGCATGACATCCCGGACCTGCTGGCCTATCAACTGGTCAGCGGCGTGACCGCCGGACATGACCCGGAGAGCGATCCATGACCCGATCCATCGACCTGAACGCCGACATGGGCGAAGGGTTCGGGCCGTGGCCCATGGGCGCGGATGCGGCGTTGCTGGACATCGTGACATCGGCCAATGTCGCCTGCGGGTTCCACGCGGGCGATCCGGACGTGATGGCCGCCACCATGGCCCGTGCCGTGGCGCGTGGTGTGGGGATTGGCGCGCATCCCGGCCTTCCCGACCTGCAGGGCTTCGGGCGGCGGCGCATGCAGATCAGCCCGGCCGAGGCGCGCAACCTTGTCGCCTACCAGCTTGGTGCGGCGCAGGCGATGGCGCGGGCGGCGGGCGGGCGCGTGCGGCATCTCAAGCTGCACGGCGCGCTCGCCAACATGGCGGCGGAGGACGCAACGCTGGCCGAGGCCGCCTTTGCCGGGGCGCTTGCGGTCGACCCCGACCTGATCCTCGTGGTCATCGCGGGCACGGCACAGGCACGCGCCGCAGACACGCTGGGCGCCCGCAGCGCCGCCGAGATCTTCGCCGACCGGGGCTATGACGAAGACGGACGGCTTCTGGACCGCCGCGCACCGGGCGCGGTGCTGCACGATCCGGCAACCGTGACCGACCGCGTCCTTGCCATGCTGCGCGCGGGCGCGATCATCACGGCGCAGGGCAGCCACCTGCCGACGCGGATCGATACCGTGTGCCTGCATGGCGACACCCCCGACGCCGTCGCGATGGCCCGCGCGCTCCGGGCTGCGCTGCGGATGGCGGGGATCGACCTGCGGCGGTTCTGACCGACAGCAGGCGGGGCGGCCTGCGCGCGGTGCCCACCGCCTGTCACGGGCGGCACGCGTCGCGCCGGGGGGCGATCCCGGTCCGCTGCGCGTTGCCTCCCGCGCAAGCGGGGCGAGGTGGCCGTCAGTCCAGCGCAGACGGGTCAGGAAAGGGATCGACCGGATACGACACATGGGCAAGATACAACCCCTGCGGCGGGCACACCGGCCCGCA
>DAIPIS010000316.1:0-2162 GCA_036770665.1 Meridianimarinicoccus sp.
GCGCCCGCCAATGCGCCGCGGCGGCTGGATCTGGTCTGGCAGGACGCGGTGGTGTTCTTCGGCCTGCCGTCCGACACGCCCGCGGCCGAGAGCGCGTCGTGGGACAGGCTTTACGATGCGCTGGAGCCGATGATGGCGGACGGGCGCGTGCTGGGGGAACTGTATGTCAACCGGCTGCGCGACCTGCGGCCCGGATACCGGGGCCTGCGCGCCCGCGACGGCGACACGGCGGCGCGGCTGGCCGCGGACCGGGCGGCGCTGGACGCGGACCGCGCCGCCCTCGATGCCGACCGCGCGGCACTGGCGGCGGACCGCGCGCGGCTTGACCGGATGGAGGCCCGGCTGTCCGCCGAGACCGAGCAGGCCATCCGCGACAGCGAGCTTCTGGCCGTCCGGGCCGAGGCCATGACCGAAAGCCAGCGCCGCATCGCCGAGACCGAGGCAGCCCTTGCCGACCGCGAGGCCGCCCATGCCCGCGACCACGCCATCGCCATGCGCCGGGCCGCGGATGCGCAGGCGCGCGCGGACGCCGACCTGCGCGCCGCCCGGCAGTGGCGCATGGCGGGGGTCGGGCTGGTCCTGCTGGCGATCGCGGGCGGGGTGTACCTGGCCACCACCCAGGGCTGGATCTGACCGACCGCATGTGACCGGCACGGCGCGGGGGCGCGGCTGCGGCCTTCACATCGCGCGCGCCCTGCGCTAGGTCGACAGCGCAGCAGCGAACGGGACGATCCACATGAAATTCACGCTTTCCTGGCTCAAGGCGCATCTGGACACCACCGCCACGGTGGACGAGATCGCCGAGACGCTGACCGATCTCGGGCTCGAGGTCGAAGGCGTGCACAATCCCGCCGACACGCTGCGCCGCTTCACGCTGGCGCGGGTGATGGAGGCGACGCAGCACCCCGATGCCGACCGGCTGCGGGTCTGCATGGTGGACACGGACGAGGGGCAAAAGCAGATCGTCTGTGGCGCGCCCAACGCGCGGGCGGGGATCACCGTGGTGCTCGCGAAGCCCGGCGATTACGTGCCCGGCATCGACACAACGCTGGGCGTGGGCAAGATCCGGGGCGTGGAAAGCCACGGCATGATGTGTTCCGAGCGCGAACTGAACCTGTCCGAGGAACATGACGGCATCATCGAGCTGCCCTCGGGCGAGGTCGGGCAAAGCTTCGCCGACTGGCTGGCCGAAAACGACCCCGCCCGCGTGGACCCGGTGATCGAGATCGCCATCACCCCCAACCGGGGCGACGCGCTGGGGGTGCGGGGCATCGCGCGGGACCTGGCCGCGCGCGGGCTGGGGCGGCTCGTCGACCGGGACTGCGACCCGGTGCCGGGGGCGTTCCCCTGCCCCATCGGCGTGACCATCGACGACGACGCCCGCGACGGCTGCCCGGTGTTCTACGGGCGGCTGATCCGGGGGGTGACGAACGGCCCCTCGCCGCGCTGGTTGCAGGACCAGATGCGCGCCATCGGGCTGCGGCCGATCAGTTTTCTTGTGGACGTGACGAATTTCTTCACCTTCGACCGCAACCGCCCGCTGCACGTCTTCGATGCCGACAAGATCAACGGCGGGCTGCGGGTGCATGCGGCGCAGGGCGACGAAAGCCTGATCGGGCTGGATGACCGCGAATACCGCTTCGCCCCCGGCATGACGCTGATTTCCGACGCGGAGGGCGTCGAAAGCATCGCCGGTGTCATGGGCGGCGCGCGCACGGGCGTGACCGAGGCGACGCGCAACGTGTTCATCGAGGCCGCCTATTTCGACCCGGTGCGAACGGCGCTGACGGGCCGCGCACTCAGGATCAATTCCGACGCGCGCTACCGGTTCGAGCGCGGCATCGACCCCACATGGACGCCCATCGGGCTGGAGCACGCGACGCGCATGATCCTGGATCACGCAGGGGGGGAACCGTCCGAGGTGGTGATGGCGGGGGCGATGCCGGACGTGGCGCGCGCCTATCCGCTGGACACCGACCGGGTGCAAAGCCTTGTGGGGATGCAGATCGCGCCCGAAGTGCAGCGCGCGTCGCTGACGGCACTCGGGTTCTGCATCGTGGACGGCATGGCCCATGTCCCGCCATGGCGCGGGGACGTGCAGGGCGAAGCCGATCTGGTGGAGGAAGTCGCGCGCATCGCGTCGCTGACGCGGCTCAAGGGCC
>DAIPIS010000317.1:0-2161 GCA_036770665.1 Meridianimarinicoccus sp.
GCGCGGTCAGCCGCGCCCGACGAAGGGCATCTTGGTGGCCATGATCGTCAGGAACTGCACGTTGGCGGAGAGCGGCAGTTGGGCCATGTGCAGCACCGCGTCGGCGACCTGCCCCACGTCCATCATGGGCTCCGCGCGCATGCTGCCATCGGCCTGCGGGACGCCGTGCGCGATGGCGGCGGCGAGGTCCGTCTGCGCATTGCCGATGTCGATCTGGCCGCAGGCGATGTCGAAGGCGCGACCATCCAGCGACAGGGTCCGCGTCAGGCCGGTGACGGCGTGCTTGGTCATGGTATAGGCGACCGATCCGGGGCGCGGCGCATGGGCCGAGATCGAGCCGTTGTTGATGATGCGTCCGCCCATCGGGTCTTGCCGCCGCATCAGCCCGAAGGCCGCGCGGGCGCACAGGAACATGCCCGTGACGTTCACGTCCACCACGCGGCGGAACTCGGCCACGTCCATGTCGTCGATCAGTTGCGACCCAAGGCCGGTGCCCGCGTTGTTGAACAGCACGTCGAGCCGTCCCCAGCTGCGCGCGACGGTGACGAAGGCGTCGGTGACGGCGTCCGCGTCGGTCACGTCGCAGGGCAGGATCAGGGCGCCCGTGGCGTCGCCCGCGGTGTCCGCCAGCGCGTCGCGGCGGCGGCCCAGCAGGGCCACGCGCCAGCCCGCGGCGAGGAAGCGTTCGGCGGTGGCGCGGCCGATGCCGCTGCCGGCGCCGGTGATCAGGATGGTGCGGGGGGCGGTCATGGCGTGCTTTCCGTTGGCTCGGGTCCGGGTGTGCCTTGCCTAACGCATGGAGCGGTCATGTCCACCCGCCGCGGGATCAGGGCAGGTAGACCGCGCGGAACAGCGCCGTGACCGTGTCGTGCTCGTCGGTCAGGATGAGCGTCTGGCCCGCGACCTGCCAGCCGCGCGACTGTTCCAGCGCGTTGGCGAAATCCCGTTCGCGCGCGTCGAGCGGTGGGGGGCAGGCCATCATGGTCATCGCCATCTGGCCGAAGGCGATGCTGCGGGCCGACACGTCCACGGCGCCGATCATGCGGTTGCACCCGGCGGTGGCGGCGACGCGGGTCCCCTGCCCCGCGTCCGCCAGCAGGACCATATGGGGTTCGGTGCGGTCGGGCACGGGGGTGACGGGGGTGTCGCCCAGCCGGTCGAGCCGCCAGTAGGTGTTCACCAGATCGGCCTGCGCGCGATTGCGGTCGCAGGTTTCGGTGGGCCAGAGTGCCACGAACCGCTCCACCCGCAGGATCGGGCGATCTGGCCCTTCCATCGGCGGGCGCATGGCGATGTCGCCCATGACGGTGGCCAGAACGGGGGCGGCGGGTTCGCCCCCTGCCTCCAGATAGGCGCGTTCGAGCGCGAGGTAGTCGCCCTCCATCGCCACCGGGTAGCGCTGGCCGGTCCGGCAATCCTCGAACAGGGCGGCATCGGCGAAATAGGTGAAGGCCCCGGTCATGGCCCCCGCCACGGGGATCGGGTCGCGCGTGGCGTCGGCGGTCAGGTCATAGGGCAGGTCCGACAGGATCGGGCTGCCATCGGTGGCCAGGAGGCGCAGGGTGTCCGGCCCGGTGACCTGCCAGCGGATCGGGCCGTCCGCCACATCGCCCAGCACCAGCGCGCCGGTGGCCGGGTCGAGATGCCAGCGCCCCCGGTCGGTCTGGGTGAGCGGCGCGTCGCGGCCGAGCCAGTCGCGGCGCAGGTGGAAGCCCTGTTCGGGAAAGAGTTCGAGCTGGTGGTCGATGCCCACGCAATCGGCGCAGGGCAGCGTGCCGGTGAAGATCGCGGGCAGGCGCAGGCCATGGGCAGGCAGCGGCGCGCCCGTCTCGTCTTCGGTGTGATCAGTGGCGCGGATCATCGTCAGGTCCACCCGGTCGGGCGCGCCGTGGGTCAGCACGGGCGCGATGGTGTCGGTGGTGAACATCAGCCCGTCCGGGCCGTGCACCTGTGCGCGCACGGCATAGGTCATCCGCGGGTCGATGGTGGTGGCGTCATGGGCGATGGCGAAGTCGAAGGGCGGCGCGCCGGGATCGGTGCGGGTGACACGCCCCAGTTCGATCGCGGGCGCGTCGGCGCGGGAGATGTCTTCGAGCACGGCGGTAAACACCGCGCCGGGCGGCAGCAGCATCCGTTCGCGGTAGGTCGCGGTGCCCGTGAC
>DAIPIS010000318.1:0-2149 GCA_036770665.1 Meridianimarinicoccus sp.
CGTCGTCGGGGGGGGGCGGGTCGTCCGGCTGATCCGGTTCCTCCTGCACGGGCGCGCGGGTCGCGCGCGGGACCAGAACGAGCGCTGCAGCCGCGGCGATGTCGTCGTCCGCCACGGCGTCGCGCCCGGCGAGCGCCGCATGCGCGCGCGCGGCGGCCAGCGCCAGCATCGGCGCGCGCAGCCCGTCGATCCCCAGCCGTGCCGCCAGCACCACGACGGCCTGCACCGCGGCGTCCGCCAGCGCGATCCCTGTCAGGCGATCCCGCGCGGCGGCCAGGCGTTCCGCCCCGGCGGGCGCGACCGTTGCGATCAGGTGACGTCCGATCCCGTCAAGCGGCAGCGCAAAGGCCAGCCGGTCCGACAGCGCCGCAGGGGCCGCTTCGTCCGGGTCCACGCCTTCGTCCAGCAACACGAGCGCGCCGGCCCGCCGGTCGGCATGGGCGGCCAGCCGCGCGGCCATGCCGGGCGGGCAGCGTTCGGCCATGGTCAGCACCAGCAGCCGGGGTTCCGCCAGCAGGCCCGCGCGTTGCACCATGCGCCCCGCGCCCAGCGTCGCGGTCAGGTCGAGCCCGCCGAACAGCGCCTCGTCGCCCATGGCCGGATGCAGTTTCTGGCGTGGCAGCGGCACGGCGGACAGGCGTGCGAGCACCGCGTCGCGCACCGGGCCCGGGCGCGCGCGCAGGTGCAACCCGCCCAGTCCCGCGGGATCGACGGCCAGCAGGTCCACCGCCAGCGCGGCGCGCGCCCAGTCCCCGGCCATGCCTGCGCGCGCAATGGGCGCGATTTCCGTCTCACGCGGGCCTTGCGCGCCATCGGCGTCACGCGCCTCGGGCGCGACAACGGCGTCACGCGGCTCGGGCGCGCCATCGGCGTCACGCGGGCCGGGCGCGAGACGACCAGCCGCCGCGGCGGGGGTCATGCTGCAAAGACCTCGGCCACGGTGCGGGCGACGCGGGTGGCGCTGCCGGCTTCGTCCAGCGGGTCGCGGCGCAGCCGGTGGCTCAGGGCCATGGGGGCGATGCGGCGCAGGTGGTCACGCGTGACCGTGTCGGCCCCGTCGAAGGCCGCCAGTGCGCGCCCGGCGCGCAACAGCGTCAGTTCGCCCCGCAAACCGTCCGACCCGAGTGCCACGCACAGCCCCGCACAGTCGTGCAGAACGGCGTCGGGCGTGGTCATCCCGGCGAGCCGCGCGCGCGCCGCAAGGATGCGGTCCCGCAGGTCGGCCTGCGCGTCGGCATGGCGCGCCACGAACCCGTCGCGGTCGCGGTCATAGGCGTCGCGGCGGCGGATGACCTCCACCCGTTCGCCGATGTCGGTGGGGGAGCGCACCTCGACCGACAGGCCGAAACGGTCCAGAAGTTGTGGCCGCAGCTCGCCTTCCTCGGGGTTGCCGGAGCCCACCAGCACGAAGCGCGCGGCGTGGCGGATCGACAGGCCTTCGCGTTCGACCACGTTCTCGCCCGATTGCGCCACGTCCAGCAGCAGATCGACGATGTGATCCTCCAGCAGGTTCGCCTCGTCGATATACAGGTACCCGCGATTGGCGGCGGCGAGCAGCCCCGGTTCGAACGCCTTCTCGCCGCGCGTCAGCGCCCGTTCGATGTCGAGCGCGCCGGTCACCCGGTCCTCGGAGGCACCAAGCGGCAGGTCCACCACCGGCGTCGGGCGCGTGACGATGGGCGCGTCGGCGGGCACGCGCGCCCAGTCCGGGCAGTCGGCGTGGTGGGCGGCGTTCACCGGGCAGCCCTGCACGGCCGCGATCGGCGGCAGCAGCGCCGCCAGCGCACGCACGGCGGTGGACTTGCCCGTGCCCCGGTCGCCGAACACGAGCACGCCGCCGATGCCGGGGTCGATCGCGGTCAGGATCAGGGCGCGCTTCATGTCGTCCTGTCCGACGATGGCGGTGAAGGGAAAGGGGTCGCTCATGCGGCTTGGGTCCGTTCGGTCAGTGGGCCATTCAGGGGGTCCGTTCCACCCCATGTACCGCGTGTGTCGAGCAGGCGGAACCGGGCATAGAGTTCTTCGGAAAACCAGTCGCCGTCGCGCACGGCGGCGATGGCGCGGGCATGGGGGCCGTCGGCGCGGGCGAAGCGGGCCATGGCGGCGGCATCGGGCCAGACCGAGAACGTCACCTGGTGCAGCAGTGGCA